>JAEZIF010000176.1 GCA_023416135.1 Pseudomonadota bacterium
GATAAGGCTCGACCTTACCGGTGAGCTTGATGGTGAGCGGGTTGCCCTTGCGATCGACGGTCTTGCCGACGGCGACGCGGATCCAGCCCTCGCTGATGCAGTACTCCTCGACGTTGGTCTTCTCCTGACCGTCGAACTTGATGCCGACGCCGCGCGCCAGCAGGGCCTCGTCGTAGTACGGGCTCTTGGGATTGGTCGAAAGGCGGTCGGGAATCGGTGACGGGGATGTGTCGGTCATGGCCCCAGTATATCAGCACCGCCTGTCAGGTCACCGTAATGACGACGGGAGCAGCTTTGCTCATCGATGCTGCAGCACTCCTACAATTTCGTCACGGGCCTGCTCGTGGCGCTGACGCTCGGCGCGTGTGTCGAAAATCCTTACCGGACGTCGAACCTGCGGGAAGCCAAGGGCGACGGCGCCTCGGTGGTCGTCACCCACGCCAGGAACGAGGCCGAAGGACGCCCGCTGGCCGAAGATTACTGCCACGCGCGGGGTGCCTCGGCCCGTTTCAAGGGCGTGGTGCAGTATCGCGCCAAGCGCGAAACCATGAAGGGCGCATCGTTCGACTGTTACGCTCCCACGTGATCCTTCAGGCCTCGAACATCGCCACGCGATGGCTGAGCGGCAGGAACGCACAGACCCAGTTGCCGGCCGGCGACAGTGCCGTGGTATGGGCGCCGCGTTCGGTCTCGACGGTCGCGAGCCGTGTCATCGACGACGCTGCAAAGACCTCGATCACCCCTGGATCGCCGACAGCGACATAGAGATGCCGGCGTTGACGGTTGAAGAACACCACGTCGGGCACGCCGCTCAGCGGCTTCTCGTCGAGGACCTTGCCCGAGCGGGCATCGAGGGTGACCAGCACGCCGGCGTCGCACGCACAGAACAGCCGGTGCGTGGCTTCGTCGAAATCGAGGCCGTGCGGTCCGGCGTGGCCGATGGCCATGGTTCGCGCGATGCGGTCGGGCTGCCGCGGATCGACGACCACGATCTCCGGCGGCTCCATGATGTTGACGAAGAAGAGGTCTTCTTCGGGCGCGTATACCGCCCAGCGCGTGCGGCCGCGCACGGCGATCTCGGTCCGTCGTCCATCCTTCGCGAGATCGATCATCGACAGCGTGTGCGAACCCGCCACCGTCGGATCGCCGACATTGGCGACGAGCACCAGTCGCCGCCGATGGTCGTAGGCAAGGCCGTTGGGCCGCACGCCGACGTCGACGATGCGCACCGATGGATCGGGTCCCGGCGCGAACACGCCGATCGTGTTGGCCGCGCGATTGGACGAGAAGACGAGCTCGGCTTCGTCGCTCATCAGCGCGCCGGCGACTCCCGGCAGGCCGGGCACCGAGAAGAGGTAGCGGCGCCTCGCCGGATCGAACACATCGATCGAGTCGTTGGCGGTGTGCGCCACGTAGACGTGCCCGCTCGCAGCATGGACGGCGGCGTGATCGAAGCCGCCCTTGCCCTGGTGCTCCGGCAAATCGACGTGGCCGGCGAAGCGCAGCGGAGGTCCGGACATGACGACCTCACATCTTGGGTGGCCAGTTATGGGTCTCGCCGGTCAGGCTACGGCACCAGGCATAGAGCGCGTCGTACATCACCATGCCGTAGCGCAGCATCTCGTGGTCGTCCTTGTAGAGGTGGCTGAGGCCGAGCGAGATGGCGAACAGCCCGGGCGACTGGGGTGCGAGATCGAGCCTGGACGTGTCGGCGCCACGCACGATTTCGGCCAACCTGTCGAGGCCTGGCGCGTCGAGCTTGTACTCGGCGATGAAGGCGTCGAAGCTGCACTTGTCGCCGACGTGGCTGAACTTCACGCCTGGAATGTCGTAGGGGATCGCCCCGGTTTCCTCCGCCGTCGCCAGCACGCGGTCCGCCGGCACGTAAAGGAACTCCGGCTGCTTTTCGACGAAGCGCTCGATCAGCCATGGGCAGGCAATGCGATCGATCTTCGGACGCTCGCGGGTGACCCACTTCATGACGGTTCTCCTTCCTCGATAGGTTCAGTCGGCATGCCGTCGGCGCGCCAGGCACCGATGCCGCCCGCGACCGCGACGGCATCGATGCCGCGCTCGCGCAGCTTCGCGGCGCAATCGCCCCCGATCTCGAAACCCCAGGCGCAGTACACGACGGCCTTGGCGCCCCTGGGCAGCGAGGCGGCGACGGCGTCGACCTGGCCGGGTGGTGCGCGCCGGGCGCGCGGCAGACGCACCGGCACCGCAGCCGCATCGTCCGGGAGGCGGGCGTCGATGACGAGGATGTCCGGATCGCTCTCGATCAACCGTCGCGCAGCAAGAGTGTCGAGCGTGTTCGGCCGAGCAGCCGGCGCAGTACCGGTGAAGCGGTCAGCGATGCGCTCCCAGGCGATGTTGGCCATGAAGGCATCGACATAGCCATCGGCATTGGCGCCGAAATCGATGGCGTAGGAGTGCTCGTACATGTCGAGCGCGAGCACGACCGTGCCGCCCGCCATCGTGTGCGTGTGATCGGCCGACCAGACATTGCAAAGCGTGCTGTCGTGCGGCGAGCGCGAGAGCAGCACCCAGCCCGAGCCGCCGCGCAGCGCCTTGCCCATGGCGACGAACTCGGCACGCCACCTGGCGACAGAGCCGAAATCGCGCGCCATCGCCTCGGCCAGCACGCCGTCCGGGTCGCCGCCACCGCCCTCACCCAAGGCCTCGAAATAGGCCTCGTGCAGCAGCATCGAATTGGTGGCGATCAGTTCCTCGCGCTTCAGCCCGCTCAGGCGGAAGGGCGGGACGGCGCCAGGATCAGCCGCAGCAAGTTCGGCGCGGATCGCATTCAAGCGTCGGACGGCGCCACCGTAGTTGTTTTCGTAGTGGCTCGCGATCAGCCTGGGCGACAGCCCCTTGAGCCGGACGGGCTTGAAGGAGATGGGTTTGGCCTGGAAAGGCATGGCCGCTCCTTGATACAGGTGTTTCTTGGTCCATTACGCTTCAGTTGTGATTTTGGCAAGAGAAAAGATACATGTGTTGCAGATCATCGAGAATGAAGCTACAGGTGCATCATGTCGATTGCCCGTAACGGGGGCCCCAAGTGGCTGTTTCTGCTCCATCAATTGCCGGCGAAGCCGGCCTACGCGCGGGTCAAGGTGTGGCGCCGGCTGCAGTCGCTCGGCGCGGTGACGGTCAAAAACGCGGTCTATGCGCTGCCCGACAACAGCGAGACACGCGAAGATTTCGCCTGGCTCGCCAAGGAGATCGTCGAACTCGGCGGCGAGGCGTTGGTATGCGAGGCCGAGCTGGTCGAGGGGCTGACCGATGAGGAGCTTCGGACGACCTTCGAGCGCGTTCGCAACGAGGACTACGAGCGCATTGCCACGGAGGCCGCAGCCCTCACGACACGTCTCGATGACGATCCATCCGATGCCGCCGCGGTGGACGTCGCCGCCCAGGTGGTTCGCCTGCGCCGGCAGCTTCTCGAGTCCAGGGCCATCGACTTCTTCGCCGCCGATGGAAGGGAAATCGCCGAAAGGAACCTCGCCGACCTCGAGGCCCGACTGCAGGAAGGAGGCGACATGAGCGAGCCGACACAAGCTCCGCAGGCGCCCGGCGGCGACGCCCTGCGCGGCAAGGTCTGGGTGACGCGCGAGGCCGTGCAGATCGACCGCATCGCCTCGGCCTGGCTGATCCGCCGCTTCATCGATCCGGGTGTCCACTTCAAGTTCGTCCCCGGCCGCGCCTACCTGCCGCGCGCCGGCGAAGTGCGCTTCGACATGTTCGAAGGCGAGTATACCCACGAGGGCGACCGCTGCACCTTCGAGGTGCTGCTGCAGCGCGCCGGCCTGCACGACGCAGCGCTGACGGCGATCGGCGAGATCATTCACGATATCGACCTCAAGGACGGCAAGTATGGCCGCGAGGAGACCGCGGGCATCCGCATCGTCATGGCCGGTATCGCCAGCGGTCAGCGCGACGACGAAGAGCGGCTGGCGCGTGGCGGCGCGGTGCTGGACGACCTCTACCGGTCACTCAGCAGCCAGATCGAGGACGAAGCACGATGACGGACGTTCCCCTCCACCAAGCCACGGACGTGCCGCGCCACGGCGTGCCGTTCGGCGAGGCGATGAAGGTGTGGGCGCGCATCGCCGCCCTGTCGTTCGGCGGACCGGCCGGCCAGATCGCGGTCATGCATCGCATCATCGTCGAGGAGAAGAAGTGGATCGGCGACCAGCGCTTCCTGCAGGCGCTGAACTACTGCACCCTGCTGCCCGGTCCCGAAGCGCAGCAACTCGCCACCTACATCGGCTGGCTGATGCACAAGACCAGGGGTGGGCTTCTCGCCGGCACGCTGTTCGTGCTGCCCGGCCTGGTCTCGATCATGGCCTTGAGCTGGATCTACGTCCTGTTCGGCAAGGTCACGATCGTGCAGGGGCTGTTCTTCGGGCTGAAGGCCGCCGTGCTGGTGATCGTGATCGAGGCCGTGCTGCGCGTCGGCCGGCGCGCGCTCAAGAACAACACCCTGCGCGGGATAGCGGCGGCGGCGTTCATCGCCCTCTTCTTCTACAACGTGCCCTTTCCGGTGATCATCCTGCTCGCCGGACTGATCGGCTACGTCGGCGGTCGCGCCAACATTCCGGCCTTCCTGGACGGCGGCGGCCACGGCAAGGTGGGCGACAAGCAGGTTGCCGATTCCGATTCGCTCCTGGGCGAGGAGACGCCGGCGCACGCGCGCCCCAATGTGCGCTGGTCGCTTTCCATCACCGCGGTCTTCCTGGCGCTATGGCTGGTGCCCCTGGCGCTGCTGTGGCTCGGCCTGGGCGGCGACAACGTCTTCACCCAGATCGGCCTGTTCTTCAGCAAGATGGCCGTCGTGTCCTTCGGCGGCGCCTACGCGCTGCTGGCCTATGTCGCCCAGCAGGCGGTCGACAACTACCACTGGGTGACGGCGGGCGAGATGCTGGACGGCCTCGGCATGGCCGAGACCACGCCCGGCCCGCTGATCATGGTGACGCAGTTCGTGGGCTTCCTCGGCGCCTGGCGCGATCCGGGCGGCCTGCCGCCGCTGCTGGCCGCGACCTTGGGCGGACTGTTGACGACCTGGGTCACGTTCGTGCCCTGCTTCCTCTGGATCTTCTTCGGCGCGCCGTTCGTCGAGGCGCTGCGCGCCAACAGGTCGCTGGGGGCCGCGCTCGGCGCCATCACTGCCGCCATCGTCGGTGTGATCCTGAACCTCGCCGTGTGGTTCGCGCTGCATGTGCTGTTCACCGAGCTCGTGCCCGTGCGGTGGCTGGGAGCGTCGCTCGACGTGCCGGTATTGCGGTCGGTCGACATGCCTTCGCTGGCGCTGGCGCTGGCCGCAGCCGTCGCCATCTTCCGTTTCAGGTTCGGCATGGTCCCCGTGCTGCTCGCCTGCGCGCTCGCAGGCGTCATCTACTCCCTCGTTCTCGGTCTGTAGGAGGATTCAACACAGGAGGAACAAATGGCTAAGAAGCTGACGAGACGCGATGTGACGGGCACCGCGACCATCGCCGCCGCGGCAATGCTTGCGACGTCCCTGCCTTCGCGAATGGCGCTTGCTCAGGCGCCATCATCCGCCCCCAAAGTGGAATACGCGATGAAGAAGCTGCCGTTCGACCCGGCAAAGGTGCCGGGCCTGTCGGAGAAACTCTTGGTCAGCCACTACGAGAACAACTATGGCGGCGCCGTGAAGCGCCTGAATGCCATCACCGCTCAGCTCGCGACGCTCGATGTCACTGCCGCGCCGGTCTTCGTCATCAACGGGTTGAAGCGCGAGGAGTTGATCGCCACCAACTCCATGATCATCCACGAGCTCTACTTCGACAGCCTGGCCGGCGGAGGCGAGCCGGATGGTGCGCTGGCCGAGGCCCTTGCCCGCGACTTCGGCAATCCGGCCCGCTGGAAGGCCGAGTTCGCTGCCGTCGGCAAGGCGCTGGGCGGCGGCTCCGGCTGGGTGCTGCTGACCTATTCGCCGCGCGACAAGCGTCTGGTCAACAGCTGGGCCGCGGATCACACCATGACGCTGGCGGGCGGCCGCCCGATCCTCGCCCTCGACCTGTACGAGCACGCCTATCAAATGGACTACGGCGCGCGGACGGCGGCCTACGTCGACACCTTCATGCAGAACATCCGGTGGACCAACGCGATGGCGTTGTACGAGCGCTACGCCAGGGAGACGTGAGGATGGCCAAGATCATTGGCGCGATGGCGCTGCTGATGTGCTCTGCCACAGCTCACGCCGAGACCGTCACCTTCGACGCCGACCGGACGGGAGCACCGCCCGCCGGCTGGACCTGCGGCAGCACCGGCGGCGGGACACCGAAATGGACCGTCGCAGCCGATGCCGAGAGTGGCCGCCACGTGCTGAGGCAGTCGGGCAAGGCTCCGTTCCCTTGGTGCGTCAAGCAGGGCACGGCGCTGGCCGACGGCGTCGTCGAGGTGAAGTTCAAGCCGCTTGCCGGCCGCGAGGACCAGGCCGGCGGCGTGGTGTGGCGCTGGAAGGACGGCGACAACTACTACGTCGCGCGGGCCAATGCGCTGGAGAACAACGTGTCGCTCTACTACACCGAGCGCGGCCGACGGCAGACGATCAAGTATGTCGATGCGGCGGTCGCGCCCAATGCCTGGCATACGTTGCGCGCGGAATTCGCCGGCGCACGGATCCGCGTGACGCTCGACGGCAAGAGCCATATCGAGCTGGACGACGGCCACATCGCCGGTCCCGGCGCGGTCGGCGTCTGGACCAAGGCCGACAGCGTCACGTTATTCGACGACTTCAGCTACCGAGCCATGCCCTGAGATGTCGCGGCTGACGCCGGCTCCCGGTGCGCGCCTTTTTTTGCGTTTGACACACTAATTGCATTGCCGGCGCGGACAACTCGCAGGTAGGTTGGCGCGCAATTTGGGGGAGCCATGAGCCTGGGCCGTATTCTTTGTCTTGTGATCCTTTGCGTCGCGACGGCGATCGCCTGCAACAGCGAGCCCAGCAAGGTGAACTCGACGGCGTCGCTGAAGCGGGCCTATTGGGGCCTGCCTCAAGATGGGCTTGGCGCCGACATCACCGGCAAGGTGAGCTGCCCCAACGGGTACCCGTGCGACGTGTTCGCCAATGCCGCCCGCTACGGCGACCCCCGGCCGGACATGAACAAGCGGCTGACGGTGATATGGACCTGCGAGCCGCAGCGCTTCGTGCTGTCGGAGGTCGCGATCTCGAGCCTCAAGGCACGCATGGACTGCATCGCCGGCCCGCAGATAGTGCCGCGCACCATCACCATTCTCGAGGCGACGTGGGGCTCGGACGGCGCCAGTTCGACCGCCGATGTCACCCAGCAGGTGCGCGACATCTGCGGCGAGAATTCGACGCGCTGCCAGGTGCCGGCGATGGCCTACATCTTCGGCAATCAGGACCGGAATCCCAAGATGCTGCGTATCCGTTTCACCTGCAACGGCCAGACCACGCCCGGCCAGCAGTCGAGGGAGAACAGCATCGCCGACCTGCGCTGCGAGCGCGCCGCCGACCTGGGCTACTGAGCTCCGCCTACTGCGGCAGCGCCGGCGCACCGGGCGGCGGCGCCGAGCGACGGCATTCGCCGGTCATGATGCCGCCGACGCCGACCGGCGAAACCGCCAGGGCGCCGTCGTTCCTGTTGTAGGTGACGTTGAACTGCGGGAAGCGGGTGCGCAGCGACTGGAAGTTGATGCTGGTGCTGCTGCCCTCGACCAGGCTTGCGCCGTCGAACAGCGCGGCGGTGCCGCGCATGTCGTCGAACACCATGTGAAAGCCCTGCTCCTTGCCGCTGGCGTTGAACTTGCAGGCAAGCCATCGCGGCTCCGCCAACGCCGGGCGGGAGAGCAGCACCAAGAGCGCGACCGTCGCCAGAATCTCTGTCAGCCGCATCGCCTATCTCGGCGCCATGCGAATGGCGCCGTCGAGGCGGATGGTCTCGCCGTTCAGCATGTGGTTCTCGACGATGCTCATGGCGAGCTGGGCGTATTCCTTGGGATCGCCCAGCCGCGGCGGGAACGGCACCTGCGCGCCCAGGCTCTTCTGGGCCTCGGCCGACAGGCCCATCATCATTGGCGTAAGGAACAGGCCGGGCGCGATGGTGCAGACGCGGATGCCCATGCTCGAGAGATCGCGCGCGATCGGCAGCGTCATGCCGACGACGCCGCCCTTGGAGGCCGAGTAGGCGGCCTGGCCGATCTGGCCGTCGAACGCCGCGACCGAGGCGGTGTTGATGATGACGCCACGCTCGCCGTCATCCATTGGTTCGGCCTGGCTCATCGCCCAGGAGGCGAGCCGGATGACGTTGAAGGTGCCGATCAGGTTGACCTGGATCACTTGAGCAAACATCTCGAGGTCGTGCGGGCCCGACTTCGAGATGGTGCGGGCGGCGCGGCCGATGCCGGCGCAGTTCACCACGACACGCGGCGCGCCGAGCTTCTCGACGACGGTCTTGACCGAGGCCTCGGTGTTGGCCGCATCAGCGACGTTGGTCTTCACATAAAGGCCGCCGATCTCCTTGGCCTTGGCGGCGCCGAGCTCGTCCTGCAGGTCGAAGATCGCGACCTTGGCGCCGGCCGCGGCCAATGCCGAGGCGGTGGCGCCGCCCAGTCCCGATGCGCCGCCGGTAACGATGGCAGCCTGCCCCTTGACGTTCATTCCTGCTCCTCCGTGTCCGGCGACTTTTTAAGCGGCTCCTGCCCCCTTGCCAAGACGGCCGGAACTGCCAACTTTCACGGCATGAGCACGACCGACCGACTGGCGGCCGACGAAGCCCAGGATCACGAGGCACGTGTCCGCCGGGGCTTCTGGAAGAAGGCCCGTTCGACCCTGGGCAAGGTACCCTTCACCGAGGACGCGGTCGCGGCCTTCCATTGCGCCACGGATTCCGCAACGCCGCTGCCGATCCGCGCCACGCTGTTCGGCGCGCTCGCCTACTTCATCCTGCCGTTCGACGCCATCCCGGACATCCTGCTCGGACTGGGCTTCACCGACGATGCCGCGATCCTGGTGGCGGCGTTCACGGCGGCGCGCATGCACATCACCGAGGCGCATCGCGAGAAGGCGCGCGCCTGGCTCCTCAAGCCCGAGGCTTCTCCTCCTGTGGACTGAAGGCGGCGACGACAAGAGGCGTAGGACGCTCACCGCGCAAGTGAGACCGTCAACGCACGTGTCTCTTCGAATCGCGGCGGGCAGCCTCGCCGTGAGCGTTGCCGTGCTGGCGATCAAGTTCGGAGCTTACCTGCTGACCGGCAGCGTCGCGCTCTACTCGGATGCCTTGGAAAGCATCATCAACGTCCTCACGGCAGCGGCCGCCATCGTGGCCATCCGGAGCGCTGCCCGTCCAGCCGATGCAGAGCACCCCTACGGGCACGACAAGGCCGAGTATCTCTCGGCAGTCATGGTCGGCGTCCTGATCGTCGTCGCGGGGCTGGCAATCCTTTGGGAGGCCTATGGCGCGATACTGGCCCCCAAGCCGATCGACGCGCCCTGGGTCGGCGTCGCCGTGAACTCGGTCGCGACCGTCATCAACGCCGCGTGGTGCGGCGTCCTGCTCCGGCAGGGTCGCAAGCTCCGCTCTGCTGCACTGGCCGCGGACGGCAGGCACCTGCTCGCCGACGTGATCACGTCTCTCGGTGTCATTGTCGGCGTCGTGCTCGTGGTGCTGACGGGAATCGACCTTCTGGATCCCGCAATCGCCGTGTTGGTGGCCCTGCACGTGTTGCTCAGCGGATGGGGCGTCGTTCGCGAGAACGCGAGTGGGCTGCTCGACGAAAGTGTCCCGACCGGGGAGCTGGCGCGCATTCGCGAGGTGATCTCGCTCAATGCCGGAGAAGCGATCGAGATACACGACCTGCGCACGCGCCATGCCGGCAGGACCATCTTCATCGACTTCCATCTGGTCGTTCCCGGCAGCATGAGCGTGGAGCGGTCGCACGAGATTTGCGATCGCCTGGAAGCCGCACTTGGCAGGGCCTTTCAGGGCGCGGCCGTCATGATCCACGTCGAACCCGACCATGAGGCCAAGCTGACCGGTTCATGACCGGTTCCTCAGGGAGGGGGCGGCTTCTCCGACGGATTGACCGGCGCCATCGCCGCGCGCTTGCGCTCGCGCGCGAGCTGGGCCTCGCGGTGGGCGATGTAGAGCGCCGAGGCGATGACGATGGCGGCGCCGACATAGGTCCAGATCACCGGCATCTCACCCCAGATCAGCCAGCCGACGAACACCGCGAAGGGCAGGCGCAGATACTCGAAAGGCGCCACCGCCGACATCTCGCCCGCCTTGAAGGCCTGCACCCAGAAATACTGGCCGACGGTGGCCGAGAGCGCGATGCCGACCGCCAGCACCCAGCCCCAGAAGTCGGGCCAGCGCCACACCCAGATCGCCGGCGGCGCCAGCAGCAGCGTAGAGAAGATCGCGAACTGGGTGAGGATCATCAGCGGCGTCTCCGAATCGCTGAGCCGCTTCACCAGCAGGATCGACAACGCCACCGTGGCGGCGTTGGCGAGCGCCACCAGGGCGCCGAGCTGCAGGCTGCCCTCGCCCGGCCGCACCATCACCAGCACGCCCGCGAAGCCCACGATGGTGGCGCTCCAGCGCCGCCAGCGCACCTTCTCGCCGGCGATCACCGCCGCCACCACGACCGAGAACAAGGGCTGGGAGAAGGCGATCGCCGTCGCGTCGGCCAGCGGCAGCATCGACACGGCGTAGAAACCGAGCACCATCGAGACGGTGCCCATCAGGGTACGCCAGAAATGGCCCGTGATGCGCTTGGACTGCCACGGCTTGACGCGACCGGCGGCGATCATGGGCAGCAGCAGGATCAACGAGATGACGGCGCGGAAGAACGCCGTCTGCACGCTCTCGATTTGCGTCGACAGCAACCGGATCATCGCGCGCGTGGCGGGGAAGATGAAGCCGCCCGCGACCAGCCAGAGCGCGCCCTGCACGTTGGCCGGCAGGCGTCGCAGCCAGTCGTGCAATTGCCGATGCACTCGCCCCTGTCCCCCTAGATCTTGCGCTCGCGGCCCACCCAGTAGGGCTCGCGCAACGTCTTCTTCAGCACCTTGCCGACCGGACTGCGCGGCAGGGCCGCGACGAAGTCGACCGACTTCGGCGCCTTGACGCCGCCGAGCTTGTCCTTGGCGAGTCGGATCAGCTCGTCGGCGGTGGTCGCGGCACCGGACTTCAATTCGACCACGGCCTTGACCGCCTCGCCCCACTTCTCGTCGGGCACGCCGATCACCGCACAGTCCTGCACCGCAGGGTGGCTCCACAGAACCTGTTCGACCTCGCTCGGAAAGACATTGAAGCCCCCGGAGATGATCATGTCCTTCTTGCGATCGACGATGTAGACGAAGCCGTCCTCGTCGATGACGCCGATGTCTCCGGTATGGTGCCAGCCGAAGGTCGAGGCTTCGCGCGTCGCGGCCTCGTTGTTGTAGTAGCCCAGCATGACCAGGCCGCCGCGCACCACGATCTCGCCACGTTGGCCGCGCGGCAGGATGCGGCCCTCGTCGTCCATCACTTCGAGCCGCATCAGCGGCGAGGCTCGCCCGCAGCTCGCCAGCCTGTGGCGCTTGCTGCTCTCGAGAGCGGCGACATGGTCGTCGGGCGAGAAGAAGGTGCAGATCATGCAGGCCTCGGCCTGACCGTAGGTCTGGGTGAGCACCGGCCCGAACACCCTGATTGCCTCGGCGAGCTTGTCGACCGACATCGGCGCCGAGGCATAGATCAGGTGCTTCAGCGAGCCGTAGTCGTACCTGGCGACGTCGGGATGGGTGAGCAGCATGTAGATCAAGGTCGGCGGCATGTAGATGTGCGTAACCTTGTGCGTCTCGATCGCGGCCAGGATGGCGCCGGGATCGGTCGTGCCCATGAAGATGTTGGTGCCGCCATAGGGCAGCAGCGGGAAGGAGCAGACGCCGGCCGCGTGCGTCATCGGCGCCACCATCAGATGAACCGGGGGCGCCGTCACCGGCATGCAGGCCCAGAAGATCGAGTTCATCGTCTCGATGTTGCGATTGGTGATCTGCACGCCCTTGGGCCGGCCGGTCGTGCCGCCGGAGCTCGCCAGGAACGCCACACCGTCGGGATCGTCGCCGAGGTCGGGCGCCGTTTCATTCTGTTGTGCCAGCCAGCCGTCGAACGGCGGCGCATCGAGACAGACGTAGTCCCTGATCCGGGGGCAGGCCTCGCGGATACGCGCCAGCGAGGGCTCGAAGCTCGAATGGTAGAACAGGAACTCCACATCCGTGTTGTTCAGGATGTAGAGGTTTTCTTCCAGCGCGTTTCGCGCATTGACCGGCGCCCAGGTGACGCCGGCACGCACGATGCCCAGCAGGCAGGCATAGGCTGCGGCGTGGTTGGGACTGTAGACCGCGGCCTTCGAGCCGCGCGTCAGCCCCGCCGCCAGCAGGCCATTGGCGACGCGGTGGCTCTGCGCGCGAACGTCGCGGTACGTCCAGCCGCGCGAGCCGTCGTGGAGGCAGTCGCGGTCGGGAAAGAGATCGGCGCCCCGGTCGAAATAGTCGATCAGGCGCATGTCAGCTTCCGACGGGCGGCAGCGAGGCGCCCGTGCCGAGCTCGCGCTGCATCAACACCGTGTCGAGCCAGCGGCCGAACTTGAAGCCGATGTTCTTCAAGGTGCCGACCATCTCGAAGCCGCACGTGGCGTGGAGCCGGATCGACGCAATCTGCGCCGAATCGCCGATCACCGCCACCATCTGGCGCCGGCCGAGCGCCGTGCACTGCTCGATCAGCGCCGGAAGCAGCGCCTTGCCGACGCCTTGGCCCACGGCCCCTTTGTCGATGTAGATCGAATCCTCGACCGAGAACTTGTAGGCGGGCCGGGGCCGCCAGTTGCCGGCATAGGCGTAGCCCATGACGCGGCCCTCGCGCTCCGCCACCAGATGCGGCAGTCCAATGTCGAGCACGGCGGCACGGCGGCGCTTCATCTCGGCGAGATCCGGCGGATCGACCTCGAAGGAGGCCGTGCCGTGCAGCACATGATGGGCGTAAATCTCGGCGCACCGCGCCACATCGGCCTCGGTCGAAGCCCGCACGATCAGCTTGCTCACTTAACTCTGTCCCCGCACGCTCTTCATTCGGGGGTTATAGCGCGAACCGCGGCCTCAGCGGCCACTTTCGTTCTTGAACAGCGAATCGGCGAGCTGCAGGCCGGTCTGCATATCCGACAGCGAAACGGTGACGCGGTTGCCGCGATTGTCGATGATGGTCCAGCCGCGCAGCACCAGAGGATTCTCGCTCAGACGGACGATCACCTTGCCTTCCTGCGGCTTGCGCACCTGGCTGACGGTCGCTTCCAGCATTCCGTTGACGCGCTCGAGCTTTTCGACCTGCAGGTCGCCCGAGAGCGTCAGGTGGTCCCTGACCAGGAAAGTGGCGGCGGTCCAGCCGATCGGCCACTGGCCGAAATCGCGCGTGGCGTTGTCCCACATCGTCACCTGGTAGCCGTCGGCGACGATCTTGAGCTGCGAGGGCGCGTCGTACTCGAAGCGCATGCGCCCGGGACGACGCAGATAGAGCGTACCCTGCACCACCGAGCCGTTGGGATTGCTCTGCACGAACCGTGCCTTCATCGAGCGCAGCGAATTGAAGTACTGCTCGATCTGCGGCACGCCAATCGCGCCCTGCTGGGCCACTTGCTGCGTCTGTTGCTGAGCTTGCGCCGGCAGCACGGCGATGAGCAACAGGACAGCGGCGGACAGGACAGCAGAAATGGTGCGCATCTCGGGCATATGTCCTCCGAATGCGGCGGAATCAAGCTTCCGCCGAGGTAAACCACCGTTTAGCATGAGACAGAATATCGGAGGAACCTCATGCACGTCGGAATGGCCGCCGTCTTCCAGAACACCGGCCGGGCACTGAGTGATCGTCAGATTTACCTCAACGAGCTGGCGCTGGCCGACATGGCCGAGCCGCTGGGCTTCGAGTCGATCTGGTCGGTCGAGCACCATTTCACCGATTACACGATGTGCCCCGATGTCGTGCAGTTCCTCTCCTACATGGCCGGCCGCACGCGCAACGTCAGGCTCGGCTCCATGGTCGTGGTGCTGCCGTGGCACGATCCCATGCGGGTCGCCGAGCAGGTTTCCATGCTCGACCATCTCTCCGGCGGCCGGATGATCCTGGGCCTGGGGCGCGGTGCCGGCAAAGTCGAGTTCGACGGCTTCCGCCTCGACATGGGCGACAGCCGCGAGTTGTTCGTCGAATACGGCGAGGCGCTGCTCAAGGGCCTGGAAAGCGGCGTCATGGAGTATGACGGCAAGCACTATCGCCAGCCGCGCACGGCCATCCGTCCGGCGCCGTTCAAGAGCTTCCGCGGCCGTACCTATGCCGCGGCGGTGAGCCCCGAGAGCGCGCGCATCATGGCGCGGCTCGGCGTCGGCCTGCTGATCATCCCGCAGAAGCCATGGCGCGAGGTCGAGAAGGAGTTGACCGAGTACAACGCGCTCTATCGCGAGATAAACGGCACGGCGGCGCCCCAGCCGATCTCGGCCGGCTGGATCTTCGTCGACCCCAGTGCCGAACGGGCGCGCGAAATGGCGATGAAGTACATCGGCGGCTACTACCGCACGGTGCTCGACCACTATCAGTTTGCCGGCGCCCATATGAAGAACCAGCGCGGCTACGAATACTACGCCAAGATGAACGAGAAACTCGCGGTCTACGGCGACCAGAAGGCGATCGAGTTCTTCGCCGACCTGCAGGTCTACGGTACGCCCGAGCAGGTCCACGACAGGATCATGACCATCCACAGGCAGACCAACAATTCCGGCTTCGTCGGCGTGTTCTCCTATGCCGGCATGCCGCATGAGGAAGCGGCGCGCAACATGCGCCTGTTCGCGCAAAGCGTGATGCCCGAGCTGAAGAAGTTCGACGCCGGTGCGGCGATCGACCGCTCGCAACCACTGCCCGATCTGCGCTACGCCATCGCTGCAGAGTGAAGCGCTCCTTGGGCTGCAGCGTTGGCTAGGTTGGGTCGTTGTGAAGCAAGACGCAGACAGCGTCGGTGTCGTCGTGCCGATGCGCAACGCCGAACGTACGATTGCGGCCACGCTCGCGAGCATCGGCCGGCAAAGCCACGCCAATCTCGACATCATCGTCGTTGACGACGGATCGACTGACGGATCGGTTGCCGCCGTCGACCGCGTGATCCGCCACGACCGTCGGGTGCGGCTGGTCCGGCAGAAGAATGCCGGCGTGGCCGCGGCGCGCAACACCGGTGCGGCGGCAACTGCCGCGTCCTTCCTGGCCTTCGTCGACGCCGACGACCTGTGGGCGCCGACAAAGATCGAATTCCAGCTCGACGCGCTACGCCGCGGCGGTCCGACGACAGGCCTGGCCTATTGCTGGTTTGCCAGCATCGACCAGTCCGATCGCGTGATTTCGTTCGGCCCGGACCCCCTCGTCGAGGGCGACGCGATGAAGAGCCTGTGTGCGGCCAACTGGATCGGCAACGGCTCCTCGCTGCTGATGCGCCGTGCCGCTTTCGACAAGGCAGGCGGCTACGATCCGACGTTGCGGGCGCGGGGAGCCCAGGGGGCGGAAGACCTACTGATGTGCTTTCGCGTCGCCGAGCATGCAGGCTTCGCCGTCGTGCCGCGCTACCTCGTGGGCTATCGGGCGACGCCGGGCAACATGTCGAGTGATTCGCTGCAGATGTTCCGGTCGACCGCGCTCGTGCTCGACGAATACCGCCGCAAGTACCCCGCGCACGCCGTCGAGCTCGATCGCCATCTGCGCGATGCGCGCCACTGGTTCGCCTACCGCGCCGCGGCGACCCGGCGGCGACACGACGCCCGCGCCCTGCTGACCGAAGCGCTGCAGAACCATCCGCTCGCGTCGGCATGGCACTTCTCGGGCCTCGCGCTCAGCGTCGCCCGCGGCCGCCTGCAGCGGCGCTTCGGCCGGCTCTCCGCGTTTCCGCGCTATACCGAGGTGGTCTGGTGAGGGCGATTGGCGCCACTGCAGCGAGCGCCGGCCGCCGTCGACGCCCCGGCGGCCAGGATGCGGGTGGTCCGTGGCGATGACTCTTTCGATCGTCATTCCGGCGCACAATGCCGCCGGCACGATCGCCCAGACGCTGGCCAGCGTGCTGGCCCAGACCCGTGACGACTGGCAGGCCATCGTCGTCGACGACGGCTCGACCGATGACACGAGGCGAGTCGTCCGGGACCTAGTCGACCGCGACAAGCGCTTTTGTCTGTTGACCCACGACGGGCCCGCTGAAGGTGTCTCGGCAGCGCGCAATCGCGGCATCGCGGCCGCCACGGGCCGCTGGCTGCTGTTCCTCGATGCCGACGACCGCATCAAGCGATCGTTCGTCGCGCGCATGGTGGGCAAGCTCGAGGCCGTGGCCGGTGCGAAGGTCGCCTATTGCGGATCGCGCCGGATCACGCAGAGGGGACGGCGCGGGCCGGCCTGGTTTTCGACTGCCGTCGCGCGGGCACCGTTCGAAACCCTGGCGCGCACCTCGCCCATCGTCATGCACGGCGTGGTGCTGGACCGCGCCTTGGTCGTCGAGCAGGGCGGCTTCGACACCAGCCTGCGCACCGCCGAGGACATGGACTTCATCCAGCGCATCGCGCGCACCGGCGTGGCCTTCCTGCCAGTGCCCGAGCCGCTCGCGCTCTACCACATGCGGCAGGGCTCGTTGTCGACCGATGTCCGCGCCATGCTGGCCGACGGCATGCGCGTCATCGAACGGGCGTTCGACGCCGATCCCCGTGTCGCAAATCCGTCCAAGCGTCATGCCGGCGGCGCCGATCCGGCGGCCGGCAGCAAGGAGATGGCGATAGGCGAGTACGCGCTCTGGTGTGCGGCGGCCGATATCGGCCAAGGCGGCAGTGGCGACGGCCCGCTGAAGGCCCTGCCCGACCGGCGGGGCGATCTCGCCGAGCTTTGCCGGCGGACCATCGTCGAGGGCCTGGCATTCGGCGCCCAGCGTCTGCCCGACGAGTTGCCGCATGCCGATGCCATCTTCGTCGAGCGCGTGCGCGCGCTGCTGCACGAGACCGAGTGCGCGGCAGGCTGGCGAGGGTTGGCCAGGCTTCTGCAGTTCGCCCTCGAACCCGAGATCTTCAGCCCGCGACGCCTGACCGACCGACTGGCCGTGGCTGGCACGCTGCTGGTGCGTCAGGACCTCTCCCGTCTCGTCCCGATCGCCGTCGATGCCGGCATCGACCGGGTGCGCGTCGAGTTCCGCAGCGGCACGCGCATCGTCGGCCATGGCGAGGCGCCTGCCCTGGGCGGCTTGTCGGTGAACGACGTCATGCGGCTGGCGCTCGATTCGGTGACCCTGGCCGAATTGCTGAGATCGGGTGACCTGCTGCGCCGGCCGGGCTTCTGGCTGCACGCGACGGCAGCCACAGCCCGATTGGGCACGTCCGTGGCCGCAGCCAAGCTGCGCCGCCGCGCGGTTCCGGTCCGCGGCTTGCGCGCCCTCGCCAAGGCCGTCCTCACCGATGCGGCATTGGCTGCGACCGGTGGCGCGGGATCCGGCGCTCGCGCCATCGCCGCGCTGATCGCCGAGGGACGGACCATGGCCGAGCGAACCGCTCCGGCCGCGACGGCGAGGTCCGCCGAGCCGACAGCAGCCATTGGCGACGGGCGCCGCGCCTATTGGGAAGGGGTCTACCGCACCGAGGACCCGTGGGCCTACGGTTCACCCTATGAGCAGCTGAAGTATCGCCGCACGCTCGACCTGTTGCCGGACAAGCCGATCGGCACGGCGATGGAACTCGCCTGCTCGGAAGGCCGGTTCACC
>JAEZIF010000461.1 GCA_023416135.1 Pseudomonadota bacterium
CGGGCCACGGCGCCGACGACTATGAGCTGGGCGTCGCCAACGGCGTGGAAGTGCCCGACACGGTGGCCGAGGACGGCAGCTACTATCCGCACGTGCCGCTGTTCGCCGGCAAGCGCGTCTACACGTCCACTGGCACGAAAGGCGACGCCAACAAGGCCGTCATCCAGGCGCTCGACGAGGCGGGCAAGCTGCTGGCTTCCGGTCGCATCCGCCACAGCTATCCGCACTCCTGGCGCTCCAAGGCGCCGGTGATCTTCCGCAACGCGCCGCAATGGTTCATCGCCATGGACAAGCCGATCGCCGAGATCGGCGGCACCTTGCGCGAGAAGGCTCTGGCGGCGATCGACGCCACGCGCTTCGTGCCGCGGGCCGGCTACAACCGGCTGCGCAGCATGATCGAGCAGCGGCCCGACTGGTGCGTATCGCGCCAGCGCGCCTGGGGCGTGCCGATCACGGTGTTCGTCAACAAGGCGACTGGCGAGCCCTTGCGCGATCCCGAGGTGATGGCCCGCGTCGTCGAGGCTTTCCGTGCCGAGGGCGCCGATGTGTGGTTCGAAAGCCCGCCCGAACGCTTCCTCGGCAACAAGTACAGGGCCGAGGACTACGAGCAGGTGAAGGACATTCTCGACGTCTGGTTCGACTCGGGCTCCACTCATGCCTTCACGCTCGAGGGCAATCCCGAGCTGAAGTGGCCGGCCGACCTCTACCTGGAGGGTTCCGACCAGCATCGCGGCTGGTTCCATTCCTCGTTGCTCGAGAGCTGCGGCACCAGGGGGCGTGCGCCCTATGACGGCGTGCTGACGCACGGCTTCACGCTCGACGAGCAGGGCCGCAAGATGTCCAAGTCGCTGGGCAACATCACCGCGCCGCAGGTGGTGTGCGACCAGTACGGTGCGGACATTCTCCGCCTGTGGGTGGTCGGCACCGACTACACCGAGGACCAGCGCATCGGTCCGGAGATCCTGAAGCATCAGGCCGAGGCCTATCGCCGGCTGCGCAACACCTTGCGCTACCTGTTGGGCAGCCTCTCCGGCTATTCCGCGGCCGAGAAGGTGGCCTACGCCGACATGCCGGAGCTCGAGCGCTGGGTGCTGCATCGCCTGGCCGAGCTCGACGCCCTGTTCCGGCCGGCGGTCGACGACTTCGACTTCCACAAGATCGCGACCGAGTTGCACAATTTCTGCGCCGTCGACCTCTCGGCCTTCTACTTCGACATCCGCAAGGATGCGATCTACTGCGATGCCGCCGGTGCACTGCGCCGGCGCGCCGCGCGCACGGTGATGGCGGAGCTTTTCTCCTTCCTCACCGCGTGGCTTGCGCCCATCACCTGCTTCACCGCCGAGGAGGCGTGGCTGGCGCGGCCCAAGGACGTGCCGGACGGAGCGGCGGAGAGCGTGCATCTGCGGCTCTATCCCGAGATCCCGCCGGCGTGGCTCGACGCCGGCCTCGGCGAGAAGTGGAAGACGGTGCGGGCGTTGCGCCGCGTCGTGACCGGCGCGCTCGAGCTCGAACGGGCAGAGAAGCGCATCGGGTCGAGCCTGCAGGCCGCGCCGCACGTCCACGTCGCCAGGGAATACGTCGCCGCCATGAAGGATCTCGACCTTGCAGAGATCTGCATCACGTCGGGCGGCGAATTGATCGAAGGCGAGCCGGCCGCGAGCGACTTCAAGCTGCCGGACATTCCGGGCGTCGGCGTCGCGCCGTTGCTGGCCGAAGGCACCAAGTGTGCACGCTGCTGGCAGGTCTTGCAGGAGGTCGGCAAGTCGGCCAAGCACCCGCTGCTCTGCCATCGCTGCGAAGGGGCGGTGACGACATGATCGTTGCCGGGGGCGCGCCACTCCAGTGGCGCGATCATCTCACGCTGCAGGCGGAAACGCGCCACTGGAGTGGCGCGCCCCCGGCAAAAAGCGAGGTATGATGCGGCCCATCGACCGACAGGCCATGGCCCTGGTCGTGATCACCCTGCTCGCCGACCAGCTCTCCAAGCAGCTCCTGCTGAGCTACCTGACGAAGGCGGGCGCCATCGTGCCCGTGATCGACGGCTTCTTCCGGCTCGTGATCGTGTGGAATCCCGGCGTCAGCTTTGGCCTGATGGGCGGCGACCGCGCACTGCCGCCCTGGGTACTGTCGGCCGTGGCGATCGCCGTGTGCATCGGCCTTTTCATCTGGCTGCGACGAACCGACCGGCCCTTTACCGGATGGGGCATCGGCCTTGTCATGGGGGGCGCCATCGGTAATGTTATCGACCGCGCCCGTTGGGGAGCGGTGTTCGACTTTGCCGATTTCCACATTGGCCATTGGCATTGGCCGGCGTTCAACATCGCCGATTCGGCGATCGTTGTCGGCGTCGGTCTGATGCTCATCGACTCTCTCATCGGCGAAAAACAGCGTGCGCCCTGATGCGGCCATGATCAGTGGACAAGAACAAGAATCGAAGGACGAACGATGCGACGCACGATCCTGATACCGGCAGGTCTCGCTGCCTTGGGCGCTTTGGCGCTGGGCGGCTGCAGTGCATTCGAGAATCTCGGCGGCGGCAAGAAGGTGTCGCCCGACGAGTTCAAGATTGTCTCGCACTCGCCGCTCACCATGCCGCCCAACGCCGAACTCAGGCCGCCTCGACCGGGTGAGCCGCGGCCGCAGGAAGTGACGCCTGCCGACCAGGCCAAGGAGGCGCTGTCGCCTGCGCTGGCAGCGCGTCCGCAGCGCAATCAGGTGATGACCGGCGCGGCCCAGGGCCCCGGCCGAACCAGTGCCGAAGCCTCGCTGGTGCAGAAGGCCGGTGCCGGCGCCATCGACCCCAATATTCGCAGCCGGGTCAACCAGGACACCAAGACCATCAACGACAGCGACAAGACATTCATCGACAGCCTGATCTTCTGGCAGGACACGCCGCCAAGCGGCGTCGTCGTCGATCCGACCAAGGAGCAGCAGCGTATCCGCGATGCCCAGGCCGCGGGTCAGCCCGCCTCGGGCCAGACGCCGACCATCAAGCGGCGCCAGCGCGGGCTGCTCGAAGGCATCTTCTGAGCCGGGTGGCGATCTCGCGCCGCCGCGCGCTGCTCGGCGGCCCTCTGCTCGCGGGAATCGTCGCGGCCGGCGCGCTTGCCGCGCCGTCGGTCGCGCGCGCCAAACTGTTCTCTGTCGAGCGGCGCAAGTCCGACTTCTTCGTCCTGCCCAACGGGCTGCAGGTCGTGGTCCTGCCGTCGAGCCGTGCGCCGATCGTCAACCAGCTCGTGGTCTACAAGGTCGGCAGCGCCGACGAGGTCTACGGCAAGACCGGCATCGCCCATTTCCTTGAGCACATGATGTTCAAGGGCACGGCCACGGTCGGGCCGACCGAGTTCTCGCGCATCGTCGCCAAGAATGGCGGACGCGACAACGCCTACACGAGCTACGACACCACGGGCTACTACCAGACGGTCGCGCCCGACCGGCTCGAGATGGTCATGCGCATGGAGGCCGACCGCATGGCCAACCTGCGCATCAACGAGAAGGAGTTGGTCCCCGAGCGCCAGGTCGTGCTCGAGGAGCGCCGCATGCGCACCGAGAATTCGCCGGCGGCGCTCCTGGGCGAGGCGGTGCAGGAGCAGCTCTACGGGCGCCACAAGCCGTACGGCATGCCGATCAGCGGCTATGCCGACGACGTGAAGAGGCTCAACGTCCACGATCTCGCGGCGTTCTATGCCCGATGGTACATGCCCAACAACGCGATCCTGATCGTGGCCGGCGACACCAAGGCCGACCAGGTGCGCAAGCTCGCCGAGAAGCACTACGGGCCGATCCCCCAGCGCAAGGTCGACCCGCGGCGCCGGCCGGGCGAGGGCGCGTCCGACCTGCCGCAGCGGGTCATGCGCGCCGATGCGCGCGTCGCCGAGCCGCGATGGTCGCGCTACTATCTCGCGCCTTCCTACCACAAGGGTGAAAGCCACTACGCCCATGCCCTGCAGGTGCTGGCGCGCCTGCTGGGCGGCGGCGAGACCAGCAGGCTGTGGAAGGCCCTCGTGGTCGAGCGCAAGCTCGCGCTGTCGGCATGGGCTTCCTACAGCCCATCGAGCCTCGGTCTCACCTCCTTCGATCTCGGCGTTCATCCGGCCTCGGGCACGCCCATGGTCGAGATCGAGAGCGCGGTCGGCGGTCTGCTGGGCAGGCTGCTCGACGACGGCGTGAGCGCCGAGGAAGTCGAGCGAGCGCAGAATCAGCTTCTGGCCGCCGCGATCTACTCGCAGGATTCGCTGCAAAGCGGCCCGCGCATCTACGGCAGCGCGCTCGGCATCGGCGGCACCGTGGCCGACATCGATGCCTGGCCGCAGCGTATCGCCGCCGTCACGCCCGCCGCCGTGACCGCCGCCGCCCGCCACGTCTGGCGCGCCGACGGGCTCGTGACCTCGGTGCTGACTCCGCAGGATGGCATGCGGTGAGACGGCTGTTGCGCATCCTTGCCGCCGTGGTGGTCGCGGTCTCGGCTCTGCCGGCTGCCGCCGGCGCGGTCGACATCAAGACCGTGACGACGCCGTCGGGCATCAAGGCCTGGCTGGTGCAGGACAAGAGCGCGCCCGCGGTGTCGCTCGCCTTCTCCTTTGCCGGCGGCACGGCGTCGGATCCTTCGGGGCAGCTGGGCGTAACCGACCTGATGGCTACGCTGCTCACCGACGGCGCCGGAACACTCAGCTCGCAGGCCTTCCGGCAACGGCAGGAGGATGCCGCGGCATCGGTGAGCTTCAACGCCTCGCTCGATCGCCTGGGCGGCAGCCTGCGCGTGCTGTCGGCCAATCGCGAGGAGGGCTTCGAGCTCCTGCGATTGGCGCTTACGCAGCCGCGCTTCGACGCCGACATGATCGAGCAGCGGCGCGCCCAGATCATCGCCTCGATCAACCAGTCCAACCAGCGTCCGGGCGCGGTCGCCTCGCGCACGCTGATGGAGACCGAGTTCGCGGGCCATCCCTATGCCAACGACCCG
>JAEZIF010000524.1 GCA_023416135.1 Pseudomonadota bacterium
TCAGAGACTGGTACGTACCAAAAGGCCTGTCCGACCGGCGGAAGTGGAAGCCCGAAACTCGGCGACACACGGACCCCGCCAATACGGCCCGGTTAATAGAACACTCAGGCCAAACGGGGGTCAAGAAATGGACGCGCCGGCGCACGATTCTCCCCGCACCTGTGGCGTTCTTGTCACATTTTAGGCCACTATTCCGCCATTCCCGCAGCCTTTTGCTACCGGTATTTCGGTTTCGAAGCCCCTAGTTAGTCTCACAAAACAACTATTTGACGTTTGCGAGTTCTAATATGAGACTATTTGCGCTGCGCCATACCGCCCCTTGTATTTACGCCATTGTCGCGCTTTAGGTGCGCCGTAGCGCTATGGTATCTTCATCAAAAGAACTGGAAGGCATTGATGCCGGGCTCGCCTAATTACACTCTCTTCACTGTGTTTTATGTGGGGCTGCTCGCAATTGGCCTGTCGGCCTGCGGTGGCAATCCCGACGCGATGAAGGATGATGAGCGCCGGCACGGCACATCGGGCGATCAAAGGCGCCAGATCAACCAGGGACTGGGGGGCCGGACCCGGGAAGACGGCAGCATTTTCGGCCCGGGCGGCCTGTTCGGCGCCAAGCCCAAGGAGCAGGCCGACAGCGGCACCGGCATCGCCGTGAATGCCTATCTGTGGCGGGCTTCCCTCGACACGATCAACTTCATCCCGCTGGTCTCGGCCGACCCGTTCGGCGGGGTCATCATCACCGACTGGTACACGCCGTCCGAGACACCCAATGAGCGCATGAAGGTCCAGGTCACCATCCTCGACCGCGAACTTCGGGCAGACGGCGTGCGGGTCTCGGTATTCAAGCAGCAGACCTCGGCCAGAGGCGGCAACTGGGTCGACGCGCAGGTCGATCCGCGCACCAATATCGATATCGAGAACGCCATCCTTACGCGGGCGCGCCAGCTTCGCATCGCCGGCGGTTCCTGACGTCGCGTCGCAACGCTTGACGATCGGGGCTGCAGCGGGCATCCGCTGCGGCCCCAGTCTTTTTCAGGTTAGACTCCGTTTTTTGGATCAGATCGTGTCTACGACGCCCACCACACCCGCCGCGCCAGCGCGCTACAACTTCCGCGAAACCGAGGCCAAGTGGCAGAAGGCCTGGGAGGAGCGTCAGACCTTCCGTGCCCGCATGGACAAGGTGCGGCCCAAATACTACGTGCTCGAGATGTTCCCCTACCCCTCGGGGCGCATCCATATGGGCCACGTGCGCAACTACACCCAGGGCGACGTGATCGCCCGCTACAAGCGCGCCCGCGGCTTCAATGTCCTGCATCCGATGGGGTGGGACGCATTCGGCCTGCCGGCCGAGAACGCCGCCATGGAAAAGAAGGTCCATCCCAAGAAGTGGACCTACGAGAACATCGCCACCATGAAGGCGCAGCTGAAGTCGATGGGCCTGTCGCTCGACTGGAGCCGCGAGCTGGCAAGCTGCGATCCGGCCTACTACCGCCATCAGCAGAGGATGTTCCTGGACTTCTGGAAGGCGGGGCTGGCCTACCGCAAGGAGGCTTGGGTCAACTGGGATCCCGTCGACAATACCGTGCTGGCCAACGAGCAGGTGATCGAGGGCAAGGGCTGGCGCACGGGCGCACCGGTCGAGCGGCGCAAGCTGACCCAGTGGAACCTCAAGATCACGCACTTCGCCGACGAGCTGCTGGAGCGTCTCGATACGCTGAACCGCTGGCCCGAGAAGGTGCGCCTGATGCAGGCCAACTGGATCGGCAAGAGCCGCGGCGCGCGAGTGTTCTGGCAGCTGACCGACGCCGCGGGGGCGGCCCCTCAGAACAAGGATCGGGGCCAGCTCGAGATTTTCACGACGCGGCCCGACACCCTGTACGGCGCCTCGTTCGCCGCCCTGTCGGCCGAGCATCCGATCGTCGTCGACCTGGCGGAAAGGGATCCCGGCCTGCAGCACTTCGTTGCCGAATGCCGCAAGACCGGCACCGCCGCGGCCGAGCTCGAGACCGCCGAGAAGATCGGCTACAAGCTGCCGCTGCTCGCCAGGCATCCGTTGATGCCGGGCAAGACCTTGCCGGTCTATGCCGCCAACTTCGTGCTCATGGAGTACGGCACGGGCGCGATCTTCGGCTGCCCCGGCCACGACGAGCGCGACCATGAGTTCGCCGCCAAGTACGGCCTGCCGATCATCCCGGTGGTGATGCCCGAGGGCGCCGACCCCAAGAGCTTCAGCGTCGCCGCCGAGCCGTTCATCGAGGACGGCGTGATCATCAACTCGGATTTCCTGAACGGCCTCACGGTCGAGGACGCCAAGGTCAAGGTCATCGAGCGGCTGGAGGCAATGGGAGTCGGTAAGGGCACGACGCAGTACCGCCTGCGTGACTGGCTGGTGTCGCGCCAGCGTTACTGGGGCTGCCCGATCCCGGCCATCCATTGCGAGAAGTGCGGCGTGGTGCCGGTGCCCGAGAAGGATCTGCCGGTCGAGTTGCCGGAGGATGTCGACTTCGACAGACCGGGCAATCCGCTCGACCGCCATCCGACCTGGAAGCATGTCGCCTGCCCGACCTGCGGCGGCGCGGCGCGGCGCGAGACCGACACCTTCGACACCTTCATCGATTCGAGCTGGTACTTCGACCGCTTCACCTCGCCGTGGCTCGAGACGGCGCCGTTCGACCGCGAGGAGAACAACTACTGGATGCCGGTCGACCAGTATATCGGCGGCGTCGAGCACGCGATCCTGCATCTGCTCTATTCGCGCTTCTGGACCCGCGCCATGCGCGAGGTGCAGATGACCAGCCGCGACGAGCCGTTCGAGGGGCTGTTCACCCAGGGCATGGTCTGCCACGAGACCTATCGCGCCGCCGACGGCTCCTGGCTGCTGCCGGAGGAGGTCGAACGCGTGGACGGCGGCAAGGTGGTGCGCGCATCGGACAAGAGCCCGGTCGAGGTTGGCCGCTCGGAGAAGATGTCCAAGTCGAAGAAGAACGTCGTCGACCCGGACCAGATCATCCACGACTACGGCGCCGACACCGCGCGCTGGTTCATGCTATCGGACAGCCCGCCCGAACGCGACCTCGAATGGACAGAGGCCGGCGTGACCGGTGCCTGGCGCTTCCAGCAGCGGCTGTTCCGCATCGCCAGCGAGGCGCTGGCCGATCTGCCGGCCGCCGGCACGCCCAAGCCGGCGGCGTTCTCCGACGCCGCCATGGCGCTGCGCCGCGCGGCGCACAAGACCATCGCCGGCGTGTCGGCCGACATCGAGGCCTTCCATTTCAACAAGGCGGTGGCGCGGCTCTATGAGCTGGCCAGCAACATCGATGGGCTGAAGCCCAAGGATGCGACCGAAAAGTGGGCCAAGCGAGAGGCGCTGGAGATCTTCGTGCGGCTCACCGGCCCGATGACGCCGCATCTGGCCGAGGAGCTGTGGCA
>JAEZIF010000527.1 GCA_023416135.1 Pseudomonadota bacterium
ACCGCCTGCGCAAGACCTACTGCGGCAAGATCGGCGTCGAGTACATGCACATCTCCGATCCCGACCAGAAGGCGTGGATCCAGGAGCGCATCGAGCACGTCGAGAACCACACCGAGTTCACCCTCGAAGGCCGCCGCGCCATCTTCGAGCGCGTCGTCGAGGCCGAGGGGCTGGAGCGCTATCTCGGCGTCAAGTTCGTCGGCACCAAGCGCTTCGGCCTGGACGGTGGCGAATCGCTGATTCCCGGCATCGAGCAGATCCTGAAGCGCGGCGGTCAACTCGGCATCCGCGACGTGGTGATCGGCATGCCGCATCGCGGCCGCCTCAACACCCTCGTGCACGTCCTGCACAAGAGCTACACGGCGCTGTTCTCGGAGTTCCAGGGCCGCTCCTCGCAGCCCGAGGAAATGCGCGGCTCGGGCGACGTGAAATACCATCTCGGCGCCTCGGCCGCCCGCGAGTTCGACGGCCATACCATCCACGTCTCGCTGTCGGCCAATCCCTCGCATCTCGAGGCGGTCAATCCCGTGGTGCTGGGCAAGGCGCGCGCCAAGCAGGACCAGCGCCACGACACCGACCGCACCCAGGTCATGGCGATCCTGATGCACGGCGACGCGGCCTTCGCGGGCCAGGGCCTGGTGGCCGAAAGCCTCGATCTCTCGGACCTCGCCGGTTATCGCATCGGCGGCACCATCCATTTCGTGGTCAACAACCAGATCGGATTCACCACGCTGCCGACCGCGGCACGCTCGGGCCCCTACTGCACGGAAGTCGCCAAGATCGTGCAGGCCCCGATCTTTCACGTGAACGGCGACGATCCCGAGGCGGTGGTCCACGTCTCGCGCATCGCCACCGAGTTCCGCCAGCACTTCAAGCGCGACATCGTCATCGACATGTTCTGCTACCGCAGGCATGGCCATAACGAGTCGGACGAGCCGATGTTCACCCAGCCGCTGATGTACAAGGAGATCGGCGGGCACAAGACGGTGAAGGAAGTGTACGCCGCCCGGCTCGAAGCCGAAGGAATCATCACCGCTGCCGACGCTGCGCAGCGCGACGCCGACTTGCGCGAAAAGCTCGACAAGGCCCTGGAGGCGGCGAACCAGTACAAGCCCAACAAGGCCGACTGGCTGGAAGGCCGCTGGGCCGGCCTCACCGTCGCCCCGGGCGAAGAGGATCGCAAGGGCGTCACGGCGGTCGACCTCGAGCGCCTGACCTCGGTCGGCCACGCACTGACCGAAGTTCCCAAGGGCTTCGACCTCAACCGCAAGATCGCGCGCCAACTCCAGGAGAAGCGCAAGACCATCGACACCGGCGAGAACATCGACTGGGCGACCGGCGAGGCGCTGGCTTTCGGCACGCTGCTGGCCGAAGGCACGCCGGTGCGGCTGAGCGGCCAGGACTCGGGTCGCGGCACCTTCTCGCAGCGCCATTCGGTGCTGGTCGACCAGATCAACGAAAGCAAATTCATCCCGCTGAACCACGTCGCCGCCGAGCAGGCGCACTTCGAGGTGATCGACAGCCCCCTGAACGAGGCGGGGGTGCTGGGCTTCGAGTACGGCTATTCGTCGGCCGAGCCCAATGCGCTGGTGATGTGGGAGGCGCAGTTCGGCGACTTCGCCAACGGTGCGCAGGTCATCATCGACCAGTTCATCAGCTCGGGCGAGAGCAAGTGGCTGCGCATGAACGGTCTCGTCATGCTGCTGCCACACGGCTACGAGGGGCAGGGGCCCGAGCACAGCTCGGCGCGTCTCGAGCGCTATCTGCAGCTCTCGGCCGAGGACAACTGGCAGGTGATCGTGCCGACCACCCCGGCCAACTACTTCCACGCGCTGCGCCGCCAGATGCGCCGCTCGTTCCGCAAGCCGCTGGTGGTGATGACGCCGAAGTCGCTGCTGCGCCACAAGGATGCGGTCTCGCGGCTCGAGGATTTCGGACCGGGCTCGTCGTTCCGGCGCATTCTGGCCGAGGTCGATTCGCTGACCGATGGCGCCAAGGTCCGCCGCGTCGTGCTGTGCTCGGGCAAGGTCTACTTCGATCTGCTGGCCGAGCGCCGCAAACGCAAGATCGACGACATCGCCATCATGCGCATCGAGCAGCTCTATCCCTTTCCGTTCAGCCGGCTGGGTGTGCGGCTGTCGCAGTATCCCAATGCGGAAGTGGTGTGGTGCCAGGAGGAGCCCGAGAACATGGGCGGCTGGCATTTCGTTGATCGCCGCATCGAGCGTGCGCTCACCGGCCTCAACGCCAAGGCAACGCGGCCGGTCTATATCGGCCGTCCCGAAGCAGCGTCGCCGGCAACCGGCTCGGCGCGCACCCATGTCAAGGAACAGGCCGATCTGGTCGACCGCGCGCTGACGATTGCCTGAGATCGGGGGCCCGACGCGCGCGCTGAGGAGGGTTTAGTAATGGCTGTCGAGATCAAGGTCCCCGCGCTGGGCGAATCGGTCACCGAGGCGACTGTCGCCAAGTGGCTGGTGAAGGCGGGAGACACCGTCACGATCGACCAGCCTCTATGCGAGCTGGAAACCGACAAGGTCACCGTCGAGGTGAACGCCACCGTCGCCGGCAGCATCGTCGACCTTGCTGTCGCCGAAGGCGCCACCGTGCAGGTCGGCGGCGTGCTCTGCCACATCGAGGCGGGGGCCGGGGCTGCAACTGGAGGCGCGGCTGCGGCCAAGCCCGCTGCCCCCGCTGCACCGGCAGCCGCTGCGCCGAAGCCCGCGCCTGCGCCGGCTAGTGCTCCTGTCGCCGCACCTGCCGCTGCCAACGCCAACATTGCTGCCTCCGGTCCGGCCACCCGCAAGCTGGTCGAAGAGACCGGCGTGCCGCCGTCGGCGATTCAGCCGACCGGCAAGGACGGCCGCGCCACCAAGGCCGACGTGATGGTAGCCCTCTCGTCGATCCCGGCGCCGGTGGCACCCGCCGCAGCCAAGCCTGCGGCGCCCGCCGGCCCGCGCTCGCGCGCCGACCGCGAGGAGCGGGTGCGCATGACGCGGCTCCGCCGCACCATCGCCAACCGCCTCAAGGAGGCGCAGAAC
>JAEZIF010000031.1 GCA_023416135.1 Pseudomonadota bacterium
GTATAGGGTCTGACGCCTGCCCGGTGCCGGAAGGTTAAGAGGAGAGGTTCACGCCTTGAATCGAAGCCCCGGTAAACGGCGGCCGTAACTATAACGGTCCTAAGGTAGCGAAATTCCTTGTCGGGTAAGTTCCGACCTGCACGAATGGCGTAACGACTTCCCCGCTGTCTCCAACACAGGCTCGGCGAAATTGAATTCCCCGTGAAGATGCGGGGTACCCGCAGTTAGACGGAAAGACCCCGTGCACCTTTACTACAACTTTGCAGTGGCATTAGAGATTGGATGTGTAGGATAGGCGGGAGCCTTTGAAGCTCGGGCGCTAGCTCGGGTGGAGGCAACCTTGAAATACCGCCCTTTTGATCTTTGATGTCTAACCGCGGTCGGTCATCCCGATCCGGGACCCTGCATGGTGGGTAGTTTGACTGGGGCGGTCGCCTCCCAAAGAGTAACGGAGGCGCGCGATGGTGGGCTCAGGCTGGTCGGAAATCAGCCGCTGAGTGCAATGGCACAAGCCCGCCTGACTGCGAGACTGACAAGTCGAGCAGGGACGAAAGTCGGCCATAGTGATCCGGTGGTTCCGCGTGAGTGGGCCATCGCTCAACGAATAAAAGGTACGCCGGGGATAACAGGCTGATACCACCCAAGCGTCCACAGCGACGGTGGTGTTTGGCACCTCGATGTCGACTCATCACATCCTGGGGCTGGAGCAGGTCCCAAGGGTTCGGCTGTTCGCCGATTAAAGTGGTACGTGAGTTGGGTTCAAAACGTCGTGAGACAGTTTGGTCCCTATCTGCTGTGGGTGTTCGAGACTTGAGAGGAGCCGTCCTTAGTACGAGAGGACCGGGATGGACTTACCTCTGGTGTACCGGTTGTGACGCCAGTCGCAGCGCCGGGTAGCTATGTAGTGAAGGGATAAACGCTGAAAGCATCTAAGCGTGAAACCCGCCTCAAAACTAGGTCTCGCTGAGAGTCGTGGTAGACCACCACGTTGATAGGCCGCATGTGCAAGTGCAGTGATGCATTCAGCTTAGCGGTACTAATAGCTCGATCGGCTTGATTTCATTCGTTCCGTGCAGCGGTCGACGTCCGCTGCCGGCCTTGTACCCAGGGCATTCGTGCCCGGACTTTAAGAACCTCTGCGCTTCGACGACCTGGTGGCAGTAGCGAAGGGTGAACACCCGATCCCATCCCGAACTCGGCCGTGAAAACTTTCAGCGCCGATGGTACTGTGTCTCAAGACACGGGAGAGTAGGTCGCTGCCAGGTCTTCCAAGCGCACAGGACCTCTTTCGAGACGATGTCAAAAGTCAGACGCATGGATTTGCCGCGGGGTGGAGCAGCCCGGTAGCTCGTCAGGCTCATAACCTGAAGGTCGTAGGTTCAAATCCTGCCCCCGCAACCAAATCGAACGAAAAGCCCCAGCAACTTCAACGAGTTGCTGGGGTTTTGTTTTGTCCGGAGCGGACGGCCGGCTCAGTTGATCAGGCCGTAGAACTTGCCCGCGTTGGTGCAGGTGATCATCCTGGTCACCTCGGGCGAGACCTCGGCGAACTGTTCCTTGATGTACTGCGTGGAGTTCGGCCACACGCCGTCGCCGTGCGGGTAGTCGGAGCCCCACATCAGGCTCTCCGCGCCCATCTCGTCGATCAGCTTGGCGCCGATGCGGTCGAACTGGAACGTGGCCTTGCACTGGCGGCGCCAGTAGTCGGACGGCTTCATCTTCAGGCCGAGGTCGGTGAAGCGGTCCTCCCATTCGAAATCCATGCGATCGAGCGCATAGGGAATCCAGCCGCAGCCCGATTCGCCGAAGGCGATGCGGATGTTGGGGTAACGCTCCAGCACGTTGGCCGCGATGATCGCCGCCAGGATGTTCACCAGGTTCATCTGGAAGCCGGACACCACGGTGAAGAATACCGAGCGGCCGACGCGGCCGGGATGCTTCTGGATCATGTCGGGCGGCACGTTCGGGAAGGTGTGGAAGTGCAGCGGCAGCTGCACGTCGTTCACCGCCTTCCACAGCGGCTCCCACATCGGGTGCCACATCGGCTCCATGTCCCACGAGCAGGAAAGCTCGAGACCTTTGATGCCCATCCTGGCGACGCGATGGATCTCCTTCACGGCCGCCTCGATGTCGCCGTAGGGCAGGCAGGCCAGCCCGATATGGCGGTCGGGGTAGTGGCTGCAGAAGGCCTTCAGCCAGTCGTTGTAGATGCGCAGCATCTCGTTGGCGGCGTCCTTGTCGTTCAGCCGGCCGGCCGCGCCCAGGATGCCGTAGATCACCTCGGCGTCGACGCCGTCGCGGTCGAGGTCCTTGATGCGCAGGTGCGGGTCGGAGACGCGGCGGATGTCCCTGGCGCCGTCGTCGTAGAGGCCGGTCTCGGCCATCACGTCCACGCGGTGGTGCTTGCCCTTGACGTACTTGCTGCCGGCCGGGCCGACGCCGTTCTTGAAGCCGAAGCTGGCGCCGTTCCTGGCCGTCCATTTCGGCCCTTCGTCGCTGTCGACGACGTACGGCATGCGGTCCTTCAACTCGCGCGATGCCATGGACGTGAAGAGGTCCGGCGGCATCCAGGGCATGTCGAGGTGGCAGTCGGCAGAAATGCGGTTGTACTGCATGCTTCGCTCCCTTATTGGCCGGATTGTGCGCGCCTGTCGGGTGAGCCTGCAAGCGTTCCGGCCCGGGGTTTCGACAGGCAAGGGGAGGCAGCCATGCACAAGATGACGGGACGGGTTGCCGTCGTCACCGGCGCCAGCCGCGGCATCGGCCAGGCGATCGCCGAGTTGTTCGCCGTGGAAGGCGCCAAGGTCGTCTGCGTGGCGCGGACGATGAACGAGGGCGACCATCAGCTGAAGGGCTCGCTCGCGAGCACGGTCGCCGGAATCAAGGCGGCCGGCGGCGAGGCGACGGCGGTCGCCGCCGACATTTCTTCCGAGGCCGAATGCCTGAAGCTCGTCGAGGCGGCGCGATCGGCCTATGGGCGCATCGACACGCTCGTGAACAATGCCGCTCTCAATTATTACATCCCGACAGCCGACTATCCGACCAATCGCTGGATCAAGGCGTTCGCGGTCAACGTCCACGCGCCGTTCATCCTCGCCAAGGCCGTCCTGCCCGACATGGTCGCGAGCAGTAGTGGCGCGATCGTCAATATCAGCGCGGGCTCGGCGATCGGGCCGGGCCGCGGACCCTACGAGGACCAGACGGTGCGCGGCGGCGTCATGTACGGCGCGAGCAAGGCGGCCCTCGAACGATTCACCCAGGGTCTTGCCCAGGAAGTCGCCCATCACGGCGGCATCGCCGTTAGCTCTCTGGCGCCGTCGCGCGTGGTGCCGACGCCGGGCACGGTCTATCACAAGCTGGTCGACGGCATCGACGATCCGCGCGGCGAGCCGCCGTCGATGATGGCGCGCGCCGCGCTGTTGCTGGCGAGCGAACCGGCGGAGAAGGTCAACGGCCGCGTCACCTACAGCCAGCAGATCCTCAAGGAGTTCGGCTGGATCGACCAAGGCGTCGGCCGCGGCATCGATGCCGTCGGCTCCGGCTATTCCCAAATCTGAGCGAGGCGACGATGAAAGCGAGCTGTCTGTGCGGTGCCGTCGCCTACGAGGTCACGCCGCCGGCATCGGGTTTGAATATCGGCCTGTGCTCCTGCCGTTCCTGCCGCAAAGCGCACGCGGCTCCAGCCAACGTCTATGCCTCGGTCCCGCGCGCCAACTTCCGCTGGCTGCGTGGCCAGGACAAGACCACTATCTTCGAATCGTCGCCCGGCAAGAACCGCCATTTCTGCTCGGTCTGCGGCTCGCAGATCATCGCCGAGCATCCGGGCGAGCCCAACGTGCTGCTGCGTGTCGCCCTGCTCGACGACGATCCCGGCACGCGGCCGGTCGAGCACATCTTCCTCGGCCAGCGGCCGGCATGGTGCGACTGGGACGCCGAGGGCATTCAGCGCTATGAAGAATGGGCGCCGGCAGGGAAGCCCAGGAACCCGCAATGACATCCGAGACCGCTACCCGCCTCGACGGAAAATACGACTACATCATTGTCGGTGCCGGCTCGGCGGGCTGCGTCCTGGCCAATCGCCTGTCCGCCGATCCGCGCTCGCGGGTGCTGCTCCTGGAAGCCGGCGGCCGCGACAACTGGATCTGGTTCCACATTCCCGTGGGCTATCTGTTCGCCATCGGCAACCCGCGCTCGGACTGGATGTTCGAGACCGAGAAGGAGCCGGGGCTGAACGGCCGCAGCCTGAAATACCCGCGCGGCAAGGTGATCGGCGGCTGCTCGGCGATCAACGCCATGATCTCGATGCGCGGCCAGGCGCAGGACTACGATCACTGGCGTCAGCTCGGCCTGCCCGGCTGGGGGTGGGACGATGTCCGTCCGGTCTTCAGGCGCCTCGACAATCATTTCCTCGGCGACACCGAGCATCACGGCGCCGGCGGGGAGTGGAGGGTCGAGGAGCCGCGCGTGCAGTGGGACGTGCTGAACGCGGTTGCCAAGGCCGCTGTCGAGATGGGCATTCCGGCCACGACCGATTTCAACACCGGCGACAATACCGGCGTCGGCTATTTCCACGTCAACCAGAAGCGTGGTGTGCGCTGGTCGTCGGCGCGGGCGTTTCTTAAGCCGGTCCTCGGTCGCACCAACCTGCGGCTTGAGACCGGCGTCCTGGCCGAGAAGGTCGTCTTCGAGGGCAAGCGGGCCGTCGGTGTTCAGTTCCGTCAGAACGGCCGGCTCATCGAGGTTCGTACCAAAGGCGAAGTGATCCTCTCGGCCGGCGCCGTCGCCTCGCCGATGCTGCTGCAGCTTTCCGGCATCGGTCCGGCCGCGTGGCTGAACGAAATGGCCATCCCTGTCGTCCTCGACAAGCCGGGCGTGGGCAACAATCTGCAGGATCACCTGCAGCAGCGCGCGATCTTCAAGGTCCAGGGCGTCAAGACGCTGAACGAGACCTATCACTCGCTGAGCGGGCGCGCCCTGATGGGCCTCGAGTACGCGCTGTTCCAGACCGGCCCGTTGACCATGGCGCCCTCGCAGCTCGGCATCTTCACCAGATCCTCGCCCGATCACGAGCGGGCCAATATCCAGTTCCACGTGCAGCCCTTGTCGCTCGACAAGTTCGGCGATCCCCTGCATCGCTTTCCGGCCGTCACGGTCAGTGCCTGCAATCTCCAGCCCACGTCCCGCGGCACGGTCCGGCTGCGCTCGCGCGATCCCGCGGCCAAGCCCGTCATCGCGCCGAACTATCTCGCGACGTTCGAGGATCGCCGTGTCGCCGCCGACGCCATTCGCGTCACCCGCCGCCTGATGAAGCAGGCGGCACTGCGGGCCTATCGGCCCGAGGAGTTCCTGCCCGGACCGTCGGTCGGCGACGACGACGCCTCGCTGGCCAAGGCCGCCGGCGACATCGGCACCACCATCTTTCATCCGGTCGGCACGGCGAAGATGGGCATGGCCTCCGATCCCACGGCAGTGGTCGACGAGCGGCTGCGCATGCGCGGCCTGCAGGGCCTGCGGGTGATTGACGCTTCGGTGATGCCGACCATAACTTCGGGCAACACCAATACCCCCACGATCATGATTGCCGAGAAGGCGTCACGGATGGTGATCGAGGACAGCAGGACGATGCCGGCGACATAGCCTTCAGAGGAGGCGGGCATGGGCAAGCGTATGTTCGGCTTGGTTGTGGCGTTGATGGTCGGATGGGTGGGCGCTGCCCAGGCGCAGACAACGCTCAGGGTCGTCAACCACTCCGATCTCAAGATCCTTGATCCGATCTGGACCACCGCGTACATCGTCCGCAACCACGGCTACATGATCTACGACACGCTGTTCGCGCTGGACGGCAACCTGCAGGTCAAGCCGCAGATGGTCGACAAATGGACGACCTCGGACGACAAGCTCGTCTGGACCTTTACCTTGCGCGATGGCCTGGAATGGCACGACGGCACGCCCGTCACCTCCGAGGATGTCGTGCCGTCGCTCAAGCGCTGGGCGGCGCGCGACACGCTGGGGCAGCTGCTGTGGACCAAGGTCGCCGAGATCAAGGCCGCCGACCCCAAGACCTTCGAGATCCGGCTGAAGGCGCCGACCGGCATCATGCTCGACGCGTTGGGCAAGCCTTCGTCGAACGTGCCCTTCATCATGCCCAAGCGCGTCGCCGAGACCGACCCCTTCAAGCAGATCGAGGACTATACCGGCTCGGGCCCCTTCATCTTCGTGAAGGACGAGTGGAAGCCCGGCGACAAGACGGTTTACGTCAAGAATCCCAAGTACAAGCCGCGCGCCGAGCCACCGTCGAACCTCTCGGGCGGCAAGGTGCCGAAGCTCGATCGGGTCGAATGGGTGGCGATCGCCGATCAGCAAACAGCGGTCAACGCCCTGCTCAAGGGCGAGGTCGACGTCATCGAGACGCCGCAGCACGACCTGCTCAAGGTCATGGAGGCGGACAGGAACATCAAGCTGCCGAACCTGAACAAGTGGGGCAACCAGTACATCTTCCGCTTCAACCAGCTGTTCAAGCCGTTCGACAATCCCAAGATCCGGCAGGCCGTGCTCTACGCCTTCAATCAGAAGGACTTCCTCGACGCCGTGATCGGCGATCCCAAGTGGTACAAAACCTGCAAGGCGATGTTCATGTGCGACGCGCCCAATGCCAGCTTCAAGGGCTTCGAGGACAAGTTCGATTCGAACTTCAACAAGGCCCGCGAGCTCCTGAAGGAGGGTGGCTATGACGGCACGCCGGTCGTGCTGATGCATTCGACCGATCTCTATGTGCTGGCCAACCTCGCGCCGGTCGCCAAGGCGCTGATGGAAAGGGCTGGGTTCAAGGTCGACATGCAGTCGATGGACTGGCAGACGCTGGTCAGCCGGCGCGCCCGCAAGGATCCGCCGGACAAGGGGGGCTGGAACGCCTTCCTGACCTCGTCGGCATCGGTCGACATCGTCGATCCGCTGTCGAACTCCTACATCAACGCCATCGGCGAGAACGGCTGGTTCGGCTGGCCCAAGGACGACGAACTGATCAGGCTGCGCGCCGCCTTCGCCGACGAGAGCGATCCCGCCGAGCGCAAGGAACTGGCGCTCGCCATGCAGCTGCGGGTCTCGGAGAACCCGACCCATGCCTTCGTCGGCCAGTGGTACACGCCGGTGGCCATGCGCAAGAACATCAACGGCATGCTGGAATCCGCCGTCACGATCTTCTGGAACGTCGAGAAGAAATGACTGAAAAAACCGCGGGCCTCCAGGTCCGCTGACGCGCATTCACATGCGCGCTTGATCATGATGCGGGCCTGGAGGCCCGCGGTCCGATGAGGCCTAACTCCTCGCCTTGAAGGCGAACTCCGCGCCGGTCTTGAGCTTGGTGCAGAAGCGCACGCCTTCCCTTCCGATCTTGACGTTGTTGGCGAACGCGCGGGCGGAATCGCGGAGAACACATGGTGCGGGGAGATGTTCCTGCACGATGAGCAGTATGCCGAATATCCCAATAATTTCTGCGTTAAAGAATAATATCGAAATTCTTTGACAAAGGCGGACATCTCGATCCATGCTCAAGGCTGAAATTTTCATCCGGCATTCACGATCGGGAAGGGGAGCAAATGGCAGAATTCGTTTTGTCGCGCCGTCGTTTCGTCAAGGCCACGACGACGGTCGGCGCCGCGGCGCTTGCAGCGCCGTGGGTCGCGACGAGCGCCCGCGCGGCAGGCCAGCTGGTGTTCGCTGGTTTCGGCGGCAGCTACCAGGCGGGCCAGACCAAGGCGCTGTTCGAGCCGTTCGAAAAGGAAACAGGAATCAAGATCGTCCAGACGACTGGCGTCGACTTGGCCAAGCTCCGCGCCATGGTGCAGGCGGGCAACGTCGAATGGGACTTCATTTCGCTGCCGGACCGCTTGCGCTACACGGCCGTTCGCGACGGACTCCTGACGCCGCTCGACTATGGTGTGATCGACAAGAGCAAGATCGTGCCGGAGCTGGTGAGCGAGTATGCCATCGGTGGCGTGACCATCCCGATGCTGCTTACCTACAGCACGAAGGCATTCAACGCCGGGACCGCTCCCAAGACCTGGGCGGAGTTCTGGGACCTGGGCAAGTTCAAGGGCCAGCGCGGCATGTACAATGGGCCGGTCTACTCGCTCGAATTTGCTCTGCTTGCCGACGGTGTACCGAAGGACAAGCTTTACCCGCTCGACGTCGACCGCGCGTTCAAGAGTCTCGACCGGATCAAGTCGAAGCTGCATTGGTGGTCGCAGATGTCCCAGCCCGGACCCTTGCTGAAGAGTGGGGAGATCGTGCTGACGCCATGGGTGCGTACGATCTCGCACATGCTCGAAGGCGAGCCCCTGGGCATCAGCTACGATGGTGCGGCGCTCACGTTCGAAGCCTGGGTCGTGCCGAAGGGCGGCAAGAATCCGGCCAATGCGATGAAGTTCATAAACTTCGCGCTTCAGGCCAGGCAGCAGGCGGAACTCACCAAGTATATCGCCTTCGGTCCCACCAACCTCGCAGCGATGCCGATGGTCGACCCGAAGGTCGCTGCGCTCCTGTCGTCGGCGCCGCAGAACATGGAAAAAGGGTTCCTGCTGCAGGGCGACTGGTGGGGGCCCAATCTCGACAAGCTGACGGAGCGTTGGAACGCCTGGAGCTTGCGCTAGGCCCGCTGCGAGCAACAGCACCTCATGCGGGAGCGAAGCGGCTCCCGCCTCATCGGGAAGGAAGCATGACAGTAGAAGAGAAGCTGGCGGCGCTGGGTCTCGCGCTGCCAAACCCGCCGCAGCCTGTCGGAAACTACCGGCCTGCGAAGAGGGTGGGCAACCTCGTGTTCACCTCCGGGCAGACCGCGCGTCTGAACGGAGTGCGCCGGTACGTCGGAAAGGTCGGCGCCGGAATCAGCGAGGAGGAAGCCTACCTTTCGGCCCGGGACTCGACCTTGAACTGCCTGGCTTGCGTCAAGGGCGTCATCGGCGACCTTGATCTGGTGGAGTCCATCGTGAAGTTGACAGGCTACGTCAACAGCGTGGATGGATTCACCAATCAGCCAGCCATCATCAACGGGGCGTCGGATCTCCTCGAGAAGATCTTCGGCGAGGCCGCTCCACACGCTCGCACCGCGATCAGCGTCAATGCGCTGCCGTCCAACGTGTCCGTCGAAGTCGAGATGGTCGTCGCGGTTCGGTAAGGTGGGATGCGGCAGTTGACGCAGGACAAGATGGTGTCGAAGCCTGTCGGGACGTCCGGCTCTCGGGTCGAAGTGACGTCGCTGTCCAAGGAATACGGGAGCACGCGCGTCGTCGACGACGTCTCGTTCGTCCTCGAGCCGGGCCAGCTTCTCACGCTGCTGGGGCCGAGCGGCTCGGGAAAGACCACGACGATGCGCATGGTCGCCGGGCTGGAGGAGCCGACCGAAGGGCGGATCGTCGTCGGTGGGGCGGATATCACCCGTACCGCCGCGCATCGCCGGAACATCGGCGTGGTCTTCCAGCAATACGCCCTGTTTCCGCATCTCACGGTCTTCCAGAACGTCGCCTATCCCATGGAGATGCGACGGCTGCCGAAGCCGGAGATCAAGGCAATGGTCGACAAGGCGCTCCGCCTTGTCCGGATGGAAGACTTCGCGGCGCGTTATCCGCGGCAACTCTCCGGCGGCCAGCAGCAGCGCATCGCCCTGGCCCGCGCGGTCGTGTTCCGTCCTCCCGTCCTGCTGATGGACGAGCCGCTCGGGGCCCTCGACAAGCGCTTGCGCGAGCTCATGCAGCTCGAGATCCGTCATTTGCAGCAGGAGCTCGGGATCACCACGATCTCGGTGACTCACGACCAGGTGGAGGCCCTGGTGATGTCCGATCTCGTCGCCGTGATGGATGGCGGGCGCCTGCAGCAGATCGGGACGCCCGGCGAGCTCTATCAGAACCCCGCGAATCGCTTCGTTGCGGACTTCATCGGTGAATCGAACATCCTGGAAGGGGACCTCGAGGTCCGTCCAGCCGACGACACATTGCACTTCCGCTCGCGGCGGGGCTTGCAGACGGCGTGCCGCTGGACACGTAAGGATACGCCGGCGCCCGGCCCGGTCTGCGTGGTCATTCGCCCGGAGCGAATCCGCTTCGTCCAAGGTGATGCTTCGATGGCGCCGGCCGCCGAGACGGCCGTGCGTGCCGAGATTGTGGACCGGATCTACGTGGGAGATCTGGTGCGCTTCCGTGTTCGGCTCGAAGGTGGCGACGAACTCGCCGTGAAGACGCTTTCATCGGGCTTGGCCGAGACGCTGGAGTCCGGATCCCGTGTGACCGTGGCATGGCGTCACGAAGACTGCCTGCTGCTGGCGCATTGACGTTGGAGGCATCGATCATACGCTCTCCGATCGAAGGCCTGATTCGGCGGCATGGCCTCTCGGCCTGCCTTCTCGCGCCGCCGCTCGCATTCATCGCAGTTCTGTTCCTCGTGCCGCTCGGGAACGTGATCTGGGGCAGCTTCTTCACGCCCGGTTTCACTTTGGCGCACTACGAGCGGATCGTGTCCGAGCCCCTGTATACGAGCGTGCTGTGGACGACGCTCAGAATCTCGATCGCCACGAGCATCGCCTGCGTCGTCCTCGGCTACTGCGCCGCCTATCTGATCGCCACGGTTTCGGAAAGCATGCGCAGCTTCCTCATGCTGCTCGTCGTCGTGCCGTTCTTCCTCAGCACACTGATCAGGAACTACATCTGGATGGCGCTGCTCCAGAGGACGGGGGTGGTGAACAAGCTGCTGATGGCGATCGGCGTCATCGATGAGCCGCTGCCGCTCATGTACAACGAGACGGGCGTCATCGTCGTCATGGTCAACATGCTGTTGCCCTATACGATCTTCCCGATCGTGACGTCGCTGCTGGCGATCCCGCGCGACCTGTACGCGGCGTCGGCGAGCCTGGGCGGGAACTCGGCGCGCACCTTCGTGCGCGTGACGCTGCCGCTCAGCCTCCCGGGCGTCGTCGCCGGCGCGCTGCTGGTGTTCATCGTGTCGCTGGGCTTCTTCATCACGCCGGCGCTGGTGGGCGGACCACGACAGATGATGATTTCCAACCTGATCGACTTCAACGTTCGCCAGGTGCTCAACTGGCCGTTCGCCTTCGCGCTGGCCAATGCCCTCCTTGTCGGGACGCTCGTGCTGTACTTCCTCTATTCGCGGGCCGTCGAGAGGCGGATGCCGCGGAACGCCATCCTGTGAGCCGGGCATGACGGGTACGGCGCTGTCGGAGGCGGAACGCTCCCGCAGGCGGGGCAGGGGCCTAGCCTGGCTGCTGGGGGCGCCGGTGCTGGCGTTCCTCGTGGCGCCGGTGATCGCCGTCGTTCCCATGTCGTTCAGCGCGTCGCAGATCCTGGAGCTGGTGCCGACGACGTTCAGCCTGGTCCAGTATGAGCGCTTCTTCTCGAGCCCCGAGTGGATGGAAGCGCTCTACAATTCGCTGGTCGTCGCGACCGGCACCATGGTGGTCGCCACCGTGCTCGGCGTGCTGGCTGCGATCGCCCTGTGGCGGCTGCCCCAGCGGTACCGGGAAGTCATCGAGGCCGTCCTGATCCTGCCTCGCATCGTTCCGAGCATCGTGTTCGCGATCGCCGTATACAGCGTGTTCCTCGGTGTCGGCGCGGTGGGATCGATCGGTGGCCTGATCCTGGCGCACAGCGTGCTCGCCCTGCCGTTCGTGGTCGTGTTCGTCGGCAGCGCGCTGCGCAGTTTCGACAGGGTGCAGGACGAGGCCTCGCGCAGCCTCGGTGCCGACCATTTCACGACCTTCCGGCGGATCATCCTGCCGCAGGTACGGCTGTCCATTCTGGGCAGCGCCCTGTTCGCCTTCAGCATCTCGTTCGACGAAGTCGTCGTGACGCTGTTCATCAGCGGCATCGGCAGCAAGACGCTTCCCGTGAAGATCTGGGATGCCATTCAGCACGAGATCGTGCCGATCCTCCCGGCCATCTCCGCGCTGGTGGTCCTGCTGACGATCGCCGTCCTGGTTCCCCTGTTTCTGCTCGCGAGGAGCAGACGTTGATCGAGGAATTCATGTACTTCACCGGATTTCATTGCGTCGCGTGCAACACGGCCTACTCGGCCAACGAGGATCTGCTGTTGTGTCGCAAATGCGACAACCTCCTGGAAGCCGACTTCAACTACGAAGCTCTCGCCTCCGACCTGAAGCGCGACGACTTCGCCCCGCGGCCGCGCGGCATCTGGCGCTGGCAGGAGCTCCTGCCCGTGCTCGATCGCTCGAAGATCGTGACGCTGGGCGAGGGGGACACGCCTCTGTTGCGATGCGATTCGATCGCCGAGGCCGTGGGCGTGAAGGAATTGTGGGTGAAGTCGGACGCGACGGGCAATCCGACGGGCTCGCTGAAGGACCGGTCGATCGCGGTTTCCGCCACCAAGGCGCGCGAATTCGGCTACGGCATCCTGTCCTGCGATTCGACCGGCAACAAGGCATCGTCTGCCGCCGCCTACGCGGCGCGTGCCGGTCTCGGCAGCGTCGTGTTCTGTCCGCACGACACGCCGACGCCGAAGATGGCGCAGGCCATCTTCTTCGGTGCCCAGTTGGTTCGGGTGAAGGCGCACTATTCGCAGTTGAATGCGATGTATCGCCGCCTGATCCACAGCGGGCAGGTGCGCTGGTACGACTGCGGCACCGACAACCCCTTCCGCTACGAGGGCAAGAAGACCTATGCCTATGAGATCGCGGAAGCGTTCGGATGGCAGGTGCCGGATTGCGTCGTCCATCCGGCATCCGGCGGCATGTCCATCGTCAAGTCCTGGAAGGGGTTCAACGAGTTGATGACGCTCGGCTGGACCGACGCGCTGCCGCGCATGTTCGGCGTGCAGGCGGCGAATTGCGGTCCGATCGCCGCATCCTGGCAGGCCGGCGACGCGACGGTCGTCCCGACGGAGAGGAAGGCCACCCTGGCCAGCGCCCTGGCCGCTGCCGATCCGGGCCTCCTGGGCAACAGGGCGCTGCAGGCGATTCGCGAGTCGGGCGGTGCGGCAGCGGGGATATCGGAGAACGAGATCCTCGAATCGGTCCGGCTGCTCGCGGCCGAAGGCCTCTTCGTCGAACCGAGCGGCGCCGTGACCATCGCGGGCGTCCGCGAGATGGTCCGCTCCGGCACCATCGCGCCGACCGACAAGGTCGTCTGCGTCGTCACGGGCTCGGGCTTCAAGGACTTCGACCGGATCGCCGAGATGGTGGAGATTCCGGACCGTGTCATCGAAGGATACGACGAGATGCTCTCGGTCGCCCGCGAAGTCTAGGCGGCCTTGCTCTGCCAATCCTTTGCGATCGAGCTGACGACCTTTGCCGTGCTTTCGAGATGCTCGTGAATCAGGCTGCAGGCCAGCGTCGCGTCACGGGCCATGATCGCGGCCAGGATCGCCTTGTGCTCGTCATGTGTCCTGCGCGGCCTGGTGGCGTGAAGCGTCGAGAAGCGGCGATAGCGCTCGGAATGGTCATGGAGCGTCGAGATGAAGCGAATCAGCCAGGGAGAGTCGCAGGCGGAGAAGAGCGAGAAATGGAAGGTCCGATGCCGCTCCACGGTTTCGTCCGTGAGCAGCAGCAGCTGACCGGTCTTCTTGTCGCGGAGCTTCGAGAGACGGTGATATGCCGCCAGCACTTCGGACTCCCAGCGATCGTCGCCGATCGCAATCGAGCGGCGCACCGCTTCCGTCTCGAGTTGCTGCCGAAGACGCGTGATGTCCCACAGATCCTTGAGCGAGACCGGCGCGACGCGAAAGCCGCGCTGCCCTTCCGCCACCACGAGGCCTTCGGCCGTCAGTCGCGTCAGGCTCTCGCGCAACGTGCTGGTGCCCGCGTCGTACTTGCTGCGCAGCAATTCGAAGCGAAGCTTCAGGCCCGGGTCGAGCTTGCCCTCGAGAATGTCCCGCCTGATCTGATTGTAAATCCGCTCCGACAGGGTCTTCTCCCTGTTCTCCGTAGCGGCCGCAAGATCAGTCGGAGCGTTCATCGGAAGGCTTCTCCCTTCGATTCGGACATTGCTACCTTAGCGCGCACCTCCTGGCGCGTACAGGAATTTCGCTATTACCAATAATTTCGTAATTCTGACCGCTGGTGAAGAAGGCCAATGAAGATCATCGACATAAGGACGACCGTTCTCGAAAGCCGCTACGATCGGCCCATCCGCTTCGCCCATATGGATCTCAGTGCTCGATATATCGTGCTGCTGGAGGTGGTGACCGACGAGGGCATCGTGGGGCTTGCCGACGTCGACGGCTCGCCGGCCGGCGACCTCGCCGTGGTGTCGCTCATCGAGAACACGTTCAAGCCCGTGCTCGTCGGCATGGATCCTCTGCGACGCGGTGCTCTCCATGACAGGATGTTCGAGCTGCTGCACCGGTTGGGCCGCTACCAGAGTCTGGAATCGTACGTCCTGGGCGCGATCGACGTCGCCCTGTGGGATATCGCCGGCAAGGCGGTCGGCCGGCCGGTTTGCGAGTTGCTGGGGCAGCGACGCAGCGAGGTGCAGGCCTACGCCAGTCTCGGTCGGCTGGAAGCAGCGAACATCGGCGCCGAGGTGGAGAGGCTTGCCTCGCAGGGGTTCGCCGGCGTGAAAATCCGCATCGGCTTCGGTGACGGAACGGACCGCGATCTTGTCGCGCGGGCGCGCGCCGCGCTGGGGGAAGAGCCCTCGCCCCGTCTCATGGCGGACGTCAACTCGGGCTGGAGGGGAGCGCACGCCATCCAGTCCGCGAGAGCGCTCGAGGAGTACGATCTTTTCTGGCTCGAGGAGCCGTTGATGCCGTGGTCCATCGAGGCATCGGCGCGCCTGGCCGCGGCCGTCGGCACGCCGATCGCGCTGGGAGAGCACGAAATCTTCAATCGCTACGATGCGAAGCGGATCCTGGACGCCGAAGCTGCGGACATCCTCCAGCCCGACCTGCGGCAGGGCATAAGCGAGTGCCTCCGGATAGCCCACCTCGCCGAAGCCTGCGACGTGCCCTGCGTTCCCCATTTCTTCGGCCCCGCGGTGCGGTTCTCGGCGATGCTGCATCTGCTCGGGGCCATCGACAACTACCTGCTGTGCGAATATCCCGTTGCCCACGACCCGATACGGTTCGAGCTTACGGATCCTCCCATGGTTGCGGAGAACGGTATCGTGGCGGTCCCGACAGGACCTGGCCTGGGCGTGGAATTGAACCGGCGGACCGTCGAGCGGTACCGCGTGAAATGAAGGCCACGCGACAGGGAGACGGCACGGCCAAGGCGCGCCGACCGGTGGTGATGGTCACGGCACCGCTGCATCACCGGGCGATGTCCCTTCTCGAAGAGTTCGCCGAGGTGCGGGTTGCTCGCAGCCCGCGACCGGATGACCTGCGCGCCGCCGCCGCCGGAGCTCACGCCATCATCGTCCGCGATCCGCTGCCTGACGATGTTGGCGATCACGCGCGCTGCCTGAAGGCGGTCGTACGGCATGGCACGGGGCTCGATTTCATCCCGGTCGAGCGGTTGACGAAGGCCGGTGTCCGCGTCGCGAATGTCCCGTCTGCCAATGTCCAGTCCGTGGCCGAGCATGTCATCGCTTGCCTGTTCCTGCTCACGCGTCGCCTCGATCATCAGGACCGGCAGGTTCGCGCCGGCAACTGGGTCGTCAGGAATGAGGCACGCCGGGAACTGGCGGGACGGACCCTTGGCCTGGTTGGCTTCGGCAGGATCGCGCGCCGTGTCGCGCAGCTCGCGCAGGCCCTCGGCATGAACGTGATCGCCTTCTCCCGAGCAGGCGCAGGGATGGACGCGGGCGTGTCATCGGTCGGTCTGGACGAGTTGCTCACGACCTCCGATGTCGTGTCCCTGCACGTGCCTCTGACGTCCGAGACGAGAGCGCTGATCGACGCTCGTGCGCTATCCCTCATGAAGCCCACGGCGTTTCTGGTGAACACGGCAAGAGGCGCCATCGTGGATGAGCAGGCGCTCGCGGACCATCTGCGGGCAGGGCGTCTGTCGGGCGCCGCCATTGACGTCTTCGCCGACCAGCCGATCGAACGCGAGCATCCCTTCATCTCGCTTCCGAATGTCGTTCTCACGCCGCATTCGGCTGCGATGACGGAAGATGCCATGCTTCGCATGGGACTGCAGTCGGTCGAGGAGGTGAGGCTGGCCCTGAAGGGCGAAGCCTCACCGAATGTCGTCAATGCAATCCCTTGAGGCAGGGAGGAGCTTCGCCGCTGTTTGGCGGAGCTTTGTCAGCTCCTCGCCTTGAAGGCGAACTCCGCGCCTGCGCGGATGCCGGTCGGCCAGCGGGCGGTCACGGTCTTGAGCTTGGTGTAGAAGCGCACGCCTTCCATGCCGTAGATGCCGTGATCGCCGAAGATCGAGGCCTTCCAGCCGCCGAAGCTGTGATAGGCGACGGGTACCGGGATCGGCACGTTGATGCCGACCATGCCGATCTTGACGTTGTTGGCGAAGGCGCGGGCGGCATCGCCGTCGCGCGTGAAGATCGCCGTGCCGTTGCCGTAGGCGTGGTCGTTCACCAGGCCGATCGCCTGGTCGAAGCTCGGGGAGCGCACCACCGACAGCACCGGCCCGAAGATCTCGTCCTTGTAGATCGTCATGTCGGGCGTGACGTTGTCGAACAGGCAGCCGCCCATGAAGTTGCCGTTCTCGTAGCCCTGCAGCTTCAGCCCTCGGCCGTCGACCACCAGCTTGGCGCCTTCCTTCACGCCCTGGTCGACATAGCCCATGACCTTGTCGCGGTGCTGGCGGGTCACCAGCGGGCCCATCTCCGACTGCGGGTCGAGGCCCGGCCCGACCTTGAGCGCCTGCACGCGCGGTGCCAGCTTGGCCAGGAGCTTGTCGCCGACGTCGCCCACCGCGACCGCCACCGAGATCGCCATGCAGCGCTCGCCGGCGGCGCCATAGCCCGCGCCGATCAGGGCGTCGGTCGCCTGGTCGAGGTCGGCGTCGGGCATGATCACCATGTGGTTCTTGGCGCCGCACAGCGCCTGCACGCGCTTGTTGCGCTGAGTGCCCTGGTGGTAGACGTACTCGCCGATCGCCGTCGAGCCGACGAAGGAGATCGCCGGCACGTCGGGATGTTTCAGCAGCGCATCGACGGCCACCTTGTCGCCGTTCAGCACCTGGAAGATGCCGGCCGGCAGGCCGGCTTCGGCGAACAGCTCGGCCAGCAGCATGGGCGCGCTGGGATCCTTCTCCGACGGCTTCAGGATGAAGGCGTTGCCGCAGGCCACCGCCATGGCGCCCATCCAGCACGGGATCATGATCGGGAAGTTGAACGGCGTGATGCCCGCCACCACGCCGAGCGGTTGGCGGATCGACCACGAATCCATGTCGGACGCGACCTGTTCGGTGAAGTCGCCGCGCATGTGATGGGCGATGCCGCACGCGAACTCCACGACTTCGAGGCCGCGGCCGACCTCGCCCCTGGCATCGTCCAGGGTCTTGCCGTGTTCCAGCGTCATCAGCCGCGCCAGATCGTCGATGCGCTTCTCGATCAGC
>JAEZIF010000032.1 GCA_023416135.1 Pseudomonadota bacterium
GCCTTTGTCCTCGCCAGTGAAGGAGGCAGCCTACCTACCGAGTGATCGTGGGCCAACCGCAACCAGCACCAGGTCGACGAGATCGTCTCCGGCAGCCTACCTACCGAGTGATCGTGGGCCACCCCACAACCGCGCCGCAACGATGAATCACTCCCCGCACCCTCGGGCCGACCTTGAGCACGGTCCAACCGGCGTGTCAGATCTTCCTCGTTCGTCCGTTCGGCCAGACGCTTGGCCACGCTGCCGGTGAATGCCGACAGGCTGGGCGCGCAGCGCCGTTGCTGCCAACGCTACGCGAGTCTATGCACGTTGATTGGCTGTTGCCGTGGCAATGAACGGCACACGGTTGCCGGCGAGAGACGGAGGCGAATGTGGCGCAACGACCGATTGCCATGGTTGTCTTATGGGGCTTTCTCTCGATCCTCCTCGCGGGGCCGAGTGCGGCGCAAAGCAGCGCACCCGCCGATCAGGCGACGCGGAACGGCGGTCCCTGGGTACTGATCGCGGTAGACGCTGACGGCGGCGCCGCACGTGCCTACCTGGCAAACACTGCCACCGGCGACACCTATGATTGCACCGCCAGCTATGTCTGGGCGGCCAACACGATTTCGGAAGTGGTCTGCCGTCCTTTCGACGTCACGCCGAGGAGCACCAGCCCAAACAGAGGACCGTTTGTTCCGTCCATCCTCCCTGTAAACGGACCGCAAACCGTCAGTCTCTTCGTGTGGTTCGTAAATCCACACACGGGCTCCTTCATGGGGTGCGTCTGGCATGGTTCGAATCAAGCTTGCAAAGAAGCGAGATCAAACCGCGCTAGCTGATATGGGTTGAGAGACGGCGACGCCGCCCAAATTCGGGCGCCCCAGGGACCAGGCGCGGGCCTGCAGGCAAAGGAGGAGAGCCGTGGGGCGCGCTTGGTCACTGAATGACCACGATGCTGCACTTGTGCTGCAAGCTTGTTTCTCCAAATGTCTGGTTTCGCAATACGTCGCTTCCGGGGGGAAGCATTTGCGTTGCCACGAGGGGAAGCGATGAGACAGCCCACGATCAAAATGCCTTCAGTTTTCAACGACTTGGTTGCGCGCCCAAGGGGCAAGGCGAGAGGCGCACTGGGGCACAGGTTTGCCGCCAACGACCTGCGCGCGGGAGGCCAGGCGACGAGGCGGGAAAGACTCAAGGAGGACCCGGAGACCTTGCGCGACATCGCGCGCAGGGCGCGTGACCTCGCGAGCGCGCTCTCGGATCCCGACAGGAGCCGGATCCTCGAGTACGTCGGAGAGCTCGAGGCGGAGGCCTCCGCGGTGCATGGAGGAGCCGCTTCGTTCTCGAAGACTCAGTGGCCGGAACAAGGCTCTCAGCCAAGGAACTGATCGATAGCGGAAGAACCCGGCGCCAACGCCCCTGGAAGGTGACGGCGATGGAGAACGCGGGCGGGAGCGATCTGCTGGCCCGCGTTCATCCCTGTCCATGCATGGATCATTGCGGAAAGCACCTGTCGTGGGAAGGCGTCGGCTCCCCTCAGGGCAGCAGGCCGCGGACGTCGTCCAACATTTCCGGCGCGCCAAACGGCACGATCATCAGCGCATCGTCGAAGCCGAGGTCGGCAATGCGGCGCAGACGGTCGCGGGCCTCGGACTTGCCGCAGACCAGCGTCGTCTTGGCGTGCGCGATCAGCGGATGCGCCGGCGGATCGGGACGCAAGTCGGTGAAGATGTTGGCGAGGATGGCGCGCTTGCCACCGGCCTTGCGGAACATGTCCAGGCCGATGGGCAGGTCGTCCAGGGAGGCGTATATCCCTGACGCGATCCAGCCATGGCAGTGCTTGGCCGCGAGATTGATCCAGCGAGGGCTTCGCCAGGCGCCGAGATAGACCGGCGGGCCGCCTTCCGTGCCGGGCCAAACGGAAATGGCGGGTCCGTAGACCGGTTCGCCCGCCCATACCTTGCGCATCACCGCGAGATGGTCCGGCAGCAACGTGAAGCGGCGCTGATAGTCGATCTGCACGGCGTCGAAATCGTGCTTGGTCGACCCACTGCCGACGCCGAAGCGGAAGCGACCGCGCGACAGCAGGTTGACGGTCTGGGCGCGATGCGCCTGCTCGACGGGATGGCGTAGCGGGACCTGCATCACGCAGGTGCCCAGCTCGATGCGCTCGGTCGCCTGGCAGAGCGCGCTGAGGAAGAGCAGTGGATCAAGCGTGGCGCTGCCGCGGGCGAAAGCATCGGTGGTCCATAGCCCGGCGAAGCCCAGCGCCTCGACGCGCGCCGCGAAGGCGATGGCCCGCTCGAAAAGTCCGCCAGCTTCGTGGGCGGTGGGAATGGCAACAATGCCGAATCGCATGGCAGCTCCTCGATAGTCTTGGCTCTTCCGGGGTACGTTCAAGCCGTCGTTACGCGACGTGACCCGTCTGCTCGCGGCCGGCTGGAGCACACCCCGTTCGGCTGGACTCAGCCGAACGGAATATGCCCTATGTAATCAGCAGCGCCACAGCGCGCTCTTCCAACCAACCACTCCGGAGCAAGCGGCGCCGCCCCCAGCAACTCGTCGAAGTTGCCGGGTTTTGTCCGGCATGTTGCGGCGGCCCGCAACCAGGAGGAGCAGGTCAGGCCGCGTGCAGCCGCAACGGCTCGATCAGCTCTCCCATCGTCTCCCATTCTTCGCAGCGATCCACCGCCGTTTCGATCGCGTCGATCCCCGCGGACGTCAGATGCGCCGCTGCCAGTTCGCGAAACTTCGCGCGAACCTGCGGCTCCGGATCCGGCTTCAGCGTGTCGCGCACGGAATTCTCCCGCGCCGCCGTGGCGCTGCGCCCGTCCTTCAGGGTCAGCGTGACCCGGGCAGGCCGCAGCGTCGGCGTGCTGCGCGCCGTCATCGCCGGGTCCGCCGCTATCCGCACCAGCGGCCGCAGGGCGGCGATGACCGGGTCCTCGAGCGCGCTGTCGTCGATCTCGGCAAAGCCCAGGCCGCCGCGCGCGATCAGCACCGCCGCCGCATGCGGCAGCGAATATTTCGACGCGAAGTAGTTCGGCGGCGCCGGATTGCGCATGACCGAGGCGAAGTCGAAGGTCTGCACGTCGATCAGCGCGACCTCCTCCGGCTTGGGTTTCAGCACGGCCAGGGTTTCGGCCAGGCTGTCCAGCGCGGCATGGATCGGATTGCAGCAGGCGTAGAAGCGAAAGTAATTCTCAAGGATCTCCCAGCGCCGCCCCATGTCGTCGGGCAGCTTCGCGGGATCGAAGCCGGCGCCCACCATGACGCCAAGCGCCTCCTCGATCGCACCCTCCTGCGCCGCGAAGCCGCTCGCCGCCATCTCCGGCGCCAGGGTCGCCGCCACCGCGCCCATGCCCGCCGGCAGGTTGAGCGTGGTGCCGCCGGCGACGGTGTTGTTGTAGCTCGGCGTCATCAGCATGGTGGTGGCGACGCGCATGGCCAGGCTGATGCCCGCCCCGTCCAGCCCATGGAGCCGCGCGCCGGCGGCCGCCGCCCCCAGCAGCGAGAGCTGCCCGTTGGGATGCGAGAAGGCGCGCGGCGTGTAGCCTCGGTTCAGGCGCCCCGCCACTTCGTAGCCCAGGACGAAGGCGCCCAGCATGGCGCGTCCGCCGAGGCCGCGCTGCTCGGCGACCGCCAGGACTCCCGGCAGGATGTGCGGCGACGGCTGAAGGCCGCGCGAGCCCTCGCACAGTTCCACCGCCCGCGCGGCGATGCCGTTCAGCAGCGCCGCCGTGCGGGTGTCGGCCTGCGGCAGTCCGCTCGTGATCACCGTGGCGCCGCGACCCGCGCCCGCCAGCAGCCGCTGGCTCAAGCCCATTACCTCGGGCCGCGCGGCACCGGCCAAGGTCACGCCGATCGTGTCGAGCAGGACGAGCTTGGCGCGGCGGTGCACCGCTTCCGGCATGTCGTCCCAGCCGGTGCGCGCGACGAACCGCGCGAGCTGCTCGATCTTTTCGCCCACGGTCAGGTCCCTCAGCTCGGTTGGATTTTCAGGCGCGCGACGATCGGCGTCCACCGCGCGATCTCCGACTTGAGCAATGCCTCGGCCGCGGCGGGTGAAGCGTCGGGCCAGGTCTCGAAGCCCGCCTTCGCAAGACGCTCGCGCACCGCCGGATCGGCGACGGCGCGCGCGCAGCGGCGGCACGCAGCGCGGCCAGCGCCGGCTCGGGCGTGCCGGGACGGACGAAGATCATCGTCCAGGCGGCATTATCGTAGTCCGGCACGCCCGCCTCCTGCAGCCCCGGCAGGCCGGGCAACAGGGTCGAGCCGCCGGCCATCGTCACCGCGAGCGCGCGCAGCTTGCCCTGGCGGACCAGCGGCATCAGCAGGCTCGGGCTGTCGACGGTGAAATCGAGCCGGCCCTCGGCCACATCCTGGGCGGAAGCAGCGGCGGCGCGGTAGGACACGATGGTGAAGTCGACGCCGGCACGCAGCTTGAACAGCTCGGCCGCCATGTAGTTGACCGCGCCCGGTGCGGCCGCGCCGCAATTGGCCGCCGCGCCGCGCTGGCGCAGCCAGGCGACGAACTCCGGCACGGTTTGCGCCTGCACCGACGTGTGCACGGCAAGCACGAATGGCTGGCGCGAGACCAGCGCGACCGGCACGAAGTCCGCCGCCGGATCATAGGCGAACTGCGGATAGATCAGCTTCATGAGCGCGTGGTTGTTGGTGGGGACATAGATCGTCTGCCCATCCGCCGGCGTTTGCTGGAAGGCGTTGGCGCCGAGCGTGCTGCCGGCGCCCGCCATGTTCTCCACGACGATCGGACGGCCGAGCAGCGGCGACATGGCCTCGGCCATGATGCGGGCCACGATGTCGGACGCGCCGGCGGCCGCGACCGGCACGATCATGCGGATCGGCCGGTCGCCGAACAGTGACTGCGCCAGGACAGGGAGAGGCGCGGCGAGCGGCGCGGCAAGGAGTGGTGCGGCAAGCAGGAGACGACGGCGCATGGTGCAGGCCCTCGGTGGTTCGGCGACAGGACATTGCTAGCAAAAAGCCCGCCGATCAAAGAGTGGGCCTTTGACCTGACCGACGGCCTCGCGCCTCGCGCGTTAATTAATTGCAACCCTGCAGGCACAGAGCCGCAACCTCACAACCCTTAAAAATTGCAACGTGACGGCAATGAACACCTCGAGCGGCTCGAGCCGCCCAGGTGTCCGATAACGACGTTCGACCGCAGTAAAACTGAGGTTCATCAAATGCCAAAAATGGGCTGGGAGGAGTTTCTTCGCGACCATCACCGTCCACATCTCCTGGCGGTGAAGCTGGAAGCGACGATATCAGCCAAGATCGTGAGGGCGAACCTGGAGCGCCTTGCGTTGAGTTTGGGTGCGACCGGCAACTATGCCTTCATGGTGGAGCGCAGAATTGTCCATGCCGCGTTCGAAGACAGCGCCGATGCCGAGCGCTTTGCCGGGGTGTTCGGGCCCGAGCAGATCACGCGCGAACCGGAATGGGCCTCGAAAGCACAGGCGCGGATGGATGATGCGACCTACCGACGAGTCACGCGGCTACTCAAGCGTGGCGACTGATGCTGCTCCTCTGTGTGGCGGTCGCGAGCTCGCGCGAGTTGAATGAGGCCGCCGCGAATGTGTCCGCATCGCAGTCCCCCTCACAGTTGCGATTCGATGGGCAGGAGCCCGACGATGCAGGCGACGATGCGCCGGCGCGGTCTGGCTTCGGGTTCTCTTCTCAGGATCCGCAGGCTGCCTTGCGAAAGGTCCTCCCAGCCGAGTCCGTCTTCGTCGAGGCGCAGGCGATAACTCTTTTGCGGTGAAGCCTGGTCGGCAAGCACGCGCTGGATCTCTTCTGCCAAGCCGGACTGCTCGAACCGGTTGCCCATCTCACAATTGAGCGACGCAGAGCGGGGATCGAAGTTCATCGAACCGACAAAGCCCGTTCGACCGTCTACGGTAAACGCTTTGGTATGCAGGCTGGCCACGCTAGACCCGAACAGGGAGTCACGCTTGTGAGTGGCATAGGGCCTGGGTTCGAACAGGCTGACGCCGGGAAAGGCCTCGTGAGCTGCGTCTCCTTCGATTGACGATCCGCACTCGATTTGGTGCTGGCGGTGACCACGGTCCTGTCGCGGGCGTGGCGTGGGATTGGCTCGCAAATTCCTACGTCCCGACGTCACAAGTGCCGGCCGACAGCATCGCGCGCTTGGAGCGTGGAATGATCCGTTCTGCTTGTGGTCCTCTTGCAGCGCTTCTGGCTGTCGCGATCGCATGCCCGGGCGAAGCTGACGAGAAGATCCATCGGGCAATGTCGTCGCTGATCGCATCGGCGCCGCCGTCACAACCGCTATCCAGCACGATCGTAAATGGCAGCCTGGAGAGCCGAACCACAGTTGCTTTCGATCTCACCAAGATCAAACCGCCTCGGCTTTGCCGAGACGAGGTCTACCCCGCCAGGGCAAAACCGGCGTTTCGATCCAGTTGCGCAAGCCGCGGGGCAGCAGCTGGAGAGTGACTACCAGCCCCAGAGCAGCCGCCGAGCGATCCATCCCCGCAACCCTCCTTCACGCTGGACCTTGACCCAGCCGCTCTTGTGCTCGAGGGTTCGCAGCGTGTCGCCGTGAGCGACTTTGCCTATGATCCGGCTACTCGTCGTCGGTCGGCTACGCATGTTGGCAATCTTGACCTTCACGATGTGATATGCCGTTGTGCTGGTCAGTCGCCGATAGATCCATCCTTTGTCATTCTCAAAGTCGCGTACTTGGAGCCAGTCGCCGCGTCGTCCGACAACCTGCAACGGATAGCCCCGGCCCAAGATCCAGTCCGGAGGATGCTGCGTTCCGGGCCCAGAGCGGAGATTCACCTCTTCGCCTGACACGCTGACCATTTGCTGTCCGACTGCGTGTGGCACGGCGAGCAAAAGCAGTGCTGCAAGGCATCCAATGGAGCGATAGACAACAAAGGCCATTCGGGATCTCCTTTCGTCGAGAGGACATAGACCTGGAACCGGTTCGTCAAGCCGCGGCCGCCGCCGTCTCGCTCTGGCCCAAGACGACTACCGACCGTCCTGAATGACAGGCGCACGCAAGATAGCAAGCGCTCCCAACTTGAAGGAAGCGCTCGCGGCTTCCCGGAGCAGCGCGCATGACCCGGTTCGCAGGCATTTTCGCGAGTAGTTGTTGCAGCGCCGAGGGATGCCCAGACCATGCCTGCGACCACCGGTCTCGAGCCTTCTACGTCCATGTTGCATAATGCGAGAGTTGGACCGCTACACGGACCTGCAGCCGCTACGCCGTTCATGTCGCCATCCTGGACGAGGCCCCGCGTTTGGCCGCCATCAAAGCAAGCTTGCTCTCTTTTGACGGGAACGGAGGATCGTCATGCCAGCGGCTTCAACGTTCTCGATCGTGCTTGGTGTCCTTTTGGTCGGCGTGGTTGGTTCGGCTTCGATCTTCATGTCGGCGGCTCCGGGAGCAGGAAGATCGAACGCAGACCTGGAATGTGAGACTGGAGTCCTCGACGCCGGTGACAACGGCGAAGGCGTGCTCGTCTACGAGCTCTGCCGGGATAGAATGACGGTGGGCTTCGAGAGCAGCGACGTCGTCGAGGAAATTTCCTGCCGGCCAAACGGGGATGTTCAGCTCTGGCTATTGGTCGATCGTGCGAAATGCGAAGGCCGGACCCCTTCCTCCGACGATGAAGTGCATGAACTGTGGGAACCCCTGCGAGGCGTTGGTCGCGTAACGGCAGCGCCCGTCCGTCAGCTGCTGACGTGTCGCATCGTATCGAACAGAGCGATGATCGTGGTGCCGGATGCGCGTGATGCCATCCTCGAAACCAGGGCGGGCGACACCAAATACGAGAGACTGGCGAGGCGGTTCATTTCACGGTGCATCCGACCGGATGCATGAAACGCCGCTTCCGCGCGCCGGTGACAGCCTGGGGCCATGCCGCAAGGACTTGAGGCAATGAAGCGCCCGATCGAAATGTCGTAATCAGGTCGGGGCCGGTGAAACCTGCGGGGGCCAGCCAGCATTGTAACGTGTGCAGTCGTGGCATTCGGAGATGCGCATGTGGTCCACAGACGACATTTTGCGCAATGCCTTGATCTTCGCGGCGCAGGAAGACGCCCGTTTCCTCGAGCCGCCGGCGCTCACGCACACGCTCCAGCGATTTCTCCATCTGCGTCAGCGACAGCTGGAGCTCGCGATGACTGGATGTGGCAACATCCTCGTCGGCCTGCGATGCCGTGCCCGAGACGCGAAGCGAGCACCTCCTCCGCGCAGATGCCTCCGCGAGCTCCACTCGCTCCTTCAGAAACGCCGTACTGGAGAAGAGCGCAACTTCTCCGTCGAAGGAGCCGGGCCCCACCGTCTGCTGAAGCTCGGGTGTGAACAGCTCGCCCTCTACGACATAGTAGAGTTCTTCGGCGACATCGTTCGCAGCGAAGAGAGTTTCGTCGGCGCGCAGGTTGCGCCGTCGCATGAACGGCAGAATCGCCTGGGCCGAGAATTCGTGCGTCGCTGCTTGCGCGACCTGAACGTTGAGGTCACGAATCTGCAGGAGACGCAGCAGGTTCAAGGGCAGCAATGCTCCGTGAAGTATCAGGATAGGCGTCAGTCCGTCGATCGAGGCGTAGGTTATGAAAGCGACGTTGCAGCGATGGCGACGATTCGCAAAGGCAGCATGGTCCGCATGTAGAAGGTTGCGAAAACCAGCGCCGATGCGATGTAGCCAAAGAATTGGCCGGATCCCATGCTGGCAGCCCCCACTCCGCGATCTGTCCTTCTCCCATGAGCGCCCCATTTCGCGCCCCTGAAGCCCTCTCTTCGAGGCGTTAGATGCCGCTCTGGTTCGAAGCAACCTTATCCCTCCAGGAACTGGATCAATTCTCAGGGCGGGGAATTCCCCCTGATTGCCGCCCATCGACGAGACCCAGGCTCAGCCTCTATATGCTCGAACGAGGACGCCTGGAGTGCCGATGGCAAAACACAGGATCTACACGACGAGCTTCGCGGCGGTTTACCCGCATTACGTTGCGAAAGCAGAGAAGAAGGGACGCACCAAAGCCGAGGTCGATCAGATCATCTCCTGGCTGACGGGCTATCGCCAGAAGGAGCTGGAAAACCACCTGGAAAGGCGAACCGACTTCGAGACGTTCTTTGCGAAGGCGACCAGGATCAACCCGTCGCGCGCACTGATCAAAGGCGTGGTGTGCGGTGTCCGAGTGGAGGACATCGAGGAGCCGACCATGCGGGAAATCCGCTACCTGGACAAACTGATCGATGAGCTGGCGCGGGGAAAAGCCATGGAGAAGATCCTGCGAAAGGAATGATCCCGGGCGGCCGGCACCCGCCGCGGGCGCCGGCCGCCCGCCAAGCGGTACTGGGCGCCCCGCCGGCGGGCCAATCTGACCGGTTGCAGGCCCCGTCCGGCTGGCGCATTTTCCCGCCCCGACCTCAGCCTCACCACGCCAAGGGCCTTTGCCATGACCTCGCGCACCGTCCTCATCGATCGCCATCCCGGCCGCAGCACGCAGTCGATCGGAGTCGCGCGGGCGCTGGGCACCGATATCGACCTGATCCACGAGCCGTCGGTCGGCGTCGTCGGCACCAAGGGCGACAGCCAGTGCTACCTCGGCGTCATGTCGAAGGTCGACGCCATCCACAACGAGCTCAAGGGCCGCATCGGCGCGGGACAGGGCCAGCTCAAGCTCCGGCTGGTCCAGCCCGAATACACGATCGCGACTTCCGACGGCATCCGCAACGGCACGCGCGAGATGCGCTACTCGCTGATCGGCCGCGAGGTCACCAACGACGCGCTGTGCGAGCATCTCAGCGCCACCGGGCTGGCCGGCACCATCGCCGTGGTCGCCTGCGACAAGCCGCCGGTCGGCACGCTGGCGGCGCTGCTCGAGCACAACCGGCCGGCCATCATCATGTCGGACGGCTCGATCCATCCCGGCACCGACCCCAAGACGGGCGAGCCGATCGACCTGGTGACCGCCTACCAGGTCGCGGGCCATCCCGACGCCGAGTATCGCCATCACATCGCCTGCCACGCCTGCCCCGGCATCGGCAGCTGCGGCGGCATCTTCACCTACAACACCATGCAGACCTTCATCGGCGT
>JAEZIF010000168.1 GCA_023416135.1 Pseudomonadota bacterium
GGATCTTGGCGTAGAGGCCGGGGTCGACCTTGGGATCGCCGACGATGGCGCCGAACTGGCGGACCAGCACCTGCTTGGTCGGGTCGACGGTGTAGAAGGTCTGGGTCACCAGGAAGATGGCGACCGCAATCGCGATCAACGCGACAATCGCACGGTTGCTCATCGCGTACCTCCCTGGGCCTGCGGGCTGGTGGTTCGCGGTGGCCCCCCCGGCGGTGTCTGGCCGCCCGGCTTCAGCTCGGGCAGCGGCAGGTAGGGCAGGACGCCGCCCGTGCCGGAGGTGTTCTTGTCGACCAGCACCTTGTTCACGTTGCGCAGCACCTCCTCCATGGTGTCGAGGTAGAGCCGCTCGGTGGTGATGTCCTTGGCCTTGTCGTACTGCTCATAGACCTGTGAGAAGCGCTGGGCGTCACCGCTCGCCCGGGCGACGGTCTCGGCCTTGTAGGCTTCGCCGCGCTGGATGATCGATTCCGCCTCGCCCTTGGCTCGCGGCAGCACCTGGTTTCGATAGGTGTTGGCTTCGTTGATGCTCTTCTCCTTGTCGGCGCGCGCCGCCTGCACGTCGCGGAACGCCGCGATGACCTCTTGGGGCGGATCCACGCGCAGGAGCTGGACGTTGGAGATGCGTACACCGAGCCCATACTCGTCGAGGATGCGCTGCAGCAGGTCCTTGGCGTCCTGCTCGATGCGGCTGCGACCCTCGGTCTGAGCATATTGCAGGTTTGACCGGCCGATGACCTCGCGCATGGCCGCCTCCGCGGCGGCGCGCACGTTCTCTTCCGGATTGCGCACGTCGAAGGCGTACTTGAGGATGTCCTTGATCTGCCACAGGACGGCGAACTCGATGTCGACGATGTTCTCGTCGCCGGTCAGCATCAGGTTCTCGGTCGAGGTCGGACGCGGGCCGCGGGTGTAGGTCGTCGAGCGATCCTGGCTGGCGCCGCGCGAGCCGATGACGACACGGCGCTGGTCCTGCACGTTGACCACGACGACATTGCCGATCGGGCTCGGCAGGTTGTAGTGCAGCCCGGGCTCGGCCGGCTTGCCATAGGGCTTGCCGAACACGAGCTGGATCGCCTGCTGGTTGGGCTGCACGCGGAAGAAGCCGGTGAGCAGCCAGATCACCACGCCCAGCAGCACGACCAGCACGATGCCCTTGTAGGATCCGAAGCCGCCAGGAATGAGGTTCTTCAGGCGCTCCTGGCCCCTGCGGATGACGTCCTCCATGTCCGGTGGCCGGCGCGACCCGAAAGGCCCGCCGCCACCGCCGCGATTGCCCCCACCGCCGCCGCCGCCCCAAGGCCCGCCGCCGTTGCCGCCGCCGCCCCCCCAGGGGCCGCCGCTATTGTTATTCCACGCCATCGTTCACCTCAGGACCACAGGCCGCCTGCTCGGCATATTGTCGGCTTTGATTTCGGTTCCCGCTGCATATATGTGACGGCAGCAACACCCGCAATCAAGCGGCGACACAATATTGCGATATGGCGGAAACGAGCCCCCATGGCTGAAATTACCGAATCGGCCGTCCGCAAGGTCCTCGAGGCCGTCGTCGATCCGGCGACTGCAAAGAATGTCGTGGTGCAGGGCATGGTCGGCGGCATCGCGATACGCGGCGGCCATGTCGCGGTGACCCTCGATGTCGACCCGGCCCGCGGCACCGCCCTGGAGCCGCTGCGTCAGGCGTGCGAACAGGCCGTGCGGGCCATGCCGGGCGTGCTGTCGGCAACGGCCGTGATGACCTCGGAGCGGCCGGCACCGTCGGCGGCGACAACGTCGCACGCGCACGGACACAGACACGCGCACGGCCAGGGTGTTGCGGCGGCAAAGACCACGGGTGGCGGTGGGCGCATCGATGTACCGGGCGTAAAGCACGTCATCGCCGTGGCCTCGGGCAAGGGCGGCGTCGGCAAGTCGACCACGGCGGTCAACCTGGCGCTGGCGCTCGCCGCCAACGGCGTGGCGACCGGCCTGCTCGACGCCGACATCTACGGCCCCTCGATGCCGCGCATGCTCGACGTCAAGCACAAGCCCGAATCGGTCGACGGCAAGGCGCTCAAGCCGATCGAACGCTACGGTCTCAAGACCATGTCGATCGGCTACATCGTCAACGAGGACACGCCGATGATCTGGCGCGGCCCCATGGTGTCGAGTGCGCTCGAGCAGATGCTGCGCGACGTCCAGTGGGGCGAGCTCGACGTGCTGGTGGTCGACATGCCGCCCGGCACGGGCGATGCCCAGCTCACGCTGGCGCAGCGTGTGGCGCTGGCCGGTGCGGTGATCGTCTCGACGCCGCAGGACATCGCGCTCGTCGATGCGCGCAAGGGCCTGAACATGTTCCGCAAGGTCGCGGTACCCGTCCTGGGCTTCGTCGAGAACATGAGCTTCTATCTCTGCCCGCATTGCGGCGAGCGCTCCGAGATTTTCGGCCATGGCGGCGCGCGCGAGGAGGCCGAGAAGCTCGGCGTGCCGTTCCTGGGCGAGGTGCCGCTTCATCTCGATATCCGCACGACCTCGGATTCCGGCCATCCCATCGTCGTCGCCCAGCCCGACAGCCCATACGCCCAGATCTACAAGAACATCGCCGGCCGGGTGTGGAAACAGCTCTCGGCCAACCAGCGTGGGCGGCGGGCGGCGCCAAGGATCGTGGTGCGGTAGAAGGAATCGGGATCGCCGATCGCAGCGCGCGGCATCGCTGCTGAGTCGGACCAACCGGCCCGATCGACCTGGGCGACCCTGAAGAGAGCTTTCGTCGACCGGGTCGCGGCACCTGGTTCAATTTCCGGTCAGCGTGTCGCGCCGTCAACGGCCGCACATTCCTCGCAACACCCTGGCTCGTTCTCAAGATGACGGGCGATCCACTGAGTGTAGGTCTTGTGCTGGCAGCAAATGCAGCACCACGCGTGCTCCTCATGCTTCTCGGAGGCGCTGTCGTGGATCACTACTCCTCCAAGCAAGTGCTCCTGGTTGGTCGTTTCGTCAACACGGCACTACTCGGACTCTTCGCGGGCTTGCTCTTCTGGTCCGAAGTAAACATCTGGACGTCACCTCGGCGTTCTCCATTCCTGCCGGTCGCGCAATCCTTCTCGATATCGTGTCGGCCGACCACCTGCAGGCTGCAAACAGCCTGATGGATGGCATACGCCAGCTGACCGTCATCTTCGTCCCGCCGATCGCCGGCCTGGTGATCGCATTCTTCGGAGAGGCCGTTTCTGCCGCTGGCTATGACGCCGATGGCTTTGCTCTGGCTTTTGCAATTGATGCGGCGACTTCGCCGTTTCCATCTTTCGCGTTGATGCAAGTACGGGTGTCACGCGAACCAGCGGCTCCGCACGATCGCCAACATGCCGTCGGGATGATTGTCGAGTGCCTTCGCTATTGCTGGGCCGACACCAATCTTCGCATCATCTTCCTGTACACTGCTGTCGCGTACATCTTTGTCGGCGGACCGGTAGTCGTGGCAATCCCCATTCTCGCCACGCAAGTAGGCAGCAATGCAACCGCACTCGGCTACCTCACGAGCGCTCACGGCACGGGCGTCTTTCTCGGAATGGCGCCGCAGGTGGCCACAGTGGCGCTTCAAGAGCCTGGGATCCACGATCCTGTTGGCGGACACTGCAATGCTGCTGCCCATGGCCATGTCGAGCACACTTGCCTTGAGTTGCGTCCTGCTCGTCGCGATTGGAACGTTCGCCGGCTTTCGGTTCATCACGGTTACGAGCTGGCTGCAGCTCTATGCTCAGCGTGCCATGACCGGCCGGGTAATGAGCGTTTTCATGCTGATCATTTTCGGCATTGGCCCCCGTCGGGCGTCTTCGTCGGATGGCTTCTCAAGACCATCACGGTCAATCAGTTGTTTGCAGGCACGGCAGCTCTGCTGCTCATCATCGTCACCTTGGCGCGAGCGCTCTCTCCAATGCACCACATCGGCGCCAAGGCGAGCATCATCTGATCAATTGACACCGGGCAAACGGAGCATCTTGGCGGAAACGAACCTGCGACGATCCGACAAGATCATGCCCGCTTGCGCTTGCGCCCCGCTGCCGCAGCCTTGCGCGGGTCCCACTTGCCGATCATGCCGTGCACACCGATCATCGAGCCGGCCACCAGTTCCAGCGCCAGGAAACGCCGCTCCTCGACCCAGCCGGGAAGCTGGATGTTGAGGGCGAGATCGCGGCGGAAGCCGAACTGGTTGTAGTACTCGGGATCGCCGACCAGGATGATGCGGCTGTGGCCCAGCATGCGCGACTGCGCCATCGAGTGCCACATCAATGCCTTGCCGTAGCCCAGGCCGCGCAGCTCGGGCGAGATGGCGAGCGGGCCCAGCAGGATGGCGGGCCAGCGCTCGTTGATCAGGATCGGCCAGTTGCGGATCGAGGCCACCATCCGGCTCTTCTGGTCGATGGCGACGAAGCACAGCTCCCTGATCGGCTTCACGTCCTCGCGCAGGCGATAGACCGTCTTGTGCATCCGGTCGGGACCGAACGCTGCCTCGTTCATCTCCTCGATGGATTCGTGATCGCGCGGCCGCTCGCGCAGCAGCCGCAGCCGGCCTGGGCTTTCCCTAGCCAAGGCCCAGCACCGCCACGAGTTCCCGCCATTCCCGCGGGTTGAGCCCGCTCGATTTCTGGTCGAGCTTCTCGCCGGCGATCATGCGCTTGATTGCCGCCAGGCCCGTCTTGGAGAGATGCGCGCCGCCCAGGCGGTATTCCATGAAGGCGTCGTGGCTGATCGGGCACCAGCGCCTGAGCGTGTCGAGCATGACGTCGGCATAGACACGGATTTCGTACTGCGCGTGGGCGTCGGCGCGCAGCGACAGGAAATGCATGAGATTGTGGAGGTTGGTCTTCCAGTACCACTGGGTATAGAAAGCGAGCGACAGGTTCATGCGCGCGAGCTCGCGCGCCAGCCCGGAACGCTCGGGATCGAGCGGCTCTCCCGTCTCGCCCTCGTTCAGCATCTCCATGTAGTGCTCGTAGACCAGCTCGGCGTCCTTCTTCAGGAGGTCGAAGACGCGCTCGGCCTCCTTGCCCGAGAGCACCTGGTCGCGGCCCTGACGATTGGCCCTGCTCTGCGCCGCGAGATGCTCGGGCTTGGGAACGTAGTACTCGTTGTCGAGGATCGAGTAGCGCGCCGAGTATTCGTTCACGTTGGCGGTGCGATGGCGGATCCACTGCCGCGCCACGAAGATCGGCAGCTTCACGTGATACTTGATCTCGCACATCTCGAACGGCGTCGTGTGGCGGTGCCGCATCAGGTAGTTGATCAGGCCGCGGTCCTCGCTGACCTTCTTGGTGCCGCGGCCATAGCTCACCCGGGCGGCCTGCACGACGGCCGCGTCGTCTCCCATGTAGTCGACGACGCGGACGAAGCCGTGATCGAGCACCGGCAGCGCCTGGAACAGGATTTCCTCCAGGGCCGGAGAAATCGGCCGCAGCGTCGCCTGCGCGCCGCCGCGCGCTTGATCGATCTCGGCCTGCTGGTCGGTGGAGAGGGGCATCGTTGTTGTCCTTCGTTGGCCGCGGACTCTATGGGCGGCGGCCCGGCCCGACCATGGGGAAATCAAGGCGGCATTTTCGACAGTCGTGTTGCCTTCAAAAGTGCCCGCGGACTGTCTATATTGGATGTGTCGGGAAACCGACTATGGCGATAAACGCCGCGTGGAATAAGCGTTTCGGACCCGGGGGCAGTACCCGGCGCCTCCACCATTTCACCTCCGCCCCGAGCAGGGACGGAGTCGATGGGGGCGAACCAGGATCGACGAGCGTGGTAAAGGCGCGGTTTTTGCCCGGTATGGTTCCGCCGTGACGGGCCATTCACAAGTGCTAACGATAACACCGTTACACTCGCTGCTGCCGCCTAAACAGCGGACGTAAGCGCGGTTCGGGGGGGCACCGGGCAACAGAAGCCCTCCCACTTCATCTTCCAGATATTCGGGGTTTCCCACGATTGACTCTGATGGTACGCGGGTCGACCATACTTCGCGAAATTTCCGACAGGCCATGAACGATCGCTTCCACTACGACGCTCTCGTCGACGATGCGCTGCGCAGCGTCGTTCGTCGCGTGCTGACGCAGGTCGCCGAGAAAGGCCTGCCTGGCTCGCACCATTTCTACATCTCGTTCCGCAGTAACGACCCCGGCGTCGCCCTGCCCGACTATTTGCGCGCCAAGTACCCGGAAGAGATGACGATCGTGCTCCAACACCAGTATTGGGACCTGATCCTCGGCCCCGACCACTTCGAGGTGACGGTGAGCTTCAACAAGCAGCAGGAGCGCATCCGGGTACCGTTCGCCGCGCTCTCGGCCTTCGTCGATCCGTCGGTGCGCTTCGGCCTGCAGTTCGATCGCAGGGACAAGGGCGGCGAAAAGACCGAGGCTGCAGCGGCGCCGCCGGCGCCCCTGGCGCCCGCCGAAAAGCGCCCGCCGCTGGCTGCGCCTGCGACCTCGGAAGTCAAGCCAGAGGCCGGTGCCGAACAGACCGCCGAGGCCAAGCCCGAGGACGCCGCGTCCAAGGTCGTCAAGCTCGACAGCTTCCGAAAGAAGTAGCTTTACGCCCGGCTGCCGTTCCGGCAGGGAAGGCCCGCCTCTAGCCCGGCGCGCCAGGAGACAGCCATGCCCGCTTTCCAGTTCCAGGAGATGTTTCCGCACGGTGAGGACACCACGTCCTACCGGAAGCTCTCCTCCGACCATGTCGGCACCGCGAAGTTCAACGGCCGCGACGTGCTGACCGTCGAACCGGAAGCGCTGACGATGCTGACCGCCGCGGCTTTCCACGACATCTCCCACCTGCTGCGACCGGGCCACCTCGCCCAGCTGCGCTCGATCCTCGACGACGGCGAGGCCTCGGCCAACGACAAGTACGTGGCGCTGGAGCTCCTGAAGAACGCCAACATCGCGGCGGGCGGCGTGTTGCCGATGTGCCAGGACACCGGCACCGCCATCGTCATGGGCAAGAAGGGCCAGGCGGTGTGGACCGGCGGTGGCGACGAGGAGGCGATCGCCAAGGGCGTGTTCAAGACTTACACCGAGACCAACCTCCGCTATTCGCAGGTCTCGCCGATCTCGATGTTCAAGGAAGTGCAGACCGGCACCAACCTGCCGGCGCAGATCGACATCTATGCAACCGACGGCGACGCCTACAAGTTCCTGTTCGTCGCCAAAGGCGGCGGCTCGGCCAACAAGAGCTATCTCTACCAGCAGACGCCGGCGGTGCTGAACGAAGCGTCGCTGCTGAAGTTCCTCGACACCCAGATCCGCACGCTCGGCACGGCGGCCTGCCCGCCCTACCATCTCGCCATCGTGGTCGGCGGCACCTCGGCCGAGATGAACCTCAAGACGGTGAAGCTCGCCTCTACGCGCTACCTCGACGACCTGCCGAACGAGGGCAACGACAAGGGCGTGGCCATCCGCGATCGCGAGATGGAGAAGAAGGTCCTGGAGCTCACGCGACAGATGGGCATCGGCGCCCAGTTCGGCGGCAAGTACTTCTGCCACGACGTGCGCGTGATCAGGATCGCCCGTCACGGCGCCTCGGTACCGATCGGCATGGGCGTGAGCTGCTCCGCCGACCGCCAGGCCGTGGGCAAGATCACCAGGGAAGGCATCTTCCTCGAGCAGCTCGAGACCAACCCGGCGCACTTCCTGCCGGACGTCGAGCCCCAGCAGCTGTCGGGCGAAGTCGTCTCGGTCGACCTCGACAAGGGCATGTCGCACACGCTGTCGGTGCTGACGAAGTACCCCGTGAAGACGCGCGTGAACCTGACCGGCACGCTGATCGTGGCGCGGGACTCGGCGCATGCGAAGCTCAAGGAGCGGCTCGACCGTGGAGAAGGCCTGCCCGACTACTTCAAGCAGTTCCCGGTCTACTACGCCGGTCCCGCCAAGACGCCGGAAGGCATGCCGTCGGGCTCGTTCGGACCGACGACGGCCGGCCGCATGGATTCCTACGTCGATCTGTTCCAGGCCAATGGCGGCTCGATGGTCATGCTGGCGAAGGGCAACCGCAGCAAGCAGGTCGTCGATGCCTGCAAGAAGCACAAGGGTTTCTATCTCGGTTCGATCGGCGGCCCGGCCGCCATCCTGGCCAAGAACTGCATCAGGAAGGTCGAGGTGCTGGAATATCCCGAGCTCGGCATGGAAGCCATCTGGCGCATCCAGGTCGAGAACTTCCCGGCCTTCATCGTCACCGACGACAAGGGCAACGACTTCTTCAGCGAGTTGAAGATCTGACGCAAGGCGCCCAAGCTCTCAGCCGCGGCAGCCGAGCACACGGAACTTCATGTCGTCGCCTTCGATGGTCGCGACGGCCGCTCCCAATAGACCCGAGCGGTCGTAGACCGTGATCGTGCCGTTCAACGCGCGCGTCGACCGTCAGCAGGTCGACCGGCACCCAGCCGAACGACTGCGGCGTGACGCCGGCCGCGGCGTAATCCGGCGCGGTGTTGAGCGCGATGCGCGCCCAGCCGCTCTGGCTGCCCGTGATCGTGGCCTCGCTGCGGGCCGGCTCGCCGCGGGCGGCGCGGCCTGACAGCATGCCGATCACCGCCGCCTGCGCGTCGGCGCGGCACGACCTCGCCGAGCGGGAGCAGCGCATAAGCCTGAGTTGGAACGGGCGTTGCCGGTGCTGGCGTTTCGCCGAGCCACGATAGCTTGAATCTCGAATCCTTCAGCCGCCCCGCTACACTGACTGCCATGAATCTCGCCAAGCAGCATCTCGATATCGGCCTGTTCTCGACCAAGCGCGACGAACAGCTCGCCTTCTGGCAGCAGACGGTAGGCCTGCCCTACGACCATATGGGCAAGCTGGGCGGCGGCGTGCAGCAGCATCGCCATCACATGAACGGCTCGATCCTGAAGATGAACCATTCGCGCAGCGCCCTGCCTGCGGCGCCGCCCTCCGGCATCGTCGGCTTGCAGATCGCAAAGGAAGACCTGACCGGCCGGCAGGCACTCAGCGATCCGGACGGCAACAGGGTGACGCTGGTGCCCAAGGGGGCCGACGGCGTGCTGGGCATCGCCATCCTGCTCAAGGTCAACGATCCCGCCGCGCACGACCGCTTCTGGACCGAGGCCATGCAGTTCGAGCGCGTCGGCGAGGGCCGCTATCGCTGCGGCAATTCGCTGGTCGTGATTGCCGAGCGCGGCAAGGTCGAGCGCAGCAGCGAATGGCGCGGGCCGGGCTACCGCTACATGACGGTGCAGGTGTGGGACTGCCTGGCCGAATACGCCGGCATCATCGAGCGCGGCGGCACCTCGGGCGGCACGCCGCGTGTACTGGGCGACACCGTGCGTTTCGCCTTCGTCTGCGACCCCGACGGCAACCGCATCGAGATCAGCCAGCGAGCGTCGCTGACGGGCGGAAAACTTTAGGTCACCTCACCTGAGACGCACCGCTTCGCGGTGCTCCTCAGGGTGAGGCCATGCCGTTCGACGGCCTGCCTCTAGCCCTTCTTGCGCGCCTTGCGGGCGGCGTAGCGGGCGTCGCGGGTCGCCTTTTGAGAGGCAAGCAGTTCGAGCTGCGCGCGCAGCGACTTCTTGGCCGCATCGGCCTCGCGGGCGGCCTGCGCGACCTTTTCCGCCTCCTTCTCAGCGATCGCCTTGGCCTTCGCGGCCTCGCGCTCGGCGCGCTTGGCATTGCGCTGCTCGGTCTCACGTTCCTCGCGGGCGCGGGCCGCGGCGGCGCGCGCTTCCTGGCGAGCGATGAACTCGGGATCGTTGCTGCGGTCGTTGGCGCGAGCCCGTTCAAGCAGGGCTTGCTTGGCCTTGGCGGCATTCTCAAGGCGGTCGGCGAAGGTATCGCGGTTGTTCAATGTCACTCCTTCCTACTGTTTGCTTCGCTACTCTGCGGCCGCGGCGGCGGCCTGCTTCTTGGCGCGCTTGCGGTCCTCTGGATGGAGGAAGCGCTTGCGCAACCGAATCGATTTCGGCGTCACCTCTACCAATTCGTCGTCTTCGATATAGGCGATCGCCTGTTCGAGCGACATGCGGCGCGGCGGGGTCAACCGCACCGCCTCGTCCTTGCCGGCGGCGCGGATGTTCGTGAGCTGCTTGCCCTTCAGCACATTGACGTCGAGGTCGTTGCCGCGGCTGTGCTCGCCGATCAGCATGCCCTTGTAGACCTGCACGCCTGGATCGATGAACATCGGGCCGCGTTCCTCGAGGTTCCACAGTGCGTAGGCGACCGCGGTGCCCTCGTCGTTGGCGATCAGCGCGCCGTTACGCCGGCCGGCAATCGGACCTCGATAGGGACCGTATTCGTGGAAGATGCGGTTCATGACGCCGGTGCCACGCGTGTCGGTCAGAAACTCGCCGTGATAGCCAATCAAACCGCGCGACGGGGCGTAGAACACCAGGCGGGTCTTGCCGGCGCCCGATGGGCGCATATCCTGCAGCTCGCCCTTGCGCAGGGAGATCTGCTCGACCACGACGCCGGTATGGGCGTCGTCGACATCGATCACCACTTCCTCGATCGGCTCCAGTCGCTGGCCGGTGATCGAGTCGTTCTGGAAGAGAACGCGCGGGCGGCCGACGGCGAGCTCGAAGCCCTCGCGACGCATGGTCTCGATCAGCACGCCGAGCTGCAGTTCGCCTCGGCCGGCGACTTCGTAGGAATCGGCGTTCTCGGTGTCGCTGACGCGGATGGCGACGTTGCCCTCGGCCTCGCGCATCAGGCGGGCGCGGATCATGCGGGTCGTGACCTTGTCGCCTTCCCTGCCGGCGAGCGGCGAATCGTTCACCGAGAAGGTCATGGCGAGAGTCGGCGGATCGACCGGCTGGCCCGGCAACGCCCATTCGACGGCGAGGTCGCAGATCGTGTCGGCCACGGTCGCGTTCTTGAACCCCGCCACGGCGACGATGTCGCCCGCCTCGGCGCTGTCGAGCGCGACGCGTTCGAGGCCCCGGAAGGCCAGCACCTTGGTGACGCGGGTCTGCTCGATCTCGCTGCCGCCCCGGTTCAGCGACTTCATGACGGTGTTGGGCTTGAGCGTGCCGGAGTTGATGCGTCCGGTCAGGATGCGGCCGAGGAACGGGTCGGACTCCAGCGTCGTGACCAGCATGCGGAACGGTTTGTCGGCCTCGATGTGCGGCGGCGGCACATGGCGCAGGATGAGATCGAACAGCGGTTCCATGTCCTTGTGCTCGGCCTCGAGCGATGTCGCAGCCCAGCCCTGGCGGGCAGACGCGAACAAGGTAGGGAAATCGAGCTGCTGGTCGTTGGCCTCCAGCGCGGAGAACAGGTCGAACACCTCGTCGTGCACCTGGTGGGGCCGCGCATCCGAGCGGTCGACTTTGTTGATAAGCACGATCGGGCGCAGGCCGAGGCGCAGCGCCTTGCCCAGCACGAACTTGGTCTGCGGCAGCGGCCCTTCGGCTGCATCGACCAGCAGGACCACGCCGTCGACCATCGAGAGGATACGCTCGACTTCACCGCCGAAATCGGCGTGGCCCGGCGTGTCGACGATGTTGACGCGCGTGCCCTTCCAGATGACCGAGGTCGCCTTGGCAAGGATGGTGATGCCGCGCTCGCGCTCGAGGTCGTTGGAGTCCATGGCGCGCTCGGCGACCTGCTGGTTCTCGCGAAAGGTGCCTGACTGCTTCAGCAGGCAGTCCACCAGCGTGGTCTTGCCATGATCGACGTGCGCGATGATCGCGACGTTGCGGATGTCCATAAGAGATTGTCCGGAGGGGGTTCTGGGCCGCGCTTATACGCACGCTCTGTGACGGCGGCAAGGCAGTTGAGGCGGCGTCCTGCCGCTGCCACAGTCGGGCCATGCGCAAGCGCTCGGTCACCATCGACGGCCATCGCACCTCAGTTTCGCTGGAAGATGCGTTCTGGGCCGAGCTTTCGGCCATTGCCGAGCAGCGCGGCCGGTCGTTGAACGCCCTGGTGGCCGAGATCGATCATGGCCGCAACCCCGGCAACCTTTCCAGCGCACTGCGCCTTTTCGTGCTCGACGAACTCCGGAAACGTACGATCAGTCGAGTTTGAAGCCTTTGGCGCGCACGAATGCGCCGAAATCGGCCCGGTCCGGCACCGAATATTGCCGGACCTTGTCCTCCGACCAGCCGTAGTCCGGGTCCTCGCCGAACTTGTCGACCTGACGCTGCTGGGCATAGGGCTGCACGGCGCGGCGGCGTTTGTCGTAGGCCGCGACCTTCTCCGCGAGCCCGGTCTCGTCATAGCGGTCATGATGGATGGTGACGTCGAGCCCCAGCCGGGGGCTCATCACACCGGCGAATGACGGCCAGCCGACAGCGAGCCCCGCCACCGGGAAGACATGGCCCGGCAGGCCCAGAAGGTCGGACACCTTTGCGGCATTATTGCGCAGGGTGCTGATCGGGCAGGTCCCGAGGCCGACGCGGTCGGCCGCCGTGACGAAGGTCGCCAGCACGATGGCGCCATCGACCGACGCGTTGAAGAACGGGTCGAGATGGTCGTTGACGTAGGGCCGGCTGCGCCAGTCGAAGGCGAGCCGCTGACGGCGGTTGTTGCCGCAGAACACCAGGATCGCCGGCGCCGCCTTCATCCAGGGATTGCCCGGCGCCAGTTCGTCGAGCACGGCGCGCTGGGCCTTGTCGGTCACGACGACGATATCGGCCTGCTGCAGGTCGGACTTGGAGGGCGCCGAAAGCGCCACGGCGCAGAGCGTGTCGAGCAGCACGGGATCGACCGGCTTGTCGAGGTAGCGGCGCATGACGCGGCGGTTGGCCATGTCGGCCAGGATATCGACGCCCTGCGGCGCTTCGGTGAGCGCCGGCGCGGAACCGAACCGCGCTTTCAGCACGGACAACAGACGATCGAGCATGAACCCTCTAGCGGCCGAAGATGTTGGGAATGGGCAATGGGATGTTGGGAATGGGCGAACGTTGCTGGCCGCCACTTTGGCCCCCACCCTGCCCCGGGATCAAGTTGCCGATGCCCGGAATGTTGCCCACGCCCGGGAGGGTGTTGGCCATGCCCGCCGGATCCCGGGCCGTGCCGCGCGTGACATTGAGCGATGGCGAGGAAAGCGATCCGCGAGCCGTCGTGATGATGTAGGGCGCCGAGGGATCCTCGGCGATCATGAAGTTGATCGTGGTGTCGGTCGTCGACGTCGTGAGATTGGTGTGCGTCGAGATATTGGCGGTGGTGCGGTCGCCCTGAACGGCCAGGCCCCTGTCGGTCAGCACGCCGCCGGCGATGTCGATGCGGCCCCCGATCGGGTTGTCGCGGTTGACGAAGCGATTGAGAACCAGTGAGACCGCGTTCAACAGGGCGGTCGGGCTTAGACCATGCTGGCCGACGATGCCCAGCGCATTGCCGAGCGTATTGTCGATCACACCGCTGGCTGCCCCGGCCAGGGCTCCGCCGATGAATCGCAATGCCTCGTCGGCGCCGACAAAGACGTGGCCGCCGAGGTTGGCGCCGCCGGCCAAAGAGCTGCGGAGCTGATCGGAGGTCGTGCCGCCCGTCCGCACGGAGATGCCAGTGGCGTTCAGGCGGCCGTCGATGGTCACCCTGATGCTGCTGCCGAACTGGTTGCTGCCGCGCCTGCTGCGCAGCATGTCGCCGAGCACGATGCCGGTGGCGTCGCCCTTGAGATCGACGGCGAGTGCCGGCCGGCTGGCATTGACCACGCCGGAGAAGTTGAGCGATCCGCCGTAAAGCGCGCCCCTGAAGTGCGAGATGGTGAGCACGCCGTCCTTCAAGGTCGCCGCCAAGTCAGCGTGCCGATGCGCAGGGGCGGGCTGGCCACGGTCGCCGCTGCCAGCTTGAAACTGCCGTCGATGCTGCGCAGCGGACCTGTGTTGATCGCGCTGGCCGCGGCCGATTGACCGCGTGCCGGCGGGCGCGAGGCCGGAGCACCGCTGCCGCCGATCTTGTCGAGATCGAGCACGTCGGCCTTGAGGTCGGCCGTGATATGCGGCCGGCCGCCGAGGGTCGCCTCGATCGAGCCTTCGAGTGCTTGGCCGTTCAGGGTCAGGCTGCCCCTGTACGCCGCGGACTTCGGCGCGCCTTGCGCGGCGCCCGGCAGAGCCAGCGTTCCGGTCGCGCGGAGGCTCTGGCCGGCGGCGGTCACGGCCAGCTCACGCAGCGCGACCTGCTCGAGGCCGCCCGCCACGCCACCCGAGGCGCTCACGGCGCCCAGCCCGGCCGGCGTCGCTCCGACGACCTTCAGCACGCGGTCCATGTCCGGCGCCTCGAAATTGAAGGCGATGTCGGGCCTGGGCTGCGGCGCGCTGAAGTTGGCAATGGTGCCGCGCACGGCCAGCCGGGCGCCGGCGAGGTTGGAGACCTTGACGTCGTTCAGCCGGAGCGCATCGCCGCGCAGCGCGATGTCGAGATCGATGCCGCCGATCGTCTCCTTGTTCCAGATCAGCTTGGCGATCTTGGCCTTCAGGCCGATCGAGGGGCCGACGGCGCGGGCGGCGGTCGTCGTGCCTGCCGGCGCGGTGGCCGACGGCTTCTTGTCGGTGGGCGAGGCGGCCAGATAGGCATCGAGGTCGAGCGTGTCGAGATTGACCTGAATGACGACCGACAGCGGCACGCTGAAGGCGATGGTGATGCCGCCGCTGCCCTTGAGGTCATCGAGCTCGAAGGCGGCGTCACTCACCTGCACGTTGCCGCCGTCCGACGACATCCTGCCCTTGAGACTGATGCGCGTGAGCTTATTGGGGGGAACCGATGAGACGTCGACGGCGAGCCAGGCCAGCGTCTCGCGCAGCTTCGGGCCGACCAGGCTGAAGTCGCCGGCAACGGTCGGTCGGTTGGGATCGCCCGACATCGTCGACCGGGCCTGCAGCACCAGATCGCCAGGCAAGGTCGCCGTCAGCTTCGGCACCGCGACAGCTCCGCGGCGCGCCTCGAGTTCGAGCGCGATGTTGCGCACCGGCTGCTTGTTGTAGGTAAGTTCGCCGATCTCGAGGGAAAGATTGGCGGTGATCGCACCGAGCATGCTGGGGCCCGCCGGCGGCGTGGGTGCGGCCGTGGCGCCGGCCGGTGGCGGTGTCGCCGGAGCCTGCGGCGCGTCAGGCTTCGTCATCGCGGTCAGCCAGCGGTCGAGGTCCAGCCGGTCGGCGGCGAGCCTGCCCTCGATTGCCAGTGCGGGCTTCAACGTCAGCGTCAGTGACCCGCCGGCACTGTCCTGGCCCAGCACCAGCTTGAAATCCTTGATCGAGATCGCGGTCTGCGAGGCATCGATGGCGCCGTCGAAGGTGAACTTCCCGGCGAACAGAGGCGGCAGGTCGGGCGCCGGCTGGCCGGTCATCTTGATCAGCGTATCGGCGAAGGCGATCAGGTTGTCCGCCGAGCCGGAGGCGAGGCCGGTGAGCCGTGCGTTGGGACCGAGCTCGCTGAGCTTGCCCTTGAGGCCGAGCTTGCCGCCCGCCTCCAGCGCGAGGTCGACGGCATGGCCGTCTGCAGCCTTGGCGCCGACCGACAGGTCGAGCTTGAGCGGCGTGCCGTTGACGGTGGCCGAGCCCGCGATCGAATAGGGCCCGTCGAGCGAGCGCACCGAGGCGCTGAAATCGGCCTTCTCGGCCACCACGGAGATGCCGGCCTTGGAATCGCTGAAGAGCAGCGTGCCGTTGTCGATGGTGAGGCGGCCGAGTGATACCGGCCTCGGCGAATCGGGCTTTGGCGCGGCGGGCCTGGCGTCGGCGACCGATGGCGTGAACTCCCAGTTCGGCTTGCCCTCGGCGTTGATCTCCAGAACGATCTTGGGCTCGACCAGCGTCACCTCGCTGACCTCGATGCTGCCGGTCAGCAAGGCGCCGAGCGAAGGTTTCACCGTGACGCTCTTGACCACGACCATGTTGGGGTTCTTGGACCCCGCCGCGTTGAAGAACTTCACGCCGCTCAGCGTCACGGTCGGCGTCGGCAGGATCGACAGCGAGATCGGGCCGTCGATGACGAGTTCGCGTCCGGTCACCTTCTTGACCATCGCGGCGATCTCGGACTTGCGGGCGTTGAGGTCGATCAGGCTGGGCAGCGCCAGCAGCAGCACGATCGACAGGCCGACGATGCCACCAACGCCGATCAGAAGCCTTTTGCGCGTGGTAGATGTCATGGAAACGCTCCCGTTGCCTGACGGCCGACACTAGCTCATCGTCGCCCGACGCGGCATACACATCTGAGGACAATCAGGACGACGCGACCATGGCGGAGATCGTGAACCTGAGACGCGCTCGCAAGGACAAGGCGCGGCGGCAACGCGAGAGCGAGGCGGACGCCAATCGCCGGCGCTTCGGACGTACCAAGCCCGAGAAGGCGGCCGACAAGGACGCGCAGGACCGCGCGCAGCGCGACATCGACAACAAGAAGATCGATCGCGACTGACGGCTAACGGGCGGGCCGGTTGATCGCCAGGCGCTCGAAGAAGGCGCGCGTGCCCTGGTCGGCGCCCGGGCCGGCGACGGCGCGCACGTTCGTCAGCTCAAGCCGCTGTCCCGAATCGGCATCGATCAGCACCGGTTCGAGCGGCCTGCCGTCGCCGCGATTGACCAGATCCATCGGCTTGCCGCTGCGTGCCGCCGCACCGTAGCGGTCGCCCCACTGCTTCAGGCCGACGATCACCGTGAACAGCGCTGCCCCCTTGTCGGTCAGGCGGTATTCGTGGCGCAGAGGGCGCTGGCGATAGGCGGTCTTGCGGAAGATGCCGGCCTCGACGAGTTTCTTCAGCCGCGCCGTCAGAACGTTGCGGGCGATGCCGAGATTCTCCTGGAAGTCGTCGAAACGGCGCACGCCGTAGAAAGCGTCACGAACGATCAGGAGCGTCCACGGCTCGCCGACGACGTCGAGCGCCGAGGCGATCGAGCAGTTCATCTGTTCGTAGGATGTACGCCGCATGGCGGGAAAGTATAGGCTCGCCAAGGCAGCACGCAATCCGCGGCTAGCTATGCGGATTTGCGTTGCGACCGGAGCACGAGCCAGCCTGCGAGCGCCGACAGCAGCGAGCCCGCGAGCACGCCCAGTCGCACCTCGGCCTCGCGCGTCGCATCGTCGGGAAAGGCGAGCGAACCGATGAACAGGCTCATGGTGAAGCCGATGCCGCCCAGGATCGCGACGCCGTAGAGGCTGCGCCACGTCGCGCCCTGCGGCAGGCGAGCGACGCCGAGCATGATCAGGAGGCCCGCGCCCAGCATGATGCCGATCTGCTTGCCGACGAAGAGTCCGGCCATGATGCCGAGCGGCAGCGGCGCGAGAAGGCTCGCCAACGACAGGCCGCCGAGCGGCAGCCCGGCGTTGGCGAAGGCGAAGACGGGCATGATCAGCCACGCCGACCACGGTTTGATCACATGTTCCAGCCGGATGGCGGGCCGCATCTCGTCGGGCTCGCCGGCCGACTTCAGCGGGATGAACAGCGCCAGCACCACACCCGCGAGCGTGGCGTGCACGCCGGACTTCAGGACCGACATCCAGAGCAGCGCGCCGAGCAGCAGATAAGGCGGCAGCCGTCGCACGCCGGCGACGTTCAGGATCGCCAGGCCGGCGATGAACAGCGCGGCGAGGCCGAGCGCCACCGGCGAGAGGTCGGCGGTATAGAAGATCGCGATGACGACGATGGAGCCGAGATCGTCGACGATGGCAAGCGTCGTCAGGAAGACCTTCAGGGCCAAGGGCACGCGGCTGCCCAGAGCGGCCAGCACACCGAGCGAGAAGGCGATGTCGGTGGCGGCCGGGATCGCCCAGCCCCTCAGGGTCGAGGGATCGCTCCAGTTGATCGCGACATAGACCAGCGCCGGCGCCGCCATGCCGCCGACCGCAGCGACCACCGGCAGGGCGAACTGCGAAGGCTGCGACAATGCGCCTTCGACGACTTCGCGCTTGATCTCCAGCCCGACCAGCAGGAAGAACAGCGCCATCAGACCGTCGTTGATCCACAGCAGGATCGGCTTGTCGAGCACGATCGGCCCCAGCGAGAAGCCGACCCGGATCCGCAGCAGGCTGTCGACGAGTGCGGCGAACGGCGAGTTCGCCAGGACGAGAGCGGCGACGGCCGCCACCAGCAAGGGCATCGCCGAGGCGGCCTCGCTGTCGATGAATTCCCTTAGCCGATTTCGCTCCGCCAAAGCGAATTCCCCGAAAAGCAAAACGCCCGGACCTTGCGCCCGGGCGCCTTGTCGAACTGGTCGTCGGCTACTCGCGTTCCTGCCCGAGGAAGCTCATCAGGAACTGGAACAGGTTCACGAAGTCGAGGTAGAGGCTGAGCGCGCCGAAGATCGCGACCTTCTCGACGACGTCGGTGCCCCAAGCCTCGGCATACTGCTCCTTGATCGTCTGGGTGTCGTAGGCGATCAGGGCCGAGAAGATCAGCACGCCGACCGCCGAGATGATGAAGCTCATCGTGCCCGACGGCCAGAACATGTTGACCAAGCCGGCCAGGATGAGGCCGATCAAGCCCATGAACAGGAACTTGCCCCAGGCCGACAGGTCGCGCTTGGTCGTGTAGCCGTAGAGGCTGAGCGCACCGAAGGCGGCGGCCGTGACGAAGAAGGTGCGAGCCACCGACGCGCCGGTGTAGCGGAACAGCAGCAGCGACAGGCTGACGCCCATCAAGGCGGTGACCGCCCAGTAGACGGCCTGCACTGCGCCGAGACTCATCGAGGCGGCGCGGAACGAGACCAGCAGCAGCAGGCCGAGCGGCGCGAAGATCGCAATCCAGCCCAGCATGTTGAGGCCGACCATGCGGCCGCCCTGGAACTGGAAGAACAGGCTCGCGAGCTCATTCGAGCTGAACAGAGCGACGGCGACGATGCCCGACAGCGCGAGCCCCGAGGCCATGTAGTTGTAGACACGCACCATGTGGGCGCGCAGGCCGACATCGAATGCCGCCTGGTCGGCAACCGTGCCGCTACGGCCGAAGGTGCTGAAGTTGGGATTTGCCATAATTGGTCCTAGCCTCCAGAGGGGGCCTCATTGTCGAGCCCCTTCGCCGGGTAATTTGGGGTCTCAGACGGTGTGAATCAAGCGCCTAAACGCTTTGTAATTATTGCGATCTACTTTCACCGAGCGCGAGTCTTCCTGCCTATTCATTGCGCAACAACGCCAACGGACGCTGCCGCAGAGCCGCCAAAGTACCGGCCAGCCCGAACGCCAAGGTGAGCGCCATGGCACCTACCGCCACCAGCACCGCCACGGTCGGCAGGAAGGTCCAATCGAGCCCCATCAGCCGGCGCACGACGAGATAGGCACCGAGCGTGCCGACACCCAACGCCGCGAGCGCCGTGGCGAGACCGAGAGCTGCGAACTCCCAGGCGAAGATGCCGGCAATGCGAGCACGGGTGGCGCCCAGCACCTTCATCACCACGGCTTCGTGCACCCGGCGCTGCTGGGTCGCCAGCATGGCGCCGGCCAGCACCAGCACACCGGCCAGGATGCTCAAGAAGCCGATGACGCGGCTTGCCAGCCCGATGTTGCCCAACACGCCTGCCGCCGTCTCGATGGCGTCGCGGATGCGCACCACGGTGACGTTGGGGAACTGGTCGGTGACGGTCTTGAAGATCGCATCCTCGGCTTCGGGCGTGGCCTTGACCGTGGCGAGGAAGGTGTGCGGCGCCTTGTCCAAGAGGCCGGGTGAATAGACGAACACGAAGTTGATGGTGAGCGTCGTCCACTCGATGCGTCGCAGCGACGTGATCCTGGCCTCGATATCGCGGCCCAGCACGTTCACGGTGATGGTATCGCCGAGACCCAGACCGAATGCCTTGGCCAGCGTCTCGTCGAAGGAAATGAGCTGCTCCGGCCCGCGATAGTCGGCCGGCCACCATTCGCCGGCGACGATGCGCGAGCCCTCGGGCGGCGTCGCCGAATAGGTGACGCCACGATCGCCGTCGATCGCCCAGCGCGCGTCCGAGGGCACGGCGACCTCGTTCACCGGCTTGCCGCCGATCTTGGTGATGCGTCCGCGCAGCGACGGCACCTTGTCGAGCGGCCCGGCGCCGGGAATGGCGGCGAGCGCCTTCTCGAAGGCCGGCATCTGGGTCGACTGTATGTCGACGAAGAAGAAGGCAGGCGCGTCGCTTGGAATGCGCTTGGTGATCTGCTCGCGCAGGTTCCCTTCGATCAGCGCGGTCGCCACCAGAACGGTGAGCCCCAGCCCGAGCGACAGCATGACGATGGGCGTGGGCGCACCCGGCCGGTGCAGGTTGGCCAGCGCGAGCCGCAGCCCCGCCAGCCTGGGCTTGCCGGCGCGGGCGGCAGCCAGCATCAACAGCCGCGCCAGCAACGGGAAGGCAATGAAGGCGCCGATCGCGCCCAGCACGAACCACCCGGCGATGCGCCGGCTCTCGGCCGTGAAGATGGTGAAGGCGGCGAGCGCCAGCGCCACCGCGCCGATCAGCAGGGCGTCGCGCCACACCAGGCTGCCGCCTTGCACGACGGCGCCCCTCATCAGCGTGGCGGCCGACACGCGGCGGGCGCGCAACAGCGGCATCAGGGCGAACAGCAGCGAGACCAGCAGGCCGAAGATCGCGGCCACGGTCAGCGGCCAGGCGTAGAGCGCCACCCGTGCCCGCACCGGCAGGACGTCGGCGATCACCGACTGGGCGACGAACGGAAGGCCGGCGCCGACCACCAGCCCCGCCACCACGCCGACCAGCGCCAGCGCCGAGAGCTGCAGGAGATAGGTCGAAAACACCAGGCGCTCGGGCGCGCCGAGGCACTTCAGCGTGGCGATGGTGCGCAACCGGCCGGCCAGGAAGCTCGAAACGGCATTGCCCACGCCCACCCCGCCGACCAGCAGCGAGGAAAGCCCGATCAGCCCGATGAACTGCGTCAGCCGGTCGAGCCAGAAGCGGATGCCGCCGCCGGCCTCGGCCAGCCCCCTCACCCGCCAGCCTGCGTTCGGGAAGCGGCTCTTCAGGCCTTCGATGACGACGACGTCGGAGATGCCCGGCGGCAGGCGCAGGCGATACTCGTAGTTCAGCAGGCTGCCGGGCTGTACCAGGCCCGACGCCGACACCGCCTCGTAGGGGATCATCAGGCGCGGTCCCAGGCTGGCGAAGGCGTTCAGCCCGCGGTCGGGCTCGCGAACGATGATGCCGCGCACCTCGACGGTGACGTCGCCCACCTTCACGCGCTCGCCCAGCGCCATGTTCATGCGGCGCAGCGCCGATTCCTCGACCACCGCACCCCAAACGCCGTCCTTTTCGGCGAGCGCATCGGCCAAGGTCATGCCGTCCTTGAGCTCGATGCCGCCGTACAGCGGATAGGCGCGCTCGACCGCCTTGAGCTGCACCAGCGTGGCCCGTCCGTCGGGCTTGACCGGCCGCGCCATGGCGCGGCTGTCGATCCAGCGCACGAGCTCGCCGCGCGACTTCATGTAGTCGATCTGCTCCGGCGTGGCCTCGCGATAGAGCAGCGAGATCGCGACGTCGCCGCTCAGGATCTCGCGGGCGTCGGCACGCAGGCCTTCCTCGACGGCGCGGCTGAACGACAGGATGGCGGCGATCGCCGCCACGCCGAGCCCCAGGCAGGCGATGAACAGGCGGAAGCCGCCGAGCCCGCTGCGCATCTCGCGCCGCGCGAGGCGGAAGGCGAGGTTCATCGTGCCCGTCTCATTGGGCCGCGAGCGCGGCCGGCGTGCGCTCGTCACCGACCACCAGGCCGTCGGCGATGCGCAGGATGCGATCGCAGCGCTCGGCCAGCGCCATGTCGTGGGTGATCAGGATGAGCGTCGTACCGTCGGAGCGCGCCAATTCGAACAGGAGGTCCATGACCTGCTTGCCGGTGGCGCCGTCGAGGTTGCCGGTCGGCTCGTCGGCCAGCAGGAGCCTGGGCCGGCCGACGAAGGCGCGGGCGACGGCGACGCGCTGCTGCTCGCCGCCGGAAAGCTGCGCCGGATAGTGGCCGATGCGATGGCCGAGCCCGACGCGCGTCAACGCCGCTTCGGCAAGCTCGAAGGCATCGGGGCGGCCCGCGAACTCCAGCGGCAGCGCCACGTTCTCGTGCGCCGTCATGGTCGGGATGAGATGGAAGCCCTGGAAGACGATGCCGATATGGTCGCGCCGGAGCCGTGCCCGGGCGTCGTCGTCGAGCGGTCCGAGATCGTGGCCCGCGACCTCGACGCGGCCAGAACTGGCGCGCTCCAGGCCGCCCGCCACCATCATCAGGCTCGACTTGCCGGCGCCCGACGGACCGACGACGGCCGCAATTTCGCCAACGGCGATGTCGAGAGTGACGCCGCGCAGGATATTGACCGTGCCGGCATCGCTTGCCATGTCGAGGTGGACATCCGAGAGCTGGACGATGGGTTCTCGGGCATGGGACGGGGCGGTCAAGCGGGCTCCGGAAGAGAGAGCATGAATTTCGGTACTGGATATGGTCGTTTTGCGGCGGCGGTCAATTCGCTGCTGATTGCGATTTTGTGGCTTTGTTGCCTGTCCCTTGGCGCTCAAGCGCAATCTGCACCGACCGCGCCCGTAAAGCTCGCCATCCTGGGCGACAGCCTGGCGGCGGGCTACGGCGTCAGCCCGGCCCAGGCGATGCCGGCCAAGCTCGAGGCCGCCCTCAGGAAGGCCGGCCGAAACGTCACCGTCATCAATCATGGCGTGTCGGGCGACACGACCGCGGGCGGTTTGCAGCGCGTCGACTGGATGCTGGCCGACAAGCCCGACATCGTCATGGTCGAACTCGGCGCCAACGATGCCCTGCGTGCCACCGATCCCACCGTCACCGAGAAGAACCTCGATACCATCATCGCCAAGCTCAAGGAGGCCGGCGTGACGGTGTGGCTGGCGGGCATGCTGGCGCCGCGCAACTATGGACCGGAATACGCCAAGCAGTTCGACGGCATCTACCAGCGGTTGGCCGACAAGCACGGCGTGCCGCTCTACGCCTTCTTCCTCGACGGCGTGGCACAGAATCCGGCGCTCAACCAGGGCGACGGAATCCACCCCAATCCCAAGGGCGTCGACGTGATCGTCGAGCGCATCCTGCCTTTCGTGACCAAGAACCTGGACGACCATGCGTCTGTTCGTCGCCCTGCCCGTCCCTGAAGAGATTGCCGACGACCTCGTAGCGCTGCAGTCGGGCTTGCCCGACGCGCGGTGGGTGCCGGTGGAGAACTTCCATGTCACGCTCTGCTTCGCGGGCGAGGTGCAGGGGAGCACCATGCGCGACCTCGAGGAGGAGCTATCGGACATCGCCGGCCCACCCTTCTCCGTCGCCATCGCCGGCGTAGCGCAGTTCTCGAGCGGCAAGCAGCCGCGCGCCCTGGTCGCCACGGTCGAAAGGAGTGACCGGCTCGACTGGCTGCAGCAGAAGGTGTCGACCGTGGCGCGCAATTGCGGCATCGAGGTCGAGCGCCGCAAGTTCCGCCCGCACGTGACCTTGGCGCGCTTCGCCAACGGCGCGGAAACCGGGCACCACCTGGCGCAATTCATGGCGAGCCATTCCATCTTCAAGGCCGGCCCGTGGATCGCCGACCACTTTGCGCTCTATTCGAGCCGTAGCGGCCGCTCAGGTTCGATTTACACCGAGGAAGCAGCATACGGGCTGACGTTTTGAGTGCCGCCTTCCTCCGGTGGAAACCGGAAAGAGCACAATAACGGTAGTTAGTATCCGCGTCAACAAATAATAACCTGAGTCCTGCACACGAGAACGTAGCCGGCCGCCTCATGGCGCTCAGTGATGTCCCCCTACGCAATTTTGTTAGCTTTTTTCGCACCGTAAGGGAGAGGCATTCAGTGCAGGGACTGCCCGCAAGTCGCGAGAGTTTTGGCGTACCGTAGAGCGCCAAAACTCCGTGACCAACTTTCTGGCGTCCCGCGGCGGGCATGCTTCGTGCCAGCACTGCCTGCAACGCTGGCATTGCTGACACCACGGAGCACCTTGTCGAAATCCGCGACGGCTCGGCGCCGCGTGAGAAAAAGGCTATCTTCTTCCGACGACAAGGACTGCGGCAGGAAGGGCTTGACTTGCGTCAAGGCCGCCGGCGTCGCTTGCGCCATCCTGCGCCGCTTCACGACGAATAGGAGGCAGCCATGGGGTACAAGACCATCCTGGTACACTGCGATGCCGATCCGAAGGTTGCGTACAGGCTCGCCATTGCGGTCGAGCTGGCCAAGCGCCATGACGCCCATCTCGTCGGCGTGTACATCCAGGAGCCGTTCGAAGCGCCGGCCCTGCTCAATGGAGCCGCGGCAACGGGCAAATTGTTCACCCTGTTCGAAGAGACGGCGCAGGCAAACCTGGCGGCGGCCAAGGCAGCCTTCGCCAAGGCCGTGAAGGGTACCGAGCTTCTGACGGAATGGCGGTCCGACGACGGCTATATGGACGCACGCCTGCCCCTTCATGCGCGCTACGCCGACCTTCTGGTGCTCGGGCAGCCCGATCCGGGCGCGCCATCTTTCGTGCCGCTCGATCTGCCTGAGACCATGGCGCTGTCGACCGGCCGGCCGATACTGGTCGTGCCCAAGGTCGGCGCGCCGGCAGAGTGTGGCAACACCATCATGCTGTGCTGGAACGCGAGCCGCGAGAGCGCCCGCGCGGCATCGGATGCACTGCCGCTGTTGAAGACTTCCTCCAAGGTCATCGTCCTCTGCGTCGATCCGCGCTCGTCCAACTATGGCCACGGCGCCGAGCCGGGCGCCGACGTCGCGGCATGGCTGGCGCGGCATGGCGTCAAGGCGACGGTGCAGCGCGACGTGGCGTCCGACGGCGATGTCGGCAACGCGATCCTGTCGCGAGCCTCCGACCACGAGGCCGACCTGATCGTCATGGGCCTGTACGGCCATTCCCGGCTGCGCGAGATGGTGTTGGGCGGGGCGAGCCGTACCCTGCTCGCCAGCATGACGGTTCCTGTTCTCATGTCGCACTGAGGGAAAGCGCCGGCCGTCTCAACGCAGGTGCTCCCAGAGATCGCATTCCTCGTCGTCGGGGTCGAGTTCGAGCCCCCTGAAGTCGCCGCGGGAAACCAGCCCGACGATCCGGTCATTCCGGACCAGCGGCACGTGCCGAAAGCCGCCCTCCGCCATCAAGCGCAGGGCGTCGAACGCGGTCTGGTCAGGCAGCATCGTCCTGGGATCCCGGGTCATGACCTCGGCGAGGCGGGTGCTGCACGGGTCGCGTCGTTGCGCCACCACCCGGCACACCGCGTCGCGGCCGGTGAAGATTCCGACCAGTCGGCCCGACTCGCCGGTTACCAATACCGATCCGGCCTTGCGAACACGCATCTGGTCACAGGCATCCGTCACGCTGGCCGACTCGTCCATCGTGATCGGATGGTGGTGCAGGGTTACGATGGAAAATTTTCGCATCATGGCCTCCGCGGCAACCCGCGCATGCTGCGCGCGTTCTGCCGTCGACGGCTTGATCAAGATCAACGTCCGCGGCCGAGGGAGGCCTATTCTTCCAGCTTGCCGCAGCGAGACGGCCAACGGACGCGTTCGACGACAGGAGCAAACGATGCTTCGCCGCCTTGGCTTCGCAATAGCATTCATCCCGTCATTGGCCGTCGCGCAGGATGCGCAGCAGGGACGCGAGATCGCCCTGCGATGGTGCTCTCCCTGTCACATGACAGAACGAACGGCGACCTCGGCATCGGCCGACGGCCTGCCGACCTTTCCTGCCATTGCCGCCAACCCCGGCTTGTCGGCCGATCAACTGCGGGCGGCGATGAACCCGCAGCATAGCCGCATGCCCGATTTTGCCCTCAGCAGGCGCCAGCAGGACGATCTCATCGCCTACATCCAAAGCCTTCGCAGCAAATGAGCGGTAGGCCGCTTCGTAGCGAGGGCGGCGTCAGCGCGACGAGCCCAGCCAGAAATTCATGGACAAAAGCAGGCTCCCCAGCAGCGCCGCGAACCATCCCGTCAGCCACACCAGTGCTTCCGGTTCCAAACGCGGCCAAAAGGCCAAAGCCAGACCGAACAGGATGATGCCGATTCCATCCAAGGCGAGGATCCAACCTCCCTGGACCGACTTGCGCAGCTTCAGAGCGACCCACACGTACGTCGCCCCGGTCGAGCCGGCCCAGATGGAAATAATCGCGGCGAGGTGAGTTGCGAGTACCTGCGGCGCTACCAGCACGGCGCCGGCACAGGCAATGCCTGCCATGCCAATCAAGCCCAGCCATGCTCGCGCCGTGCCTGTCTTGCGCCTGATCGCGGCAGTCAGGGCGAGAACGCCATCGACGAAGGAGTAGGCACCCCACAGAGCCGTCAAATGGTACATGGCGGGCTTTGGCCAGAAGAAGGCGATGAAGGCAAAGGCGATTGCCGCGATCCCGCGCAACCGCAGCAGCGAGCGGTGATGGGCGGCCGCAGCGAGCAGCGCCGCCTCGTCGACGCCGCCGCGATCGTTGACCCCCGTCGGCACACTCATTGTCCACCGCAGTCACTGAGCGGAACGCCAATGGCGATGCGCTTGTCGCCGTTCGTCAGGCAGCCACGGCGCCAAGTTCCCTCGAAGGACTCGCCATCGATGGTCACGATGCCCTGTCCGTCCGGCAGATCGGCGACGTAGGCGCCCTGAAAGCTCTGACCGGCCGGCCAGCGGTAGCGCCCGAAACTCTCCCGGTTGCCGTGCCGAAAGACGCCCTCGAAACGATCGACGGGGCGGCCGTGCTCGTACCACTGGACGGTGCCATGCCCTTCCTTGCGGCCGGACACGCAGCGGCCGGACCACGTCGCAGTATCCTCGGGATCGGGATGCCAATGCCACATCCGGCATCCGGCCCGTGGATCGAGCTCCCAGCTGCCGTCCCGGCATGGCGCCGTCCAGCTGATCTCCAACGAATCCGGCTCGCGGACACCGCACGACTCCGGGTCGATCTCGGCGGCGGCGAGGGCCAGCGGCGGGACCACCAAGACGACGCTGCACGTCGCGGCCATGCGAATGAGCGCGCGAGCCCTCCTGCCGACGGCAATGCCGAAACCCTCACGAGAAACAGCCATGGTGATGATCGTCCTGGTCCCGGCATCCTTGGAGCCGCCATCTTAGTTGGACCAGCAAACCGCACCAGATCCGCCAGTCGTATGAGCGAGATCAAACGCCCTCGCCGCGGGCGCGCCGTATTGGTAACGGGTGGGGACTAACGACGGAGTAAAGGCCTGTGAACGTCTCGCTACACACCCACGGCGCCGCCGGCACCGTGACCGGATCCTGCTACCGGCTGGTCACGCCGGGCGGCGATCTGCTGGTCGATTGCGGCATGTTCCAGGGGCCGAAGTCGCTGCGTGGACTGAACTACCGTCGGTTTCCCTTCGAGGCCTCGGCCATCGAGGCGATGCTGCTGACTCACGCTCACATCGATCACACCGGCCTGTTCCCCAAGCTTGCGCTGGCGGGCTTCCGCGGCAAGGCGTGGACGACGGAAGCCACCCGCGACCTCCTGCACTGGCTGCTTCCCGATGCTGGAGCCATCCAGGAGGGCGACGTCGATCGGCTGAACCGGCGCAACAGCCGGCGGGGAGAACCGCTCGTCGTCCCCATCTACACCCGCAGCGATGCCGAAGCCTCGCTCTCGTTGCTCGGCGCGCAGCGTTACGATTCGTGGTTCGAACCACTGAAGGGCGTTCGCGCCCGCCTGCGCAACGCCGGGCACATCCTGGGCAGCGCCTTCATCGAAATGGAGGTCGACGCCGGGCCGCGCCCCATGCGGTTCGTCTTTTCCGGAGACATCGGACCGCAAGGAAAAGCGCTCCAGCCCGATCCGTCGACGCCGGACCCCTGCGATATCCTCCTGCTGGAGTCGACCTACGGCAATCGCCTGCGGCAGCGGCTGAGCGAGGCCGACCGCCGGGCCCTGCTCGGACGCGAACTGAGCGACGCGCTGAAGGCGGGCGGCAATGTCATCATTCCCGTGTTCGCCGTGGAGCGCACCCAGGAGATCCTCGACGACATCGCCCGCCTCAGACGCGACGGCGAGATCGGGGCAGTCCCGGTCTTCCTGGATTCGCCGCTCGCCGGCCGGACGACCGAGGTGTTCCGCCGCCACCGCCGTACCCTGGAGCGGGGCACGGACGGGACGGCCTTCACCGGCGGCGATTTCCGCCTGATCGAGACGGTCGAACAAAGCAAGGCGATTGGCCGCATCCACGGCGGCGGGGTCATCCTCGCCGGTTCAGGCATGTGCGACGCCGGACGCGTAAAGCATCATCTCAAGGATCATCTATGGCGGCCTGACTCGACGGTGCTCTTCGTCGGCTACCAGGCGCCCGGCACGCTGGGCGCGCTGGTTCGCGGCGGCGCGCCGCGTGTGCGCATCCACGGCGAGGAGATCAACGTCAAGGCGCGCATCCGCACCATAGAGTCGTATTCCGGCCATGCCGACCGCGACGAGCTGGTCGAGTGGGCGCGTCCGCTTCTTCCTACGCTCGGCTCGGCGATGCTGGTCCATGGCGAACCTGACGCCGCGCAAGGACTTGCCGACAGTCTCTCGGCGGCAGGGCTTGAGCGGCCGCGAATTCTTGCGCCCGAACTCGATCAAGCGTTCGACATCGCCTTCCGCGACGGTCGGTGGCAGGCCCTGCCGTCGCATGCCGCCACCGCCCCGCGCCTGGCCGCGGCGCAGGCCAGCGCGCCGCGCGACTGGCACAACGACTATGCCGCGGCGCTGCTCGATCTACGCCACGCGCTCCAGCAGGAGAGTGACGACCGCCGGCGCCAGCAATTGCTGAGCGAAGTACGGCGACTGATCGGCTCGCATCGAGCCGGCGTCTCGCAACGGTCGCGATAGCGGCGGCAACGTGCGGCAACGTTACGCCGCACGCCGGCAACAGGGTGTAACGCCACCCACAACGCTTCGCTTCGCGAGCTGCTTGACCTGGGTCAAAGGCCGCCGGAGCCGAAGGAGCACTCTTCGCATCACGGACGACAGGAGATGCTCATGACTCGCACGACTGTCCTGGTGAAGCGCGCTGCCCAGCCGAAGACTCTGCACGAGTCCGCGCGGGTGGCGTGGGCATGACACGGCCGGGCATGTCCATGCCGCGGACCATCATGGGCTACGTGATCTCTTCGACAGGTGTCCATCAGGCGGGTTTGGCGGCGCTATCGGTCGCCGCCTTCAGCCTCAGCGTCGTGCCGCTCGAACTGCAGCGCCGGATCGTGAATGGCTTGACGCATCAGGTCGCGTTCGACGCGATTGCCTGGCTGGCAATCGGCTATGCCGGCGTCGCTCTGGCCGAACAGCTCCTCAAGCTGTCGCTGAATGTCTATCGCGGCTGGGTGGCGGAGAGCACCGTGCGGCGTCTGCGTGATCTGGTATTCTCCATGACCGGGCATGGCCACAACGAGGTTGCGCCTGAAGGGGCCGGTGTCGAGATCGCCATGGTGCTGGAAGAAGCCGAACCGATCGGAGGCTTCACCGGAATCAGTATTTCGGAACCGTTGCTGCAGGGAGGCATTCTGCTCAGCGTGGTCGGTTACATGTTGGCGCTCCAGCCCTGGCTTGCCGTAGTTGGACTGGCATTCTTCCTGCCCCAGACCGTCTTCGTTCCTTTGCTGCAGAACGCCATCAACAACCGCGCCCGCAGTCGCATTCTCGTCAAACGCGATGTCAGCGGCGTCATTGCCGACGATTCCTCGGCGACACCGAGTGTATCGTGGATGTTGGACCAGACCCGTCGGATCTTCACGTTGAACATGGGAATCTACAAGTTGAAGTACTCGATGAACCTCCTGATGAACCTGATGCACCACCTCTCGGTCGCGAGCGCGTTCTGTGTCGGGGGCCTTATGGTGCTGGAGGATCATATCGAGGTCGGCACTGTCGTGGCTGTCGTCACCGGCCTCGGCAAACTCAACGATCCGTGGGGCGATCTGGTCAACTGGTGGCGCGAGTTCTCCGTGGTCGACGTTAAGTACCGCCTGTTTGCCGACGCTGCCGCGTGGCTCCGGACGCTCTCCATGGACGCCGGCCCTTGTGATACCGCCGCCTGAGATGCACGCGTTCAACTGTCTGGTCGACAGCGATCCACGCCGCGCGGAGTAGGGGTCCTCCGCCAGCCGCATCGATATCCTGCTGCTGGGCCTCGATGTCATTGAGCAGGCTTCGTCGCATTGCGACGTTCATCGATCGACAGCCTGAGTCGCCCGTGTCCCGAACGGGTCTCACCGAGAGCGAAGCCAAAGCACGCTTTCAGGCGGAAGGTTTCAACGACCTGACTTCGATCGAACGCCGGACGCTCGTGCGCATCGTGGGCGACGTCTTGCATGAGCCGATGTTCGCTCTGCTGCTGGGTGCCCGCGCCGTGTACCTGGTGCTGGGCGATCATCGGCAGCCCTCGCGCCCTGGTCGTCCGCGACGGCCAGCGCCGACGCATCCCCGGCCGCCAGCTGGTGCGCGGCGATACGATCGTCCTTCTCGAGGGCGATCGCGCGCCGGCTGACGGCGTGCTCGTGGCGGCGACCGATCTCCAGTCGACAAATCCCTGCTGACCGGAGAATCGATCACCGTTCGCAAGTGCCACTCAGAGCATGAGATTGCGATGGCTCGGCCGGGCGGCAAGAACACGCCGTTCGTCTATTCGGGGACGCTCATCGTGCGCGGCGAAGGCATGGCGGTCGTCAGGCGACCGGGCCGCGATCCGACGGATCAGCTTTCGTTCATAGGCTACGGTCTTGCCGATAGGCCACGGCGGCTGCGATTGACACAGGTCAATCCGACCGTCGCCCCACCCTGGCACGATGCACATGCCATCGCCGAGGAGGCAGCCATGGGCATACCCACCAAGGATACGTTCGGCTACCTGGGGACGGAGCCGACGGCGCTAAAGGAACAGCTCGACCAGATGGCGATCGCCATGCAGGATCTCGCGAAGGCGGAAGGGGCCGAGGCGATCAAGGCGGCCAGCGAAGCGGCCCGACGTATCGCCGAACAGGCGAACGCGATTGTCAAGGAGCTCGGCGACAAGGCCGACGCCGTCGGTGTCGTCGCCGCAAGAGGCCGCAGCCACGCCGAGGAGGCCATCCGCAAGCAGCCGCTGGCGGCTGTTTCGCTGGCGGCTGCGGCAGGATTCCTCCTGGCGATGCTCGTGCGGCGATGAGCGGGCCCGCCACGGCGTGAGCCTAGGTAGGACCCCTTAGGGCATGACCTGAATGGCACAACGCCAGAGCGGAAGCTACCCACCCGGCATCGAGGCTCAAGCGAAGCGACGTCGCCGGAATCTGACAGCGAGGGAGGTCCAGATGCTCGCGAAGGACATAATGAGTCGGGAAATCGTCTGCATCGGCGTCGATGAAACCGTGTTCGATGCAGCAGAGGTCCTGCTGGGCGAACGCGTCAGCGCCGCGCCGGTTACGGACGACAAAGGCGCGATCGTCGGAATCGTCAGCGAGGCGGATCTCGTTCGCCGCGCTGAGATCGGCACGGCAAGCAAGAAGACTTGGCTCGGGCGCCTGCTGGACAGTGGAGCTTCATCGGCACGGGCCTTCGTCGCCGCAGAAACGCGACGCGTCGCCGATGTCATGACCAAGGATGTAGTGACCGCCGACGAAGACACCACGCTCAGCGAGCTGGTCGATCGGATGGAAAGGCACGACATCAAGCGCATCCCGATCGTCCGTGGTGCGATCGTCGTCGGAGTCGTCAGCCGCGCCGATCTGCTGCGTGCGTTACTGTCGCGCGAACCTGACCGTCCGGTGTTGCAGCCGACGGACAGGGCGCTGCGCGAGAACGTCGCCGATGCCTTGGAGAATCGCCCCTGGACGTCGAGGTGGCCAATCAACGTCTATGCCAACGATGGTGTCGTCCATCTCTGGGGCTTCGTCGAAGGCAAGGACGTACGCGACGCCTATCGGGTGGCCGCCGAAAACGTCCCAGGCGTCAGGCGGGTCAAGAACCACCTGCGCACGATCCCGGCCTCGGTCGGCATGGGCGTGTGACGCCATGCCCAACGACCTCGTTCGCTGATTCGGCGATACCCCCGCCAGTGAAGCGCGCGCGACTTTCCCAACTTGATCTCGGTCAAATACGGGATCGACGGAATGCCCTAGGAAACGGATGGATCACATTGATCCGTCACGGAGGGTGCGATGAACGACGCAAAGTCTCTGACCAATCCGCGTACTCCCGCTGCCTTTGGCGACTTCGACCAGATCGTCAATCGAATGATGAGGGGCTGGCCATTCAGCTGGCCCGATCTCATGCCCAGCACCGAACCTCGTGCACTGCGCGTTTTCGAGCATATGCCCAAGGTCGAGGTGAAGGAGAACGGAAAATCCTACACCGTTTCCGTCGAGCTTCCCGGCCTGGATGAGAAGGACGTGAAGGTCCAGGTAGAGGACAACGTGCTCACGATCTCGGGCGAAAAGAAGGTCGAGCAGGCCGACGACAAGACACACTATTCGGAGCGCAGCTACGGTAGCTTCACCCGTGCCTTCACCCTGCCGACCGACGCCGACCACAACGGCATCACGGCGACCTTCGCGAAGGGCGTGCTGACATTGCAGATCGCAAAGGCTGCAGCTCCGCGGGCCGAGGTCAAGCAGGTCGAGATCAAGCCGGCCTGAGGAACGGCTCCGCCGCCGGCTCGACCGCGCGTTGCGCCCGTGCCGGCGGCGGTGTTCTACTGCATCGGAAGGGAGGACCAACCCCGTGCAGGCGATGGTTCTGGCGGCCGGCGGCGGCCCGCTCGTCCTCGAGGAACGGCCAGATCCGAGACCGGCCGCAGGTGAAATCTGCCTGCGCGTCGAGGCGTGTGGCGTTTGTCGCACCGACCTGCACATCGTCGACGGCGAATTGCCCGATATCCGGCTGCCGGTCGTGCCGGGGCACGAGATCGTAGGCATTGTCGAGGCGCTGGGTCCTGGTGTCACGTCGCACCATCTCGGGCAACGCGTTGGCGTGCCGTGGCTCGGCCACACCTGCGGCGCCTGTCCCTACTGTTCGACGCAGCGCGAGAATCTCTGCGATCGTCCGATTTTCACCGGACACGGTCGCGATGGCGGGTTCGCCACCCACACGGTGGCCGACGCGGCCTTTGCCTTCGCTCTGGATGGATTCGACGATCCAGTCGCGACGGCGCCACTCCTTTGTGCCGGACTGATCGGATGGCGGTCACTCAGGCTGGCGGGCGACGGGCGTCGCATCGGTCTTTATGGGTTCGGCGCCGCCGCCCACATCATCACGCAGATCTGTTGCTGGCAGGGCCGCGACGTCTACGCATTCACCCGGCCGGGCGATGCAGCCGCGCAGGCACACGCCCTGTCGCTCGGCGCCAGGTGGGCCGGTTCCTCGTCCGAGCTGCCGCCGGTGCTTCTCGACGCAGCGATCCTGTTTGCGCCGGTCGGTGCGCTGGTGCCGACGGCGCTTCGGGCGGTGCACAAAGGCGGCCGCGTGGTTTGCGGCGGCATCCACATGAGCGACATCCCGGCCTTCCCCTATCGGCTGCTGTGGGAGGAACGGCAGATCCTCTCCGTCGCCAACCTGACGAGACAGGACGCCGTCGAGTTCCTGTCCGTGGCGCCCACGGCGGGTGTGGTCACCACGACCACAGTCTATCCGCTTGCCGCCGCCAACCAGGCATTGTCCGACCTGCGGGCGGGTCGCTTCCAGGGGGCCGCCGTCCTGGTGCCTTGACGATGCCCCGGCGTGGGTTTGTGCCAGGGCAAGCTGTTGGCGATTCGCTCGGGCCATTTGCGGCCATCGAAGCGGCCGAGGGGAAGTCACTTGATCAGTGACGCTTGAAGTACTGCACCGCCCGTTCGTGCTTCTCGGCAGCCGCTCGCGACTTGAAAGTACCGAGATTTCGCCGCTTGCCGGTCCTGGGATCGATCTTGCGCGAGTAGAGGCGGTATTCGCCGGACGAGAGCTTGCGGATCATCGGAAAGGCTCCCTGCTACCGCAGACGAACGTCGGCCATCCGACACGAGTTGCACGGCAACCTTCGGGCTGTGCGCGTGTTCTCCCGCCAGATCACTGAATCAGGCCACGGAGGCACACATGGTGAAGATCGGCTACAAGCTGATGGCCGAGCAGCACGGACCAGGCGATCTCGTCCGCAACGCCAAGCGAGCCGAACAGGCAGGCTTCGACTTCGCCGCGATCTCCGACCACTACTTCCCCTGGCTCGAGGAACAGGGCCACTCGCCGTTTGCTTGGTCGGTATTGGGCGCGGTCGCAGAGGCAACCGAGCACCTCGGGCTGATGACGGCGGTGACCTGCCCGATCATGCGCTATCACCCCGCGATCATCGCGCAGGCGGCAGCCACCATGGGGCTGCTGGCCGACGGACGCTTTACCCTCGGCCTCGGCGCAGGCGAGCGCCTGAACGAGCATGTCGTCGGCCTGGGTTGGCCGGGCGTGGTCGAGCGCCACGAGCGGCTGACCGAAGCGCTCGACATCATCCAGGGATTGCTGGCAGGCAAGCTCACGACCTATCGCGGCCGTCATTTCCAGATCGATCACGCCAAGCTGTTCGATCGCCCCAAACGCAAGCTGCAGGTCGTCGTGGCGGCCGGCGGACCGGAGGCCGGCCGCCTTGCCGGCGAGAAGGCCGACGGGCTGATCGTGACGGAGCCCAAGAAGGAGCTGATCAAGGCCTTCACCGGTGCCGGCGGCAAGGGTCCGCGCTATGCCGAGGTCGCCATGTGTGCCGCTGCCGACGAGGACGAGGCGCGCAAGACAGCGCATCGCTATCACCGATGGTCCATGGCGGGCTGGCCGGTGCTTGCGGAATTGCCGCACGACGAGGCCTTTGCCTCGGCATCGAAGCACGTTTCGGTCGACATCGTCGGCGAAGAGATCAGTTGCGGACCGTCGGCCGACCGCCATCTCGAGGCGATCCATGAGATGAGCGCCATCGGCTGCGACCACATCATCCTGACCCAGATCGGTCCGGATCAGGATTTCTTCTTCGAGCTGTTCGAACGCAAGCTGGCCCCTGCGCTGCGTGCGAAGAAGGCTGCCTAGGGTCCCTCCCCCGGGCAGCCGAGGCATCTTTCGCGGGCGCGGCGCCACCCATCTCATTAGGTGGCGCCGCGTACGTCCGTGTCTAGGCCTTCCCCGCGAGCTGGTCCCTGATCGGCAGGCTGCGGATGCGCTTGCCGCAGGCGGCGAAGATCGCGTTGGCGAGCGCCGGCGCGACCGGCGGCACGCCGGGCTCGCCGACGCCGCCGAGCGGCTTGTCGAACGCCGTGGTGTTGATGAGATGCGTGCGGATCTCGGTCGGCGCGCCGTCGATCCGTGTCAGCTCGTAGCCGTCGAAGTTGGTCTGCTCGACGCGACCGTTCTTGAAGCTGATCTCGCCCAGCGTCGCCAGGCTGATGCCCTGCACGGCGGCACCCTCGAGCTGCGAGCGGACGCGGTCGGGATTGACCACGGCGCCGCAGTCGAAGGCGATGTCGACGCGCGGGATGGTGAGCTCGCCCCTGGGCCCGACCGCCACCTCCGTGACGACCGCGGTGTAGCTGACGAAGCTGCGGTGTGCGGCGATGCCGAGCCCGTGGCCCTGCTCCAGCTTTCGCCCCCAGCCGGCTTCGGCCGCCGCCTTCTCCACGACCCCGCGCATTCGCCCGGTGTCGAAAGGATAGCGCTTGGGATCCTCGCCGTAGAGCCAGGCATCCGACATCGCTGCGGCATCGATCAGGCGCGGCGGCCCGATCAACTCCAGCAGGTAGTCCTTGGGATCACGTCCCACCGAGGCCGCAAGCTCCGCCACGAAGCTGTGGATGGCGAAGGCATGCGGGATGTTGGACACGGAGCGGAACCAGCCCACCCGAGTGTGCGCCGCCGCCTCCGGGTTCTCGACCCTGAGGTTGGGAACGGCAAAGGGATTGTCGACCGCGCCCATCGCCAGCTCGAGCGGCGCCTCGTGCTTGGGATCCGGCATGAAGAGCGCGAAGATCGACGGCGCCACGGTGCGGTGCAGCCAGGCGACAGCCTTGCCGTCGGCGTCGACGCCCGCTTCGAGCCGCTCCACCGACACGGTGTGGAAGAAACTGTGCTGCAGGTCGTCCTCGCGCGTGAAGGTGAGCTTCACCGGCCGACCAGCCATGGCATGGGAGCAGATCGCCGCCTCGCTGGCGAAGTCGGGCTTCGACTTGCGGCCGAAGCCGCCGCCCAGCAGCAGGTTGTGCACGGTCACCTTGTCGAGCGGCACGTTGAAGCGTTTCGACAGGTCGGTGCGGACGGCCTCGGTATTCTGCACACTGCACCAGACCTCGCAGCCCTGGGGCGTGACACGGGCCGTTGCCGACGGCGGCTCCATCGGCGCTTGAGCCAGATGCGGCACGTAGTATTCCGCCGACACGCGCTTGGCCGCACCGGCCAGCGCGGCATCGACGTCGCCGTCATTGCGCACGACCTTGCCGGGCTTGCCCGCGGCAGCCTCCAGAGTCTTGCGGTACGCGACGGAATCGTAGCTGGCGTTCGGCCCGTCGTCCCACTGGATGTCGAGCTGGGAGCGGCCCTTGATGGCGGCGAAGGTGTTCTCCGCGATCACGGCCACGCCGCCCAGCGGCTGGAAGACGACGGGCGGGGTGGGCGGGTCGATCGCCACTACCTTGAGAACGCCCGGCACCTTCATCGCCCTGGCGGCGTCGAAGCTCTTGACCTTGCCGCCGAAGACCGGCGGGCGCGCCACCACAGCATAGGCCATGCCGTCGACGCGGGCGTCGATGCCGAACTGGGCCTTGCCGGTGGTAATGTCGAGATTGTCGATCAAGGGCACGTTGTCCTTGCCGATGTAGCGGAACTGGCTCGGCCCCTTGAGCTCCAGGCTGTCCCGCGGCGGCACCGGCCGCGCCGCCGCGCCTTTGGCCAGCGCGCCGAAATCGAGACGCCGGCCGCTCGCGGCATGGACGATGCCGTTGTTCTCGGCCTTGACCTCGGTGACCGGAACGCCCCATCGGGCGGCCGCCTCCTGCTCCAGCATCTGCCGCGCCGCCGCCGCGATGCGGCGCAGCGGCTCGAAGTGATGGCGCATGCTGCGCGAGCCGTCGGTGTCCTGATTGCCGAAGCGCTCCTGATCGCCCGGCGCCTGCAGCACCTTCACGCGACCGAGTTCCGCCTCGAGTTCGTCGGCCACCACCATGCCGAAGCTGGTGCGGACGCCCTGGCCCATCTCGGCGCGGATGCACAGCAGGCTCACCGTACCGTCGTCGGCGATCGACAGGAAGATCCGGGGATCGTCCTTCACGCCGCCGGGCATGCCGTCGCCGCCAAACTTCTTCTCCTGCGCCACAGCCGGCGGGGACAGCCGGGCCGAAAGCAGGAAGGTTCCCGCGGCGAGGCCGAGCAGAACCGAACGACGCGCGACGTTCGCGACTTCAATCGTGTTGGTCATGGTCATGCCCTCCCCTTACGCACTGCCCGAGGCGCGCTTGATGGCGTCTCGGATGCGCGGATAGGTGCCGCAGCGACAGATGTTGCCGCTCATGGCGTCGAGGATTTGCTGGTCGGTGGGCTTGGGTGTGTCCTTGAGCAGTGACGCCGCCTGCATGATCTGGCCGGTCTGGCAGTAACCGCATTGCGCCACGTTGAGCTCGCGCCAGGCCTTCTGCACCGGATGATTGCCGTCGGGCGACAGGCCTTCGATGGTGACGACGGTCTGGCCGTCGATGTCGCCGACCTGGACCTGGCAGGAGCGCGCCGCCGTGCCGTCGATATGCACAGTGCAGGCGCCGCACAGGGCGCGCCCGCAGCCAAACTTGGTGCCGGTCATGCCGACGATATCGCGCAGATACCAGAGGAGAGGTGTCTCCGGGTCGCCTTTGAAGTCTTGCGCTTTGCCATTGACGGTGAACTTGCTCATGGCTGGCCTCCAAGGAGTAGGCGAACAACAAGGTTCGCGCCGCGGTGCTTGCTTTGAGCACCTCGATCGGTGCGCTCTTCAGCGCATAACGGGACAAGCAGCGATCGAGGTCGACGCCGAGCTTAGCCAACTCGTCGGGATTTCACCATCGCCGCAGCGATGGCAGCACGGCAGATGAAGATATCGGGGCGCTGGCGGGACGACGCCGGCGCCTTACTGCACACCAGGCTTCAAGCGAACGTGAGCAGCCGCCTTGGATTGCGCACCAGGATGGCGTCGACCTCGTCCTCGCTGTAGCCGCGCAATTTCATCATCGGCACGACATTGCGGAAGATGTGGCCGTAGCCATGGCCGCCGAAGGTCGAGAGCCGCGTGCGGTAGCAGATGTCGTGGCTGATCACGACACGGTCGAGATGGCCCGCTGCGATCAATGCACGGATCAGCCTCAGCCGCGTCGCGTCATTGGGCATGTCGATGTCCGACAGCCCGTAGTAGCTCGCCTCCTGGCCGAACAGGTCGAACTCGATGGTGACGCCGGAATCGGCGAGCCTGAGCAGCCGGTCCTCATCGAAGATGGTCCGGTCGATGTGGCTGATGACCACGCGCTCGGTGGGCCGGCCGGCCGCCTTGATGAAGTCGGCCACTTCCTGCGGCTGGTCGGGGTCGCGCCCGGGATGGACGTTGATCGAGGCGCCGGTCTCGCCGGCGGCGATCAGGGCGGCCTGCATCACCTTCTTCTCGGTCGCGGTCCACGGCGCCTGGCAGCCGATCTCGCCGATCATCCCGGCGCGCACGTCCGTGCCCCAGGCGCCGTGCAGGATCTGGCCGATCATCTCCTGCGCGAAGTCGTCGACCGAGCGGCCATGGTTCTTCGGGTCCTGGTAGTCGTTGACGTAGTAGCCGCAGCCCATGATCAGATGCACGCCGGTGCCGGCGGCGATGCGCTTCAGTCCCGCCGGATCGGGCGAGAGGCCGCCGCAGGTCAGCTCGACGATGGCATCGCCGCCGTCGTGCTTCATCATCGCCACCTCGCGGGTGGCGATGTCCTCGAGGTCGAGCATGTACTTGCGGCCGGCGCGCTTCAGGCCGCGGCCGTAGTTCATCTGCCAGACGTTCTCCAGCGTGATCTCGGGTCCGAGATCGTTGTCCGAGCGCGTGCCGGGCGGCCGGATGTCACAGAGCACATGCTCGTGCATCAGCGTGCGGCCGAGCGCCTCGGGCGCGATCGGCCCGAGGACGGTCTGGATCTTCCCCGTGAGCCCGTTCCGGGTCATTGAGGCTCCAGCTTGGCGGCCTCGACCACCTTCTTCCACTTGGCGTACTCGGTCTCCATGTGCTTGAGCAGCGCTGCGGAATCGCCCGGCAGCTCGGCCGCGCCGGCATCGCGGATCTTCTTGATCACCGCTTCGGACTTGATGCCCTTGGTGATCTCGTCCGACAGCTTCTTGACGATGTCGGGCGGCGTGCCGGCGGGGGCGGAGACATACCACCAGGGCGCCGCGTCGAAGCCGGGGTAGCCCTGTTCGGCGATGGTCGGCACGTCGGGCAGCGCGAACCAGCGCTTGGAGGTGCTGACGCCCAGCGCCCTGAGTGCGCCGGACTGGATGTGCGGCAGGTACGGCGGCAGGTTGTCCATCGTGCTGGGGATGTGGCCGGCCAGCAGGTCCTTCAGCACCAGCGAACTGCCGCGATAGACGACATGCTCGACCTTGATGCCGGACAGCTCGGCGAAATACTCCATGGCGAGGTGGCCCGAGCCGCCGACCGCCGGCGAGCCGTAGCTCACCTTGTTGGGGCCCTGCTGCTTGCAGTACTCGACGTACTCCTTGACGGTCTTGGCCGGGAAGCCGGGATAGACGGCCAGCACGTTGGCGACTTCGCCGACCAGGGCGACCGGCGCGAAGCTCTTCAGGCTGTCGAACGGCATGCTCTTGTAGAGGAAGTTGTTGGTGACGGCCGTGCCGATGGTGCCCAGCAGCAGCGTGTAGCCGTCGGGCGGCGCCTTGGCGACGATCTCGGCGCCGACATTGCCGCCGGCGCCCGCCTTGTTGTCGACGATCACCTGCTGGCCCCACTGCTCGGTGAGGTACTGGGCGACGATGCGGCCCAGAAGGTCGGTCGTGCCCGCCGGCGCGAACGGCACCACCATGCGGATCTGCTTGTTGGGGTACGTCGACTGGGCCCAGCCGTGGCGCGCCAGCATCGGCGCGGCGACCGCACCGGCAATCAGAGCGCGGCGGCGGGTAATCAAACTCATAGCAATCCTCCTGAAGTTCGGGCGACTATATCGTCGGCCCGGGGGGAGACAATCGTGACAGCAGCGTTTACCGGCTACGCCGACCGCATCCCGGTACGCGCCGGAGAAAAGATCGGGTTCCAATCCCGACGCTCCGTCGTACATCGAGCGTGCCGCGATCTTTGCGTCGCCGCGCACCCGGCCATTACTATCACCTTTCGGGAAGGGTCGGCGGGCGCATGAGGAACGATAACGAGGCGCTAAAACTCAATTCCTACGACTCGTTTTTCTGGTTACTGGGTCGCAAGGAACCCTTCATCATTCAATATTCGATACGCCTCGAAGGCACCTTGCAGAAGAAGTTCATGGTGCAAGCGCTGCAGTTGTTGCAGCGGCAACATCCCATCCTGCAGCATACGGTAACCAAGCAGCGTCCCTTCGCGTTCAAGGCCACGCGCAAGCCCATTCCGCTGTTCATCCATCCGCGCAAACAGCCGGACAGTTCTGAGAAGATTGCGTCTGCCGCGCTCAAGACGCCCATGCCGTTACGGTCAGGCGACACGGTCCTGCGAGTCGATTGGGTGCGCGGCACGAATACACACGACGTCATCTTTTCGATCGAGCATGCTTTCAGCGACTTTCGCAGCATGGTCGGACTGGCGTCCGATCTGCTGGCGTTTCTGGATCGGCTCCACAGCGGGCAACGCGATATCAAACTCTATTTCTATCCGTGGTATCCGGAACTGAAGACCCTGTTGCCGCAGCACAAAACGAAACTTCCACCACCAGAGTTCGTCGTGCCCTTTCGAGACGACACGCCGCTGGCAGCAAAGGCACCCTTTCACTTCAACGCGAGCTACTGCCATCTCCTCACTCTCGAAGAATCGCACACCGTCGTAGCGCTCGCCAAGAAGAACAATTGCACGGTGCAAGGGATGTTGTGCGCCGCGATGATCCATACGCTCAATGTCCATGCCATGGAGCACGAGCTGGGCAGCGAATCGTTCTGCTTTACCCCGTGCGACCTGCGTGCCTCTCTCACTGCGCAGATGACGGGAAAGGAACTGGGAAACTTCGTCACCGGAATTTTTCATCCCTTCAGGATCGGCACGCAAGAAGCATTCTGGAAACTGGCGGCCGATATCAGTCGGCAAATCAAGACCACGATCGATTCGGATTTGTTCACCAGGGATACGGAAGGGCTCAGCGCCCTCTATCACGCCCGCATGACATCACGGCAAGCCATGCAGATCATGAAAGCGCGTGAGTGCTGTGGCTTTGTCAGCAATGCGGGGCTCGTGCCGTTTGCGGATCGCTACCAGCACTTCACCCTGCAACAGGTCCGGGTCGGCGCGGCTTCGCCGATCATGTCCGGGCGCTCCCATTTGTACTGGCTTTCGGCACAAACGATTCGCGGGCAAATGCAGCTTGAACTATTGGACACGGGCACTGGCGAGCAACGCGAAAAGTTCGCAAGGTTCATGCGGCGCTTCCTGGACGTATTGCCTTGCTCCGAGCCCCTCGCATCACGAGCGTGAGCGCGACGCCTCGCGGGTAGCACAGCCGCAGGCGTCACGATCTTGCGTTGTGTCGCGCCCCGCCGCTACTATGGCTTTGCGAAGGGTCGGGGGCTCATGCGGGACGACATCAATCGATTGCGGGCGTCCGTGGATTCCTACCTGGAGCGCGAGGCGTGGGACGATGCGCTCGACGACCTGCAGGTGCTGTGGAGGCTGCAGCCCACCCAGGCGACGGCCGGATTCATCGCAGCCCGGGGGAAGCGACTGGCGCCCCACCTGCGCGGCACACCGCTCAAGGTTCGCTTCCTGCGATCCTTCACCGTCGAGCCCGCCCTGCCGCTGCTTCGCGCCGGCGCACTGGTGCTCGGCATCGACCTCGAACCCGTCGTCGCGGACTTCGGCATCTGGGCCCAGGAGATCCTCGACCCGCAATCGCCGACCTACAGCAGCAATCCGAACGTCGTGATCCTGGCGCTGCAGACGCGCGACATCGCTCCCGAGCTGTGGTCGCGCGGCCCTGTCGTACCGGCCGAGGCGTTGGCCGCGGCCCGTACGCGCGTCGTCGACGAGTTCCGTTCGTACCTCACGAGCTTCCAGTCGCGATCGCAGGCGCAACTGATCGTCCACGGCCTGGAATGCCTGCCCGTCGCCCGGACCGGCATCCTGGATCACCAAGGGCCGTCCGGTCAGATCGAGACGACGCAGCTGATCAATCACGACCTCATTCGGCTCTGCAAAGAGCAAGGGGCTTACTTCCTCGACTACGACGGCCTGGTCGCCCGCTACGGGCGCCGCCTCTGGCTCGACGAACGCCGCTGGCTCGACGCCCGCCTGCCGATCGCGTCCGGGGCGCTGCCCACCCTGGCCGACGAATGGTTGCGCTTCCTCTGTCCGATCGCGGGACGGTCGGCCAAGTGCCTGGTTTGCGATCTCGACAACACGCTGTGGGGCGGCGTGGTCGGCGAAGACGGCTACGACGGCATCAAGCTGGACGGCGAATATCCCGGAGCGGCGTTCCAGGCGCTGCAACGCGCGATCCTCGACATCGCCGACCGCGGCGTCATCCTCGCCATCGCCAGCAAGAACAATCCGGAGGACGCCCTGCATGTCCTGCGCGATCATCCGGGCATGCTGCTGCGGCCCGATCATTTCGCCGCAATGCGCATCAACTGGAGTCCCAAGGGACAGAACCTTCGCGAGATCGCCAAGGAACTGAACATCGGCGTCGACTCGCTCGTCTTCCTCGACGACAACCCGGTCGAGCGCGGCCATGTCCGCCACGAGGTCCCCGAGGTCACGGTGCTTGAGCTGCCTGAGGACCCGATGGGCTACGCCGACACGCTGAGAGCTTGTCCGCTGTTCGAGCGGTTGCGGCTGTCGGCCGAAGACCGCGAGCGGGGACAGTACTACGCGAACCAGCGCCAGCGCAGCGAGCTGCAGGCTACGATGGGCTCGCCGGACGACTACCTGCGCAAGCTCGAGACCGTGGCCACCGTCGGCCGGGCCGATGACCTGAGCATCCCGCGCATCGCCCAGCTGACGCGGAAGACGAACCAGTTCAACCTCAGCACCCACCGCTACAGCGACGAGGAGGTCGCCGCCCTGGCGGCGTCACCGGACGCCGGCGTCTACTGGCTGAAAGTGACCGACCGCTTCGGCGACAATGGCATCGTCGGCGCGGCAATCCTGAAGTTCCGCGACGGCAAGAGCGAGCTCGACACCTTCCTGTTGAGCTGCCGGGTCATCGGCCGCACGGTCGAGACGGCCTTCCTCAGCCGGCTGCTGGAGGAAGCACGCTCGCACAAGGCGGGCGTCGCAATGACGGCCTGGTTCCTGCCGACCGCCAAGAACGAGCCCGTGAGGGACTTCCTGCCCAAGCACGATTTCCGGCTGATCGAGGAGACTCCGGCCGGCAGCCACTGGGAGCTCGGCGCCGACCAGACGGTGCGCTGCCCCGAGTGGATCAAGATGACGAACCCCTGAGCTCAGGAAAGGTGCCATGAGCAGCGAAAACCTCGATCAAGAAATCCGTGAACTGGTCGCCGACGTGCTGGAACTGCCGGCCAGCGAGGTAGACCCGGACACCTCGCCCAAGAACCATCCGGCCTGGACGTCGCTGCGCCATCTCAACCTCATGCTGGCGGTCGAGGAGTCCTACGGCGTCACGGTCCCACCGGAGGAAGGGGCCGGCGTCGCGTCGGTCGCCGATCTCATCGCGCTGGTGAAGCGTAAAACTGCACGCTGACGACCTATGGGCTCGCCGCGAACGGATGGTCGCGCAGGAAGCCAAGATACAGATTCGCAATGTTGCGGAAGTCCTCCTGCATGACGGCATGGCCGGCGCCGGGGACGACGACGACCTCGCTGTCCTTCAAGCGGGCGCCCAGGGGTGCGGCGCCGGAACTGTCATTGCAGCGGTCGTCCTTGCCCCAGATGCACAGGGTCGGCGCGACAATCCGGTCGACGTAGGGTTCCATGAAGTAGAAGTCGCCGAGGATGCGATTCCACAGGTCGGTGTTCTCCTGCCAGTGCTTGATCTCCTCGGCACCGACGTTGCGCAGCACGTCAGGCTGGATGCTGGGCTTGCCGCTGAAGAGCAGCGAGATCTTGCGGTCGAATTCCTCCATCGTTCGAGGCACGAGGAGGTTGGTGCCGTCAGCGCGTGCACGGTCAACCTCGCTCGGCACCGGCGAACGCACCGGTGGCGCGCCGAGAAAGGCGACACTGGCCACTCTTCCGGCATCGACGGCGCCCAGCACCGCGGCCAGGGCGGCCCCCAGCGAGTTGCCCGCGGTGTGAAAGCGCGCCAGCCCGAGCTCGGTCGCGAATTGCGACAAGGCCCCCGCCATCGCTTGCGGCGCGGCGTAGGCGGCGCCGAACGACCGCGACTTGCCATGCAAGGGCAGGTCGGGCGCAACGACTCGGAACGAACGGGCCAGCAGGACGCCGAGCGCCTGCCAATGTTCCTTGATGCCGAAGATGCCGTGCAGCAGCAGGACCGGCTCGCCCGTTCCCGCCTCCATGTACGACACCGTGCCATCCGCCAGGTTCACGGACTTCTCGGTAAAGGAGGGGAAGCGACTCATGCGGCGGTCCTCGCAGCGCGTTGTGGGTCCTCAGCCTTGTCGCGCGGCGACGGCAAGGCGAGAGAGACGAGAAAGCTCAGCATCATGAGGGCGGCGGCCATGCCGATCGGCGCCCACGGCGAGGTTCCGGTGAGGTAGCCGGCAACGATCGAGCTCACGCCCCAGGAGAAGCTCACGACGGCAATGCTGATCCCGAGAATCTGGCCCTGCCGCGAGGCGTCGACGGCGTCCGCGTAGAGCGTGAGGATGGCGCCATAGGCGATCGACACGACGAAACCGGTGAGCATGATCAGCAGCCACTGCACCGGCCCCTGCCCGGCCAGCGCGCCGCCCAGCATGCCGGCCGCGGTGAGCAGCAGGCCGGCCGGGGCGAGCGCGGGGGCGGACCAGTACTTCGACAGGAGCGGCAATCCGACCGCGTAGCTGGCCAGGAAGCCGGCCCCCATCGCCGCCATGGCGGCACTGGTCTCGCCGTGGGAGAAGCGCTCCGTGGTGACGAGGAACATCGGCAGGAAAAGAAAGTAGGCCGCCCAGGCCATCTGCATGAGCCCGAACACGAGCGAGATGCGGCCGATGGTTCGATCCCGGAAGGAACTCACGAGCGCGCGCAAGCCCGACAGCGGATCGATGGTCTCGGCCGCCGCCGGCTTCTCCGGCGGCGAGCCCGGCACCATCAGGG
>JAEZIF010000192.1 GCA_023416135.1 Pseudomonadota bacterium
CCCGCCTCGCCAAGTGTTTCCTGATGGAACCGGAAGTCTACTCCAAGCCCGCGCGACGGAACGCTTCCAGATAGTGCTCCCGCTCGGCCGGTTCCCTCACCAGCATTTGGCTCTCGACCCAGGCCAGCGAGATGTTGGGCTGTGTTCGGCGCAACTCCTGCAGGGCCGACCGGGCGAGGTCGGCGTCGCCCGCCATGGCCGCAGCGGCGGTCAGGATGCGGTAGCCGCCAACGAATTCCGGACGCTGGCGGATGCCTTCGCGCGCCAGCCGCACGGCTTCCTCGTAGTTCCGGCCGACGAACTCGGCGTAGGCGGCAACGCCGCTGAAAATCGCGGAGAACGGATCGCGTGGGCTGAGCCGCAGGGCGCGGCGCGCGGCGTCGGCACCTTCGCGCCAGCGTCCGACGCTCGCCAACACCAGGCCGTAGTAGCCGAGCGCCAGCGAGAAGTTCGGGTTGAGGCGCAGCGCCCATTCGAATTCGGCGAGCGATTCGTCGAAGCGACCCCGGTGCAGATGGATGGTCGCGAGCGCCAGGTGCGCCCAGGGATCCTCGTTGTCGGCGCGAACCGCCTCAAGGGCAGCGCGTTCCGCAACCGGGACCGCGTCTGCCGCGTCCTGCCAGCCCATGTGGGCGCCGAACATCGTATTGACCGCGAACACCGCCAGCGCCTGGGCGTAGTCGGGAGAGAGGGCGATCGCCCGCTCGAGAAACTGCCGGGCGAGGAGGTTGTCTCCCTTGGTCACGCGCCAGTAATGCGACAGCGCGCGCATCAACAGGTCCCAGGCGTCGAGGCTCTCCGGCGCCTTGCGCTGGGCGTGGAAGCTTTCGTTCGCCCAGACCTGCGGCTCGATGGCGGCCACCACTGCCTCGGTGATCTCGTCCTGGATGGCGAACACGTCGGAAAGCAACCGGTCATAGCGCTCTGCCCAGAGCTGCTTGCCCGTCGCGACTTCGTTGAGCTGGGCCGTGATGCGCACGCGATCGCCGCTCTTGCGCACACTGCCTTCGACCAGGTAGCCGACGCCCAGTTCCTCGCCGATCTGTCTCATCGGCACCGGCTTGCCCTTGTAGGCAAAGGAGGAATTGCGGGCGATGACCAGGAACCAGCGTAGCCGGGACAGTTCCGTGATGATGTCCTCGGAGATCCCATCGGCGAAATAGTCCTGCTCCGGCTCATCATTGCCATTCACGAAGGGGAGCACGGCGATGGCCGGACGCTCTGCGCGCAGCGCGGGCGCAGGGGATGATGCCGGAGACGGGCGCGTATCGTCTCGCATGTCCACCGAGCCGACGAAGCGGATGCCGCGCCGGGCGACCGTTCGGATCAGCCGTTGGGCGTCGCCATTATCGCCGATCGCCCGCCGAGCGGCGTTGATGCGGCTCGCCAGGGTGGAATCAGACACGATCCGCCCGCGCCACACCGAAGCGATGAGATCATCCTTGCTGACGACACGGTCGCGGTTCTGCACGAGGTGCAGCAGCAGGTCGAACACCTGCGGTTCGACCGCAACCGCGGTGCAGCCGTGGTGGAGCTCGCGCCGGTCGACATCCAGCACATGATTGTCAAAGACGAATTGCACGAGGAACGCCTCACCATGCACGTGGGTCCGGGACCATCAATCAAGAGCTTCTCAAGGACAAATCAATCATCCGTCAAAGTCTTGCTGCGCGACTTCGGGCATTTAAGAGCCATTCCACGAAGCCTCTTCAGGTTGTGGCGAGACATAGCCTGCTTACCGAGGAAAGGAAAAGAGTGCCTGGACGCATATCGTTCCACAGACTGACGCAGCTCAGTCCTTTCGTCGGCGCTGCGGAAATCCTGCGTCGCTGAGCGTTCGCGCGTAAATCGACTCCCCTTATCGATGCCCTCTCGGTTCGGCAACGCCGACCCGCGCCGCGCCTCCTTTGCCGTGAAGAAGAGGAAAGCGAATGTCTGCTGCCTGTTACGTCAGTATCTTGACGGTCGTTTCCTCGATATCGTGCGCGACCTCGGTCCTCGCGCAGCAGCGCGACCACACGCTGGCAGGCAAGGTGCGCGTGGCCAACGAGCACTTCAAGGATTCGGGCCGTTCTACGAGCTGCATGTGTGGGCCTGGAAGAGCAACCCGCGCGGCGCGTTCGCCGACATGAACCCGAACCTCACCTGCGAACACGCGCACTGATCTGCGGCTCGTGAAGCCGGACACCTTGACGACATCGGCGGCGTAGAAAGACTCATGAAACAACTGCTCCAAGTCGGCCAGGTCGCCGGTCAGCCCCGCGATCAGTCCCGTCAACGCGGCCACGTTCGTCCTCTACCTGATGACAGTCGAGGCGGCGGCTCGCGACCGGCTGTTCGAGCTTGCCGTCAACCTGTTGCTGGTCGTGTCCGGCATCAGCCTCGCCTTCTGAGGAGCGTGTCATGAATCGTTTCGTTCTGCTGGCCATCCTGTCCGTGCTGGCCGACTTTCCCCTCCTGCAGCCCGCCGTGGCGCAGACCTGGCCAGACCAGCCGATCCACATCGTCGTGCCCTTCACACCCGGCAGCGCCACCGACGTCGTCGCCCGCATCGTGGCGGCGGAGATGAGCCGGAACCTCGGCCAACCCGTCATCGTCGAGAACAGGCCGGGTGCCGGCGGCACGATCGGGGCGGGGCAGGTCGCCCGCGCCGAGCCCAGTGGCTATACGCTGCTCGCCAACTCGTCGGCGCACACGGTCAATCCCGCGATTTTTCCTGACATGACCTTCGACACGCGGGTGGACCTGCGCGCCATCACGCTGCTCGCCCACCAGCCCAACATCCTTGTTGCCGCGCCGTCGAAGGGCTGGAAGACCGCGGCCGACTACGTGCAGGCGGCGATGGCAGAGCCGGGCAAGCTCACGTACGCCACCGCCGGTACGGGCAGCGGCACGCACATGAACGCCGAGAAGTTCCGGCTCTCGGCGCAGATCGGCACGGTGCACGTGCCTTATCGCGGCACGCCGGAGGCGCTTCGCGACACCATGTCGGGCGAGACCGACCTTTGCTTCTGTCCGATCGCCGCCGCCCTGCCGATGATCAAGCAGGGCCGCGTCGTGGCGCTGGCCAACGGGAGCCCGCGGCGCTCCTCCGCGCTGCCCCATCTTGCGACCACCCAGGAGCAGGGCTTTCCCGACAGCGGGTACTCGTTCTGGGTTGGCCTGTTCGCACCTGCCGGCACGCCGCGCCCAGTGATCGACCGGCTGAACGGCGAGGCGAAGCGGGTCCTCGAGTCGGCCGAGGTCCGCGAGCGGCTGCTGGAACTCGGCACCGACCCTTCACCGACCACTCCGCAGGAACTCGAGCGGATCATCCGGTGGGAGATACGAGACAACATCGATCTCGCGAAGAAGGCCGCGATCAGGCTGCAGTGATCGTCGCATAGCCACACTCGTGTCGCCTTGACGAACACATATCCCGACAGTTATATGTCATTCAATAACCAACGGGTTATTGATCCAGGATGCCGAACGCCCACGATGTTCTTTTCAGGACGCTCGCCGACCCGACGCGCCGGGCGATCTTCGAGCGACTGTGTCGCGAAGGGGAGAAGACGGTCGGGGCTCTGACGGCCCGGGCCGGCGTCTCGCAACCGGCCGTCTCAAAGCACCTTGGAGTCCTGAAGCAGGCCGGCCTGGTGCGCGACCGCCACGAAGGCCGACAGACGCACTACAGCGCGCAACTCAGCGGGCTCGCCCCGCTGATCGACTGGACGAGCCAGATGACCCGCTTCTGGCAAAGCCGGTTCGACGATCTCGAAGATCTCCTCAAGAGGATAGACCAATGAGCAACACTGCCGCTGCCACCGGGACCCAACTGCGCTCCGTCGTCGTCGAACGCGAGATCCCACATCCGCCGGAGAAGATCTGGCGCGCTCTCACGCAGCCGCAACTGATCCAGGAATGGCTGATGAAGAGCGATTTCAAGCCCGTCGTCGGCCACGACTTCAAGTTCAGCGCCGACTGGGGCTCCGTCGACTGCCGGGTCGTGACCATCGAGCCGCACGAGACGCTGACCTACACCTGGAGCGCCTACGGCCTGGAGAGTGTCGTCACCTGGACGCTCACGCCGACGAGCACGGGCACCCATTTGCGCATGGAGCAGACGGGCTTCCGGCCGGACCAGCAGCAAGCCTATGGCGGCGCCAAGGCCGGATGGCCGCGGTTCTTTGGCGGCCTGGAGCAGGTCCTGGCGCGTATGGAATGATGGCGGCACAATCGCGCCAGAAATTCCAGGCCCCCATTCCACGTCCTAGGCACGAATGACCCCATCTGAACGCATCGACCGGATGATTGCAGAACTGGCGGACTGGCGGGGCAAGACGTTCGCGACGATCCGCAAGACTTTCCTCGCGGCCGACCGCGAGATCATTGAGGAATGGAAGTGGATGGGCAGCCCGGTGTGGTCGCGCGATGGCATCATCGCCGTCGCGAACCCCCACAAGGGGAAGGTGAAGATCACTTTCGAGCATGGCGCGCGGCTGCCTGATTCCGCCAAGCTCTTCAACGCGGGCCTCGAAGGCAACCAGCGGCGGGCGATCGACCTCTTCGAGGGCGACAAGGTCAACGAGCTCGCCCTGAAGAACCTCGTCCGCGCCGCCATCGAGTACAATCAGAGCAAACCGAAGAAGACGCGGCCTTCGGGCGCCCGGGCGAAAGCACCCAAGAGCAAAGGCACGTGAAGCGACCGGGCGGCGACGCCTGCACTCCGTAATACGGACTTTTGTCACTCGGGCCGTGCGGCTGAAGGCAGGCGGGCATAGAACACTGCAAACGAGCCTGAAGCCAACGGAGGAAACCATGGCCTATCAGTCGATCGAGGTGCGCAAGCTCACGCCCACCATCGGCGCGGAGATCTCCGGCGTCGATCTCGCCAAGCCGCTCGGCAACCAGCAGTTCCAGGAAGTGCACGATGCGTTGATGGACAACCTGGTGGTCTTCTTCCGCGACCAGAAGATGACGATCGACCAGCACAAGGATTTCGGCCGCCGCTTCGGGCCGTTGCACACTCATCCCAATGCGCCGATCGAGTTCAAGGACCATCCCGAGATCCTGGTGATCAAGGCCGACGAGAAGTCCAAGCACGTCGCCGGCGAGGAATGGCACTCCGACGTGAGTTGCGACGCCGAGCCGCCGATGGGCTCGATCCTCTACCTAACCGAGGTGCCGCCCAACGGCGGCGACACCCTGTTCGCCAACATGTACCGCGCCTACGAGACCCTGTCCGAGCCGATCAAGCGGATGCTGCAGGGACTGACGGCGCTGCACGACAGCTCAAAGGCGCACTATTACCGCGTGAAGGCCACCGACCGCGACGACATCAAGTTCCCCAATGCCGAGCATCCCGTGGTGCGCACCCATCCGGTGACCGGCAGGCAGGGGCTCTACGTCAATCGCGGCTTCACACTGCGTATCCCGCAGCTCAAGCGCAACGAAAGCGATGCACTCCTCGAGATGCTGTACCGCCACGTCGAGACGCCGGAGTTCCAGTGCCGCTTCAAATGGCAGAAGAATTCAGTGGCGTTCTGGGACAATCGCTGCGCCCAGCACCATGCAATGTTCGACTACTTCCCGCACCGCCGCTACGGCCACCGCGTCACGGTCTGCGGCGACAAGCCGTTCTACAGAGCAGCGTAAGAGGGGGAGCGTAAAAGGGGCGGCGTGACACATGGCGCCCACGCGATCCACGCCAAAAACAACAAAGCCGCCCGGAGGCGGCTTTGCGCCGACGACCGTCGATCTTTACAGGCAGCAATTCGCCAGTGCAGGAACGATCCCGGTGGCGGTTACAGCGAAGGTCAACGGTGTCGCAATGGTGAACTTCACGTAATCACCTCCTTTCAAGATTGATGGGACCTCAGCTTTGCACGGCCGGGGAGGCGTGAATCTGCGCAATATGCCGCACGGTTGTTCATAACCCGGGGCCGCCGCCGCTCGCCAGTTCGCGCCGCTCCGCGAGGTCGGCCGCGATCGCCGCCGTCATCTTGGCCAGCAGCCCGCCATAACGGGTTCCGGCTTCCGCCTCGCTCATCGCCGAGCGCGGGAAGCGCATGGAGATGCAGCCGGCCACACGGTCCTTGTCGAGGATCGGCACGGCCATGCCGTGCATGCGCATCGGACGCGGCGGTTGGGTGAAGGCAAAGCCGTCGCGGCGGATGCGCTCGAGCGCGGCCTTCAGCGCGGGTCCCTGGCGGACGCCGAGGCCGCGCAGGACGCGGCGGCGCTCGTCGTCGGGGCAGAAGGCGATCCAGGCGCGGCCGAGCGCGCCCACCAGCACCGGGCTCTTGCGATCGTAGCCCGCCGACTCAAAGGACATCGGGCTTTCCGGCGCGGTCGAATGGCGGATCGCCATGCCGCCGGCGCTCAGCGTTGCGAGATAGAGCGGCCAGCCCTGCTCGCGCGTGAAGCGGCTCATGTGGGGGATCGCGGCGTCGACCAGGTGATCGATGAAGCGAACGCCCCCGGCCAGCGACAGCACCTGGTCGGTCAGCCGATAGCCGGCCTCGCGCGAGACCCGCGAGGCGTACCCCAGAGCGATCAACGTATGGAGCAGCCGCACCACGGTCGGCCCCGGCAGGCCGGTCTCGGCAGCCAGCACCGCAAGCGTCGTCGACCGGCGGCGATTGAGCGCCTGCAGCACCGCGAAGGCGCGGCGGATGGGCTCGATCACGGGCTCAGGCATGGGCATTGCGCGGCGGATTCCCTAGTCCGCCACATCCGTCGCCAGATGGAACAGGCAGTCGCCGCGCTCGCAGCGCGCCGGCACGCGCTTGCACAGCACCAGGCCGTCGCGCTTGAACGGCACGACCTCGGGCTCGCGCCACGGCGTGTGATGGAAATGGATGCGCGCCGCCGGCTGGCCCGCCTTCACCTCGGCGCCGAGGTCGACCAGCGGCTCGAACAAGCCGCCGTCCGTGGCGTAGACATAGTAGTCGTCGCCGCCAATCTCGGTGAGCCTGGTCGGGGAGGGCGCCGGCACAGGGCCCTGCAGCAGGCCGACATGAGCCAGCACGCGGCGCATGCCGTCCTCGGCGACCTTGAGCGAGCCTGGTGTCACCAGCCCGCCGCCGCCCAGCTCGGTGCCCATGGAGATCACGCCCTGGCGGTACGACGCCGACGTGAAGGTCTTGCCGCCACCTTGCGGCGCCGAGGCAAGGTAGCTCACCGGAGCGCCGAAGGCCTTCAGCATGCCGACGACCTTCTGCATGCGCGCCGGGTCATCGTGCTTGGGCGCCAGCGCACTCGGGATGTAGGCGAGGGAACTGCCGCCGGAATGGAAGTCGAAGCTGTAGTCGAAGCCCGGCAGCAGGGCATGCTCGATGAAATAGGCGATCTGCTGGGTGATGGTGCCCTCGGCGTCGCCGGGGAAGGAGCGGTTGAGGTTTCCTTCGTCGATCGGCGAGGTGCGGCGGCCTTCCATCGCCGCCGGGAAGTTGGCCGAAGGCAGGATGACCAGCCGGCCCCTGATGTCCTTCGGCTGCAGCGCACGGATGAGATTGCCCAGCCCGATCTGGCCCTCCCATTCGTCGCCGTGGTTGCCGGCCTGCATGAGCACGCTGGGCCCGTCGCCGTTCTTGATGCGCACGATGGGAATGGGAATCCAGCCGTAGGCCGAGCGGTGCACCGAGTGCGGTACGCGCACGAAGCCCGTGGCCTTGCCTTCCGCCAAGAGATCGATGTCGGCCGACAGACGGCTCATGGCCGAGAAATCCGTGCGCTGCATCCCGCTGCCCCATTCATTGCTAAGATCGTGATCGGTTATCCGTCCAACAGTCGCGTGAGTACAATGGCCAAGAAGACGTCGATCAAGTCCAGACGGCCTGCGAAGAACGCGGGCAAGCCGAAACTCCTTTCCGGCGGCAACCCTCAGATCGCCAAGGCCGACGGCGACGCCCCGGTGCAGGCCTATATCGCTGCCATGCCGGGCTGGAAGCGCGACGTCGGGCGCCGGCTCGACGCGCTCATCGTCGGGGCCGTGCCCGGCGTGCGCAAAGCGGTCAAATGGAACTCGCCGTTCTACGGGATGGAGAACCAGGGCTGGTTCCTCAGCTTCCATTGTTTTACGCGCTACGTGAAGGTGGCGTTCTTCCGCGGCGCGTCGCTCCGTCCTGTTCCGCCCGGCGAATCCAAGCAGAAGGACGTGCGCTACCTCGATATCCACGAGGGCGACCCGCTCGACGAGGCCCGCTTTGCCGCCTGGGCGAAGCAGGCCAGCCGATTGCCCGGCTGGGGTGGCGCCTGACTCTGGGCTAACATGGCCGCTTGTGAGGTGGTCCGATGAGTGTTGCTTTTGACGTCACCAGGCCTCTGTCCGGCGCGTCCTTCGGGGCGACGGTCCGGCTGACCAAGCCGCTGTCTCAGGGCGTTCCCGAAGGCCTGCCCGGCGTGCTGGCGGATGCCGATGGCCTGATGCTGATCCCGGGGCTGCAGGAGATCGCGGACAAGCCTGACCTGTTGGTCGCGCTCAGCCGCGCGTTCGGCTCGGAGGTCGAGGACTATCGCTACACGCTCACGCAGCGCAGCTCGGTGCACAGGACGGTGCCGGAGATCTTCCTGGTGTCGAACATCGCGCCGGTGAACAGGAAGCCGCCGCGACGGCCCGAGCCACCGCTGACGGCGGACGGCCGGCTGCCGGTGCAGTATCCGCACCGCAAGGGCTGGCACACCGACCAGAGCTACCGTCGGCCGCCGCCCGACATCTCGCTGTTCTATGCCGTGACGCCGGTTGCCCGCGACCGCGGCCAGACGCTGTTCGCCGACGGGACGGCGGCCTATGCGGCCCTGCCGGCCCATCTGAAGGCGAAGGTCGACGGGCTGCAGGGCCTGCACTGCCAGCCGGGTACGGCGCGCTCGCGCGAGGGCGCGCTGGCCGGCCGCACCGACACCGAGCAGGCGCCGACCGCGCGCTCGCAGCCGCAGCCGGTCGTGCGCATCCATCCGGTGACCGGCAAGCCCGCGCTCTATGTCTGCGAGTGGGGCCAGATGGACTGGGTGGACGGCCCGTTCGTCGGCATGCAGCCCGGCCCGCACGGCGAGGGCGCGGTGCTGCTCGACGAGCTGATGGCGCACTATACGCGGCCGGAGTTCGTCTACGTCCACGAATGGACGGTGGGCGACCTGGTGGTGTGGGACAACCGCTGCCTGGTCCATGCCGCGACCTGGTACGACGGCGAGACGGAGCAACGCATGATGTGGCGCACCACGGTGCGCGGCAATCCGGGCGCGATCTACGAAGGTGAGGCCCGCAGCTGGCTGCCGCGCGAAAAGGTGCCGGCGTAATTACCGGAGCGGGGGCTCGATCCCGCGCTCCGGCGTTGGTTCAGCCCTTCGGGCAGGGAAAGACCTTCATCTCCGGTCCGAGATCGTAGGGCGCCGGAACCTGGGTCAGCGAGGTCACCTCGGTCAGCAGCGCCCAGTCGAAGGCGCGTTGATTCCGTGAGCAGAAGTCATGATCGCGGACCGGTCGCTGCGCCGTGCGGTTGGCGATCTCGGTGACCATGATGTCGAGGTTGGCCTTCTTGCGTTTGACCAGGGACTTCAGCTCGGCAGCGTTGCTCGTGAGCTCGGGACTGAACTTCTTGATGAACGCCGCGTACTCGTCATTGAGGTAGATCTTGCCGTCGGCTCCCTTGCACTGGAGGGCGCCGACGACGAGCTGTTGCTGGACCATGCGGACGCGAAAGGCGCTGAGGTCGGTGTCGTTGTAACAGACCGAGCGGAGGTTGGTGGGAGGAGCCACGAACGTGACGGGCGCCTGATAGTCGGCCGAGATCTTCTTTTCCGGCGGGGTCGGGTTACACGCCGCGAGAGACAAGGCGCACAGGACAAACAACGGAAGCGACTGTTTCTGCATCTTTGTTTTTCCTTAAGAGGGGCAATCCTTTATAGATCGATCTTAAGACTCTAAAGCAAGATGCTTCCGCGCGTTATCGTCTGCCCTGTTTTTGCCATTATGCTCGAGCGTGGTTGGAAAATGCGGCAACGGCAGCGGCAATGACCGGTCGGTCGCATCTGCTGGGGGCAAGCAAGAAGCCGTGGTTCGGCATGCCGCTCTTCTCCTGGCATCGCGGCCAGTTCACCGGCTATTCCCCGATCCGCCCGTACATCGAGTCCATGACGCATCTCCCCGACGCGCCGCGCATGTCGAATGCGCAGAGCGAGGCGACGTCTACTACGGCAGCGCACATGGCGGAGATCCGCTCGACCCGTTCACTCCCGCCTACGCCTGAAGCATGATGCGGAGGTGGCCGAAGGGTCGGCCTCGATCGGTCGGAGTTGTTCAGTTGAGATACGTACGCGGGACTGCGCTGAACGCGATTTCGGACTACGGGATCGAGGAAGGCGATGCGCCGCCGGCTGGTCCCGGCCAGGTCCAGATCAAGGTCGCCGCCTGCGGCATCGGCTACGTCGATGTCCTGGTGGCGCTCGGCGGCTACCAGGTGAAGCCCAGCCTGCCGCACACGCCCGGCCAGGAGATCGCCGGCACGGTCTCGGCGATCGGCAGCGGCGTGACGGGGCTCTCGGTCGGCGACCGCGTCCTGGCGGCCGCACAAGGCGGGTTCGCCGAGTACGCCGTCGCGCCGCGCGGCAGCGTCTTCCGTATTCCCGACAGCCTGGCGTTCGCCAGCGCCGCGAGCTTGCGCCTCAACTACCTCACCGCCCTGCACGGGCTGCGCGATCGTGCCGACTTGCAGGAGGGCGAGCGCCTGCTCGTGCTGGGCGCGGCCGGCGGCGTCGGCATCGCCGCCGTGCAGATCGGCAAGCTTCTGGGCGCCACGGTGATCGCCGTGGCTTCGACCGGGGAGAAGCGCGCCTTCGCGCAGAAGGCCGGCGCCGACCGGGTCCTCGATAACGCCGTCGAGGGATGGCGCGAGCGGCTGAAGGAAGCCTGTGACGGCGGCGGGCCGGACGTGATCTTCGACCCGTTGTGCGGGCCGCTGTTCGAACCGGCTTTCCGTTCGCTCGCCTGGCGCGGGCGGCATCTCGTCGTCGGCTTCGTCGGTGGCGAGATACCGCGCCTGCGCGTCAATCTTCCCCTGATGAAGGGAGCGGCCCTGGTCGGGGTCGACGTCCGGCAGTTCGCCCTGTTCGAACGCGAGAAGGCCGATGCCTGCGTGAGGGAGCTGATCGCATGGACGGGCGAGGGCAGGCTCTCTCCCATCGAAGGCCGACGGTTCGCCTTCGACGACTTCGCCGAGGCGATGGCCTACGCCCACGGCGGGCGCGGCATGGGCAAGACGATCCTCGAGATCGCCTGACCAACGTCACAAGCGTCGTTCGCTGCGTGGATCGAGCGCGTCCTGCAGACCGTCGCCCAGGAAATTGAAGGCGATGACGGTAAGCAGGATCATCAGTCCGGGCAGCAGGGCGAGCACCGGCGCCTGCTGCAGCAGTTCCTGCGCGCCCGTCAGCATGTTGCCCCAGCTCGCGGCAGGCGGCTGCGTGCCCAGGCCGAGGAAGGACAACGTCGATTCGAGCAGGACGAGCCCGCCGACCGACAGCGTCGTGGCGACCACCAGCGAGCCCACCGCGTTGGGCAGGATATGGCGGAACATGATGCGCTCGGGCCGCGCGCCCAGCGCCTTGGCGGCGCGCGTGAAGTCGCGCGCCTTCAGCGACAAGGTCTCGGCGCGCACCAGGCGGGCCACTGTCGTCCAGCCGGTGAGCGACACGATGAAGACGATGCGATAGAGCGAGAAGGTCTCCGACTGGGCGATCTCGACCGGCACGCCGATCTTGCGCGGATCGACGGCGGCGAGGACGATCAGCAGCGGCAGCATGGGCAGCGCGATCACGCCGTCGGTGACGCGCATCAGCACCGCATCGAGCCGGCCGCCGAGATATCCCGCCACCACGCCGATCAGCGCGCCGATGACCGCCGACAGCAGCGCGCCCGAGATGCCGACCAGCAGCGACACGCGTCCGCCGTCGAGCAGGCGCTGGAAGAGATCGCGGCCGAGATCGTCGGTGCCCAGCCAATGCTCGGCAGAGGGCGGCTCGAAGCGGCGGAAGAGATCGGTCGCCGTGGGGTCGATGCCGCGCCAGTCGGCGATCCACGGGGCGGCGAGCGACAGGACGAGCAGGATCAGCAGGAAGACGAGCGAGGCCAACGCCAGGCGATGGCGCATCAGGCGGGTCCACACCAGCCAGCCGGGACTGGCCGAGGGGCGGGTGGCGACGTCGCTCATGCGCTCTGCTCGATCGACACGCGCGGATCGACCCAGGCGTAGGCGAGGTCGGCCAGAAGGTTGCCGAGGATGGTGGCGAGCGTGGCGATCAGCAGGCCGACAAGGGCGAGGTTGTAGTCGTTGTCGAGGATGGCCTGGTAGATTGCCTTGCCCATGCCCGGCCACGCGAACATGGTCTCGGTGATCAGGGCTCCGGAGAAGAGGCCGCCGAAGGACAGCGCCAGGATGGTGAGTACCGGCGCCAGCGCGTTGCCGAAGGCATGGCCCCAGCGCACACGGTTCTCGGGCAGGCCCTTGGCGCGGGCGGTGCGGACGTAGTCCTGGCGCAGCGCCTCGATCATGGCGCCGCGCATGAATCGGGTGTAGCCGCCGACCTGCACCAGCACGAGCGTGGTCACCGGCAGCACGAGGTAGCGCAGGCGATCGCCCAGGCCGGTGAGCCACGGCGTGCCCGGGCGGATGTCGGCCTGGCCGCCGGCCGGCAGCCAGCCGAGCTTCACCGAGAACAAGGTGATGAGCAGCAGCGCGAGCCAGAAGGGCGGGGTCGAGATGCCGCCGAAGCAAAACAGGTTGATCAGGTAGTCGATGCGGCTGCGCGGCCGCGACGCCGCCCAGATGCCGAGCGGCAGGGCGATGCCGACGGCGATGACGAAGGCGATACCTGCCAGGACGAAGGTGTTGACCAGCCGTGGCCAGAGCACGGCCAGCACCGGCTGGCTGAAGGTGCGGGAATAGCCGAAGTTGCCCTGCAGCGCCTGCCAGGCCCAGGCGCCGTAGCGTTCGAGCAGGGGCTTGTCGAGGCCGTAGACGGCGCGGAGACGGGCCGCGTCCTCGCTCCGCATGTTGGGATCGCCCGCGATCATCATGTCGATCGGGTCGCCCGGCATCAGCCCGATCAGCAGGTAGACCACGAAGCTCATCAACGCGAGCGTGACGATCGTCTGGACGGCCCGACTGGCGAGGTAGCGGCTCATGGAGCGCGTCTTTGCCTAGAACGAGAGAAGATCGCGCCACTGGAGTGGCGCGCCCCCGGCAAAGGCATCACGCCACGCCCGCGACCTGGCGCTGTTTCAGGGCCGTCTGCTTGATCTTGTCGAACTCGGCACGACGCCGGGCGATTTCCTCGGGCGGCATGCGCGCGAGGTTGTTGTAGTCGAGCTTCCAGTCGCCATCCTCGGTCCAGCGCAGCGGCGACTGCACCGTGGTGCGCGGGCCGACCGCGCTTTCCAGGACCTTGAGGGCGAGGTCGAGCGTGAAGCGCTGCGTGTCGGGCTCGTGCGGCTTGCCGCAGGCGTTGCCCAGAGGGAAATCGCTGAACAGGAAACGGGGCGGGCCGGCGAACTCGACGATGTCCTTGGCGCAACCCATGACGATCGTCGGGATGCCGTTGCGCTCGAGATGCCGCGCAACCAGTGTGGAAGTCTGGTGGCAGACCGGGCAGTTGGGGACGACGATGGCGGCGTCGACGCCATCCTCGCGACAGAGCGCCAGGATCTCCGGCGCGTCGGTCTCGAGCGTCACGCGTTGGCTGCGGTTGGTCGGCGCGCCGTGGAAGCGCGGCGCCAGCTTGAAGCGGCCCTGCTTGGCGAACTCCCGCATCAGCGGCAACGGAAACCAGGTGTTGCTGTCGGTCGCCGTCGTGTGCTTGCGGTCGTAGCCGATATGGGAGATGCGCATGTCATGGTCGACCGAAGTGTCGCCCGAGAAGACCTTGTAGAACTTGGCGGCCGCGTTGTAGGGCGCGCCCGGACCCTGGTCGCCCTTGTCGGGCTGGTAGGGGGCCGCCGTCGTGATCAGCGTCACACGGCTGTCCTTCAGCGGCTTCTTCAGCGCCGTGAACGGCGCATCGACATAGTGAGCCCAGCGATACGGGTTGTCATAGCCCAGCGCGAGGTAGTACTCGCGCGTGCGGCGCATGTACTCGAGGGGCGTGTCGTGATCGGGGGCGAAATGAGGCGTGTCGGACATGGACGAAGCCTGGGACGGCCGGCCGGTGAAGTCAAACCCGCCCGATGACAAGCCGATTTGCGGGGCCTACGTTCCGACCGCAGGGAGAAACCCGATGAATAGACTGACCCGCCGCGCAGCACTGGGCGCGGCTGCCACGCTGGCGCTGACGCGAGGCGCAGTGGCGCAGGCCTGGCCGAACAAGCCCATCCGCATGCTGGTGCCTTTCCCGGCGGGCGGCATCGTCGACATCGTGACCCGCGCCGTCGCCGACCCCATGCAGGCCGACCTCGGCCAGACGGTGGTGGTCGAACCCAAGCCCGGCGGCAACTCGACGCTCGCCACGGCGATGATCCCGCAACTGCCGGCCGACGGATACAACTTGGTGATGACCACGATCAGCCACGTCGTGGTGCCGCATCTGCAGCCCGTTTCGTACGATGCGCTTGCGGACTTCCAGCCTGTGGCGCTGGCCACCGTCGCGACCTCGGTGGCGACGGTCAATCCGTCGCTGCCGGTCGGGACGCTGAAGGAGCTGGTCGACTACGCAAGAGCCAACCCCGGCAGGCTCAACTACCTGAACCCGGGCAACGGCACGTCGCTGCATCTCTCGACCGAGCTCTTGAAGAACCGGTACAAACTCGACATCACGCCGGTGCCTTATCGCGGCGTGCCGCCGGGCGTGCCCGATCTGCTGGAGGGTCGCCTCCAGCTGGGTTGGCTGCCGGGGCCGCTCGCCATTCAACACGTCCAGGCCGGCAAACTGCGGGCCCTTGCCGTGCTGTCCGACAAGCGGCTGGCAACCTTGCCGGACGTGCCGACGTTCGCCGAGGCGGGTTTCGGCGACGCCCAGGTCGTGAGCTGGTACGTGATCGCGGTGCGCGCCGGCACGCCGGCGCCGATCGTCGAGCGCCTGCACGCATCGGCCTCGAAGGCGCTGCAGGATCCCGCGACCCGCGACCGATTGACCAAGGCGGGCTGCGAGGCGCCCCTGCCGCTCTCTCCGGCCGAGGTGCTGATGATGTGGAAGGCCGACTACGCGCGCTACGGCAAGCTGATAAAAGAGGCCGGCATCACGGGCGAATCCTGACACCGAGTTGACCCGGCGGCCATAGTGCGGCCCAACTCGGGCGCGCTATATATGAAGTGAAAGGCTTGCTTTGGGGACCCGCATGGCAATCAGACGGCGCGGCTTGTTGTTGGGCAGTACGGCTCTGTGGCTGGGCGCTCCGGCCATCGTGCGGGCACAGACCCAGCCGGCGTCCCAGAAGATCAACGTCAGCCATGGATTTGCCATGCATGGCGCGCCGAAATATTCGGCCGATGCCGGCCCGCCGGACTATCTCAATCCCAATGCGCCCAAGGGCGGCACGGCGCGCCTCGGCGCGCGTGGCACCTTCGATTCGCTGCATCCCTTCATCATCAAGAGCGTGCCGGCCGCCGGCATCACCCAGATCTGGGACACGCTGTGCTGGAATTCGCGCGACGAGGCGTCGACCGAGTACGGCCTGATCGCCGAGAGCATCGAATGGCCGGACGACCGCTCGTGGGCGGCCTTCACACTGCGGCCTCAGGCGCGCTGGCATGACGGCAGCCCGATCACCGTCGAGGACGTGATCTGGACCTTCGACACGCTGAAGGCCAAGGGCCTGCCCAACTTTGCCTTCTATTACGGGGACGTGCTCAAGGCGGAGAAAGTCGGCGATCGCAAGGTGCTGTTCACCTTCCGCGACAACACCAACAAGGAGCTGCCGCTGATCATCGGCCAGTTGCCGGTTCTGCCCTCCAAGTGGTGGGCCAATCGCGACTTCGAGAAGGTCTCGCTCGAGATTCCGCTGGGCAGCGGCGCCTACAAGGTCGATTCGTTCGATGCCGGCCGTTCCATCACCTACCGTCGCGTACCGGACTGGTGGGCCAAGGATCTCTGGATGAATCGCGGGCGCAACAACTATGAGCTGATACGCTACGAATACTACCGAGATGTCACCGTGCAGTTCGAGGCCTTCAAGGCGGGCGACATCGACATCCGCCAGGAGAACATCGCGCGCAACTGGGCCACCGGCTACGACATCCCGGCGGTGCGCGACGGCCGCATCATCAAGGCGGAGATCTCGCACGAACTGCCGTCGGGCATGCAATGCTTCGCCTTCAATACGCGGCGCGACTTCTTCAAGGACCGACGGGTGCGCGAGGCGATCGGCACCATGTTCGACTTCGCCTGGACCAACAAAAACCTGTTCTACGGGATGTACCGGCGCAACATCTCGTTCTTCGGCAATTCCGAGCTCGCGTCGTCGGGCCTGCCGACGCCTGCCGAGCTGAAATACCTCGAGCCGTTGCGCGGCAAGATCCCCGACGAGATATTCACCAAGGAATTTGCCCTGCCGGAGAGCGACGGGACCGGAAACGTGCGTGACCTTGCCCGCCGCGCACTGACGCTGTTCAAGGAGGCCGGCTGGGAGGTCAAGGACGGCAAGATGACCGAGACGAAGACGGGCAAGAAGCTCGCCTTCGAGATGCTCCTGAACGACGCCAGCTTCGAGCGTGTCGTGCTGCCCTACAAGCAGAACCTCGAGCGCATCGGCGTCGACATGAGCGTGCGCACCATCGATACCGCGCAATTCAAGCGCCGCAATGACGAGTTCGACTTCGACATGATGGTCGAGAGCTTCGGCCAGTCGCTGTCGCCGGGCAACGAGCAGCGCGACTTTTGGGGCTCGAAGGCGGGCGCCACGCCGGGCAGCCGCAACACGATCGGCATCAGGGACGAGGCGATCGATCGCCTGGTCGAAACGCTGATCGCCGCCCCCGATCGCGAGAGCCTGATCAACGTCACCCGGGCACTCGACCGCGTGCTGTTGTGGAGCCACTTCGTGGTGCCCAACTGGCACAATCCCAAGGCCTTCGTCGCCTACTGGAATCGCTTTTCCCGTCCGGAGAAGAGCGCCAAATATTCGCCCGTCGCCCTCGACACCTGGTGGATCGACGAGGCCAAGGACAAGGCCCTGCAGAACGGGGAGCGGAAGTGATCATCGGACCGCGGGCCTCCGGGCCCGCTCATGACGACAACGAAGATGCGGGCCTGGAGGCCCACGGTCCGATGACGCTCTGATGCTAGCCTACATCCTGCGACGCCTGATGCTGGTGGTGCCCACCCTGCTCGGCATCATGATCCTCAACTTCTTCATCATCCAGGCCGCACCCGGCGGGCCGGTCGAGCAGATGATTTCGCAGATGCAGGGCACCGCGGTCGGCGCCACCGAGCGGTTCGCCGGCAGCTCGACCGGCGGCGAGACGGTCGCGCGGAACGACGCATCGGGCGGCGACGGAGTCTATCGCGGCGCGCGCGGCCTGCCCAAGGAGCTGATCCAACGCATCGAGAAGATGTACGGCTTCGACAAGCCGGCCTACGAGCGGTTCTTCCTGATGATGAAGAACTACCTGGTGTTCGATTTCGGCGACAGTTTCTTCCGCAACCGCAGCGTCGTCGACCTCGTGCTGGAGAAGATGCCGGTCTCGATCTCGCTCGGCCTGTGGACGACCCTGCTGATCTACTGGATCTCGATTCCACTCGGCATCGCCAAGGCCGTGCGCGACGGATCGCGGTTCGACGTCGCGAGTTCGACCGTGCTGGTCGTGCTCAACGCCATCCCGAGCTTCCTGTTCGCCCTGCTGCTCGTCGTGCTGTTTGCCGGCGGCAGCTACTTCAAGTGGTTCCCGTTGCGCGGCCTGGTTTCCGACGATTGGGCTTCGATGAGCACCGTCGACCAGGTTCTCGATTACCTGTGGCACATCGTTCTGCCGGTCGGCGCCATGGTGATCGGCGGCTTCGCCACGCTCACCTTTCTCACCAAGAACTCGTTCGTCGAGGAGATCCACAAGCAGTACGTGCTGACGGCCCGCGCCAAGGGCCTGGCCGAGCGCCGCATCCTCTACGGCCACGTCTTCCGCAACGCCATGCTGATCGTGATCGCGGGCTTCCCCGCCGCCTTCATCGGCGTGCTGTTCACCGGATCGATGCTGATCGAGGTCATCTTCTCACTCGACGGACTCGGCCTGCTGGGCTTCGAGGCCGCGCTGAACCGCGACTATCCCGTCATGTTCGGCACGCTCTATTTCTTCGGCTTGATCGGCCTGATCATGGGAATCCTCGGCGACATCATGTACACGATCGTCGACCCGCGCATCGACTTCGAGGCACGCGGCTGATGACGCCCCTCAATCGCCGGCGCCTGGCCGTCTTCCGTTCCAGCAAGCGCGGCGTCTATTCGCTGGCGATCTTCAGCTTCCTGTTCTTCGTATCGCTGTTCGCCGAGCTTCTGGCCAACGACAAGCCGATCCTCATCTACTACGATGGCGGCTTCTACTCTCCGCTGATCCGCAACTATCCCGAGACGACCTTCGGCGGCGATTTTCCGACCAATACCGTCTACCGCGACGCCGAAGTCCAGAAGCTGATCGACGCCAAGGGTTGGATGATCTGGCCGCCCATCCCCTACCGCTACGACACAGTGCTGCAGGGCGAGGACCGCAAGGCGCTGATGCCGCCGTCATGGCAGCACTGGCTGGGAACGGACGATCAGGCACGCGACGTGCTGGCCCGCCTGATCTACGGCTTCCGCATCTCGGTGCTGTTCGGCCTGGCATTGACCATGTTCAGCTCGATCATCGGCATCGTCGCGGGCGCCCTGCAGGGCTATTTCGGCGGGACGGTCGACCTCCTGTTCCAACGCTTCCTCGAGATCTGGTCGAGCATGCCGACGCTCTACATCCTGATCATCCTGGCCAGCTTCATCCAGCCCGGCTTCTGGGTGCTCCTGGGCATCATGCTGCTGTTCAGCTGGAAGGCCCTGGTCGGCCTGGTGCGGGCGGAATTCCTGCGCGGACGCAACTTCGATTACGTGCGCGCGGCCCGGGCGCTGGGTATGATGGATGCCCGTATCATGTTCCGGCACATCCTCCCCAACGCCATGACGGGGGCGCTCACCTTCCTGCCCTTCATCCTGGCCGGCTCCGTCACCACGCTGACGTCGCTCGACTTCCTGGGCTTCGGCTTGCC
>JAEZIF010000229.1 GCA_023416135.1 Pseudomonadota bacterium
TCGACGTGGACCGTTCCCGGGCTCACGCTGAGCCGCGTTGCCTCGCCCCCCAACACCGTCAGCCGGACGAAGTCCGTCATTCGTCACAATGCCGTCGATCATTGGGTCATCACGCTCAGCAAGGAGAGCGTCAGCGAAGTCACGACGCGCGGCGTCTCGTTCGAGGCGGCACCGAAGACGCCTTTCATCCTGTCCTTCGGTGACGAAATCGGCATCAAGCGACGTCAGGAAGACAACCGTGTCCAGCTTCTGCTGCCGCGCGACAGCTTCCAGGCCATCGCGCCGGTGGTCGATGCGGCAAGGGGAATGGCATTGAACACCCCTGGAGGGAGGATGCTTGCCGACTACATCCTTCTGCTCGAACAGAACGTGCCCAACCTGGAGGCCGATGCCGCGAGCCGATTGAGCAATGCCGTGCAGGCCATGTTGCTGGCATGTCTCGCGCCGACCAGCGACCGGCAGCAGGTGGCAAGCGACCAGATCAGGCTCACGCTGATGGAGCGGGTCCGACAGGCCGTGCGCCGGAACCTGCGGTCGCCGTCCCTGGGGCCGGCGAAATTGTGCCGCGAAGCCGCCACCTCGCGCTCGCAGCTCTACCGTCTGCTCGAAGACGAAGGCGGCGTGGCCCGCTACATCCAGCGCCGGCGGCTGTCGGAAAGCTTCGCGATGCTGTGCGACGCGCAGAACGGTCTTTCGATCGGCGCGGTCGCCGACATGCTGTGCTTCTCCGATGCGTCCTCCTTCGCCCGCGCGTTTCGACGCGAGTTCGGCATGAGCCCGACCGACGTGCGGGCAGCGACACAGGCCGGGCTTCCGCCGGCGCCGCCGTCGAAGTCTCCGCTGGAACCCGGCGCCCTCACCTTCAGCGACTGCCTGCGCGCCGCCGCCTAAGTCAGGAGCCCTCGGCAACCGCCAGCGACGCCGGCACGCGCACCGGCATGTCCAGGAGCATCTGCGCAAAGGCCTTGGCCAGCGGGTCGGCCTTGAGCGAGGCCATGCCGCCGCCGCCCAGCGCCTGACGCAGCAGAAAGTTGAAGCCGTGGATGCCGGGCAGACGCCAGCGCGTCACCTTGCCCTCGATGCGATGGGCGAAGTACTTCGCCACCGCCTCCTCCGTCACCTCGGCATCGAGGATCGGCTCGTACTCGGGCCGGCGGGCGAAGATCCCGATATTGGCGTTGTCGCCCTTGTCGCCGGAACGGCCGTAGGCCAGGGCGACCAGCGGCACGGTCGCGGTCACCGCGTTCGGGCCGGTGGTCGGAAACGCCGGCGCGGCCGGCGCCTCGGCCGGCAGATCGGCCGCGGTGAAGCCGCCGCTCTTGGCCGCGCGCTCCATCGTGATGGTGCGGCCGTCCACCTCGATCGTCACCGGCACCAGGGTCTTGGGCACGAGGCAGGAGAACATCCGGATCACCGGCGAGGGCGAGACGCGGCCGGCGCCGAAGCTGCCGGTCATGCCGACCACACCGCCGGTCGCCATCGGCGCGATCTCCCGGCCGAGCAGGTCCAGCGCCTCCTTCTGGTCGTGCCTGGCCGCGATCTTGACCACTACCTCGCGGCTGTCCTGCATGCGCGCATGCGGCCCATAGGTTGCCTCGCCACCGATGATCTCGATGCTGAGGTCGCGGTAGTCGCCCATGTTCTTCTCGCGGAACATGCGGCGCGTCTTCTTGATGATGGCCTCGGCACTGTGCTGGCCCTTGGCCACCGCCTCGCGCCCGCCCAGCATGAAGATGGTGCTGAGCTTGTAGCCGTCGGGCCAGGTGGTCGAGACCTTGTAGGTGTCGGTCGGCGGCCGACCCTTGGCACCCGACACACGCACTCTATCCTTGCCGACTTGGGCATAGGTCGCCTGGGTGAAATCGCAGACGACGTCGGGCACCATGTAGGCACGCGGATCGCCGATCTCGTAGAGCATCTGCTCGGCCACCGTGGCGGTGGTGATCAGGCCGCCGGTGCCGTCGGGCTTGCCCAGCACGAACGAGCCGTCGGCCTCGACTTCGGCGACAGGGAAGCCCATTGCGTCATAGTCGGGCACCAGCCGCCAGTCGGTGAAGTTGCCGCCGTTGCACTGCGCGCCGCACTCGATGATATGGCCGCAGAGCGTGCCGGCCGCGAGCCTGTCGTGATCGTCCATCGTCCAGCCGAAGGCATGGATCAGCGCGCCGAGCGTCACCGCCGAATCGACGCAACGCCCGGTGATCACCACGTCGGCGCCCTCGCTCAGCGCGCGGGCGATCGGGAAGCCGCCGAGATAAGCGTTCATGCTGGTGATCTTGCCCGGCAGGACGGCGCCAGTATCCATCTCGCGGACGTCGAGTCCGCGCAACTCCTCGACGCGCGGCAGCAGATCGTCGCCCAGGACGACGGCGACCTTGAGCATCACGCCCGCCGCCTCGCAGGCCTTCAGCACGGCATCGCGGCAGGCCTGCGGGTTCACGCCGCCGGCGTTGGTGATCACCTTGATCTTCTTTTCAGCGATCTCGCGTGCCAGCGGCGCCATCACGACCTGCACGAAATCCGTTGCGTAGCCCATCTGCGGGTTGCGCATCTTCTGCGCCGCCATGATCGACATGGTGACCTCGGCGAGATAGTCGCTCACCAGGTAATCGACATTGCCGTGGCGTACGAGCTGGACGGCAGCAGTCTCGGTGTCGCCCCAGAAACCGGAATGGCAGCCGATGCGGACGGTGCGGTTCGTGTCCTGGCGCATGATCATTTCCTCTTGCGATTGACGAACGCGCCCATGCGCTCGATGTGATCGCCCTCGGCGACCGACTGCGCGAAGGCGTCGATGCCGGCCTGCACCGCCTCGTCGAGCGGCAGCCGCTCCCAGCGCCGCATCAGCCGCTTCTGCGCCCGCACCGCCTTGGGTGTGCCCTCGAGGATCGAGGCGACGCAACGCTCGACCGCGGCCTCGAGCTTGGCGACAGGCACCACCTGCTCGACCATGCCCCATCGGTCGGCCGTAGCCGCGTCGATGTTCTCCCCCGTCATCAGCAGCCACGAGGTGCGTCCCCAGCCGATCAGGCGCGGCAACAGAGCCGCCTCGACCACCGAGGGAATGCCGACCCTGACCTCCGGCATGCCGAAGAAGGCATTGTCGGCGGCGATGCGCATGTCGCAGGCTGCCGCCACTTCGAGCCCGCCGCCCAGTGTGTAGCCTTCCATGCGGCAGATCACCGGCACCGGACAATCCCGGATGGCCTGGCAGAGCTTGTGGATCAGGGTGATGAAGGCGCGGCCGTCCTCCGAACTCTTCATGTCGGCCATGTAGTTGATGTCGGCACCACCGATGAAGGCGCGACCGCCGGCGCCCGAGAAGACCACGGCACGCAGATCGTCTTCACGGGCAAGGCCCAGGAACGCCTCGGTGAGGTCCAGCAGGGCCGGCGGATTGACCACATTCAGACGGCGCGAATTGTCGAACACGACATTCGCGACCGTGCCACCGGGGCGACGATCCCAGGAAATGTCGACCTTATGCACGCCTGGCGCCATGACGTTTCGCTCCGTGGCTCTTTGTCGGTGGGGGAATTTCATCTATTAGAGCGCCGCAGCGAAGCTTCACAAGAGCCCCCGGATGCCCGACTCCATCGACCTCGGCAGTTACTCGGTCTTCGTGCCGCCCGATCCCTTCGAGGAGCATGTCGGGCCTTTCTACTACCGCATCCAGGGCGATGCGCGCCAAGCGGGAAGTGTGCATTGCGTGCTGCCGACGCACGAGCGGCACGGCAATTATGCCGGCGGCGTGCATGGCGGCGCCACGCTCACCTTCGCCGATTATGCGCTCTGCCTGGTCGCCGGCCGCGCCGCCGATGGCGGGACCAACACCGCATTCGCCGTGACGGTGAGCATCGCCGTCGAATTCCTCGACGCCGGCCGCCTCGGCCTGCCGCTCGAAGCGAGCGGCGAGCCGCTGCAGGTGACGGGCCGTCTCGCCTTCGCGCGCGGCAGCATCACCCAGCAGGGCAAGACCATCGCGCTGTGGTCGGGCGTGTGCCGGCACGTGCCGCGCGCCAAGGCGATGGAGCGCAAGGACGCGTCGGCCGCCGCCGCGCCCGCGCTCGTCACCCAGAGCGTGCCGGCCGGTTTCGAGCTGCTGTCGAATGCCAGCGTCTACTCTCGCCATATCGGCCCCTCCTACGCCCGCAAGGAGGCGGACGGCGCCTCGCTGATCCAACCCACACTGCCGCATATGTGCAACTCGGGCGGCGTGCTGCACGGCGGCTACATGATGAGCTTCGCCGATTCGGCCGTGACGCGCGCCGCCGGCCTCGTCACCGGCATGGCGCCCTCGACGGTGGCCTTCGCCGCCGAGTTCTTATCGGCCGGCAGCGCCACGATGCCGGTCGCCACCCGGGTCGAGGTGCCGCGCCACGGCAAGTCGCTCGCCTTCGTGCGTGGTCTGCTCGAGCAGGACGGCCGAAAGCTCCTGTCCTATTCGGCGACCATAAAGCTCCGGCCGCATTGAATAACTTAAGTTATATCACCGTGCGCCGCCAGATGCAATAGGTCAGGCCGCCCGATAATTTTGGCGGACCATGAAGCGCCAAAAAGATGCTGGCACTGCCAGCACAAGGGTCCGGAAGAGGATGCCTTTATCCTACGGTAACCCCGCCTGCTCGGCGACGCGGCGCACCTCGGGGTCGAACAACTCGCGCAGGCGCCGGACGGTCGGCAGATCCTCCGCCTCGGCCGCCCGCTCGACGGCCTCGGCGATCCGGCGCAATGCCTCGCCGCCGATCATGCCCGACGCGCCCTTCAGGCGATGCGCGGCGCAGGCGATCGCCGTCAAGTCGTCGGTGTCCTTGATCTCGCGCGACGCTTCGCGAGCGGTGTCCAGGAACTCGCGCTCGACCTCGGCCAGGGTCCACGGATCGTCGCCGAACAGCTCGACCAGCTTGTCGCGGTCGTAGGCCTGGTTGGCGCCCAGGTTCATTGGCTGACTTTCAGCCAGACATCGAGCGTGGCTCGCAACTGCTCGATCCCGATCGGCTTGGTGATGAAGCCGTCCATGCCGGACGCCCGGCTCCGCTGCTCCTGGTCCTCGTGCGTGCTGGCGGTGACGGCCAGGATCGGCGTGCGGGGCCGGCGCTCGGCGGCCTCGCTGGCACGGATGCGGCGCGCGAGCTCGAAGCCGTCCATGGTCGGCATCTGCAGGTCGGCCAGCACCAAGTCGTAGCGGCCCGTGCGCCACAGCGCGAGCGCTTCCTCGCCGCCCGACGCCGCATCGGTCGTGGCGCCGGCCATTTCGAGCTGTCGCGCCAGGATCTTGCGGTTGACCGAGTTGTCGTCGACCACCAGGACGCGGCCATTGAGCGGCGCCGCGCGCGGCGGCGTGATCGCCACGGCGTCGGCCGCGCGGCCCACGGCACGCGCGACGGCGCGCACCAGCGCGTCGCGGCGATAGGGCCGCGGCAGGTAGATGTCCGCACGCGGGCTGGCGACGCGAATGCCGACGAAGCTGCCGTCGGGATAGATCCCCACTTCGGCGCCGGCATCCGCGAGATAACGGGCAACGGCACAGGCCTCGTCGGCATCGGGCAGGGCGACGGCGATCGACAAGCCGCGCAGGGTCCGCTCGCCACGAGTCGCGGCTGCCACCGCACCCAGCCGCACGGTGACGAGGAAGGTCGAGCCCTCCCCCGGCCGGCTCGCGACCTCGACGCCGCCCCCCATGGCCTCGGCGAGGCGTCGCACGATCGACAGGCCGAGCCCGGTGCCGCCGAAACGCCGCGTGGTCGAACTGTCGGCCTGAACGAACGGCTGGAACAGGCGATTGCATTGCTCGTCGGTGAGGCCGATGCCGGTATCGGCGACCCTGACGCGCAGCAGGCCGTCGCCGGCATTCTCGAGCGACAGCCGCACCGAGCCCGCCTCGGTGAACTTGATGGAATTGCCCAGCAGGTTGAACAGGATCTGCTGCAGGCGCAGCGGATCTCCGACCACGCGATCGGGCACGTCGGCGGCGACATAGGCGACGAGGCTCAGCCCCTTTGCCACCGCCTGCGGCGCCAACGTCTCGGCCGCACCTTCGATCAGTTCGATGGTCGACAGCTCGATCTGCTCGAGCTCGAGGCGGCCGGCCTCGATCTTGGAGAAGTCGAGGATGTCGTCGATGATGCGCAACAGGGCCGCCGCCGAATAGCGCACGGTGCTGAGCGCCTCGCGCTGCTCGATCGAAAGCTCGGTCCGATCCAGCACGTCGATCATGCCCAGGACGCCGTTCATCGGCGTGCGGATCTCGTGGCTCACCGTGGCGAGGAAGGTCGATTTCGCCTGATTGGCGCTCTCGGCGTCGCGCTGGGCGTCGATGGCGATGTCGCGGGCATGGCGTGCCTCGTCGTAGGCGACCTGCAGGCGGCGAGCGAGATCCTCCTTCTGGTAGGCCAGGGCGATGTTGTCGTACTGCCAGCGATGGACGTCCCGCACATAGGCCATGAGATGGCCGACATAGGCGCCGCCAGCGATGCCGACGAGCTGATAGAACGGATCGGCGGAGGTCAGCAGCACGAGCAGCAGCGGCGCCGTCGTCGCCCCGGCGAAGGTGTAGAAGGTCGGCGGATGGGCGGAGCGGATCGGCACGGCAGTGGTGATCGTCGCCAGCAGCACGAGGCCGAGAAGCATGCGCTGCAGCTCGTGGTCCTTCGAGGCGAGCATGTAGCCCGCGACGCCCCAGCAGGCGCCGGCGAGCAGGGACAGCGCGGCGAACCACCGGCCCCAGCGGGTGACTTCCTCGTCGGGCGGGTTGGCGCGATTGAAGTTCCGCCGCAGCACGTCGAACCCCAGGGTGACGACGATATGGGCGACGAAGGGCCCGGCGAGCTCGATCAGTTCGATCTGGCGCCAGTAGATGGCCGCGATCACCGGCCACAGAACGAAGGAGAAGTAGCGGGACTGCGCCGAGCCTTCGAACAGGCGGCGAATGAGTTCGGCCCGGACGAAGGCTTCCTGCTTCGCCGTCGGGACTGGCTCGGCTCGGGTTACCGGCTCGGTCGCGACGACGGTCATCGTCGCTCATCCGCGCCGAGGCGCGGCGTCCCGCGGCGGCGTTTGCCTCCAAAGGAGCCAGAATCGCCGGAACCAGGAATAGAAGCGATCCCGGGTCGCGGGTCTAAGGGTAGGAAGGACAAGTCCTGTGCCTGTGGCCGATCGGGGGAAGAGACCAACTGTATCAAGAATATTAAGAAACGGCTATATAGCATTGAGAAATCATGGTATTTTGCCCCTATAAGAGACCATTCATTTCGGACCTAGTTCATGCTGCAGCCCTCCATTCTGTTGGTCGAGGACGATGCGTTTCAGCGCAAGGCGGCCGAGACCTATCTGATGAATCACGACCTCAAGGTGATCGCCGTCGAGAACGGCGTGCAGATGCGCCGGCAGATCTCGCGCGCCATGCCCGATCTCGTCCTGCTCGACGTGCAGCTTCCCGGCCAGGAGGACGGCTTCGCGCTGGCCCGCTGGCTGCGCGAAAGCAGCACCAGGGTCGGCATCATCATGCTGACCGCCGCAGGCGATTCGGTGGACAAGGTGCTGGGGCTGGAGAGCGGCGCCGACGACTACGTCGCCAAGCCCTACGAGCCGCGCGAACTTCTCGCACGCTGCAAAAGCGTGCTGCGCCGATCGGCCAACAAGTCGACGCCATCGCTGCTCGAGCGCGTCCGCATGGGCCAGCACACCCTCGACCTGCCCAAGCGCCAGCTCGTGGACAATGCCGGCAAGGACGTTGCCCTGACCTCGGGCGAGTTCGACATCCTGAAGACCTTCGCCGAGAACCCTAACCGGCCGCTGTCGCGCGACTGGCTGCTGGAGACGACCAGCCACAGGAGCCGCGACCCGTTCGACCGGGCGATCGACCTGCGCATCACCCGCATACGGCGCAAGATCGAGCCGACGCCCGAGAAACCGACCATCATTCGCACGGTGCGCGGCATCGGCTACATGTTCGTGCCGCCCGCGGAGTAAACTGAGAGCGGTTCCCACGGCTGGAACCGCGCGCACCGCCTCGCCCGGATCCGGCTGTTCCAGACGGATGGAATTTGCGTTAGACCCGCAGGCCTAGACGGATGGGCCCGTAGTTCAGTGGTTAGAACGAGCCGCTCATAACGGTTATGTCGCAGGTTCAAATCCTGCCGGGCCTACCAACCAGTCCAGCTTCTTCTCATCTTGTCACGAGACGAGGAAAGGGCCGCAAAATGCGGCCTTTCCTCTTGTCATCCGAATCGCGTCAGCCGGTATGACTTTGGCTCGAACAGGTCCATGACCTCGAGTCATCGAATAGCACGATAAAGTCGATTGTTGGGCTCGTCACAAAAATACGATCAATCGATCCATCTGCGAGTTGGCGTGTCCAGCGAGTGGAACTAAAACATGATCGAGAGGCATGAGTTGATGCGAGCCGTTTTTGTGGATGCCAGTGAGACCCTGGCGGATGTGATGGAACGCCGCTACGGCGCGCTCGGCGTCAAGATCAAGGTGAACCGTCAGCCGTCCGTCTCGCCCGATGAGCTGCCCGATCTGCTGGCCGATGCGGAAGTCGCGATCATCGATCACACCGGCTTCCCGACACGGAACGCGATGCGATGCCCGAGGCTCAAGCACGTGATTTTCCTAGGTACCGGCGCCAGGAGTTACATGAACCCCGAGGAACTGGCCGAAAACGGCATCTCGGTCGACATCATCAAGAATTATGGAGATACCGCGGTAGCGGAGTTTACCATCGCCCTGATGTGGGCCGCCGCGAAGGGCCTCGCACCGATGGATCGCACGGTTCGTGCCGGAAACTGGGTACGCACCGACGGCCTGCAGCTCACCGGCAAAACGCTCGGACTGGTGGGGTTCGGAAGCATTGCCGCCGAAGTCGCGCGGATCGCGGTTGGCGCCGGCATGAAGGTGCTGGCATGGAATCGCAGCAAGAAAACCCATCCCGGCGTCGCCTTTGCCGATCTCGATGCGGTATTGGCGGAAAGCCACGTGCTGTCGATGCATCTTCTGCTCAACGAGGAAACCCGCGGCTGTCTCTCGCGGGAGCGCATTGCCAGGATGCGCAAGGGGGCAATCCTGATCAACACGGCCCGTGGTGCCCTGGTGGACGAAGCCGCCATGCTTGACGGCCTGAAATCGGGTCGCATCGGGCATGCGGGGCTCGACGTTTTCGAGATCGAGCCGCTGCCGGCCGACCACCCGCTGGTTTCGCTGCCGAATGCGACGCTGACGGCCCATTCGGCTTTCCGCACCATCGAGGCAAGCGAGAACCTGATCGATGCCGCGCTTGGCCATTACAGGCGCCTGTCCGGGATCAAATGACCGCCAATCGGACTCTGCCGCCTCTGCTCGCGCTCCGTGCCTTCGAGGCCGCGGCACGGCACCTCAGCTTCAGCAAGGCGGCAGATGAACTTTACGTCACGCAGAGTGCGGTAAGCCGCCATATCAAGAATCTCGAAGACACATTCCAGTGCGCGCTGTTTCTTCGTCGCGGCCGCGCCGTGATCCTCTCGGCAGAGGGAAAGCAGCTTTACGAAAGGGTCTCGATCGGATTCAGCCTGATCGAGGAAGGCAGCAGGCAACTGCTGAGCAACCGTAACGACGGCGTGCTGTGCCTGAATGTCTTGCCGACGCTCGGCATGCGTTGGCTCGCTCCGCGGCTGCACCGATTTTCGCAGTACTATCCCGATGCGGAGATCCACCTCATTTCGTCGATCGAACCCATCAACTTCAACGACAACCAGGTGGACGTCGCGATCCGCGTGGGTCAATGGCAAGGCGGGAATCAGGCATCCGGCAAGGCGAAATCCGCGAAATCGCAGGGACCCGGAAAGCTTGCCAAGATCGATCTTGAAATGCTCGACACCATCGACGGCGTCGAGGGGCAGCGTCTGTTTGCCGATACCCTGGTGGCGGTATGCAATCCGCGGCTGCTGACGCCGCCGGGCCGTCCGGAGGACATGGCGAAGTACCCGCTGATATCAACGCTCACCCGAGCAAGCGCCTGGAGCGATTGGTGCCGGATCGGCGGGCTGCCTCCGATCGTTTCGCGGAAGAAGCTGTCTTTTGGTCACTTCTTCATGTCGCTCCAGGCTGCCCTGGAAGGCAAGGGCATTGCGGTTCTGCCCGAAGTGCTCATCGAACAGGAACTTGCACTGGGAAACCTGCGGACCCTGTTTCACAAAGCGGCAAGTGCCGGCGAGTACCACCTGCTGTATCGACAACGCGAAGCCGAGACGAAAAAGATCCGGCTATTTCGGCAATGGCTCACCGAAGAGGCGGCGCAATACCGTCGCAGCATCATGGCGTGAAACTGATGTATTGATAGCTGCGGAGCGGACCGCTTGCGCGCGAAGGATGCCTCATTATGCCGCGGCGTGAGACTTGCTCTGCGCAGAGTGGGCAGTATGAGTTTGACTCATAACTGTAGCCACAAAACTGACTTGTCCGATGGATTCAAAACACCAAAGACTGACTGTTACCGGTCGAGTTGCGGGAAGCAGTTCGGCGGTGCTCTCCGCAAGCTGCGATGAACGGGGTTTCACAAGGATGCGCGCTGTCATTTCCAGGACAAAAGTTGGCCGCCGTGCCATTGCTTCATCGATTGCCGCAACTGCAGTGGGTTTCGCGCTGATCGCGCCGACAGTCGCCCTTGCCGATCCGGCACAAGCCATCATCGAGGCCGCCCGCAAGGAAGCCGCGCAGGGGAAGTTCATCAACATGATCAGCTCTCCGAAGGGCGAAGGAGCGCAAAAGGCGCTCATGAACGCCTTTCAGAAGCGCTTCAATCTCAAATTCGATTGGGAATGGATTCCGCTGACGTCGGCGGTGGCCGCGCCCCGTGTCGTCGAACAGGCCAAAGCCAAGGTACCGCTGCCGTCGGTGATCGGCGGTTTCAGCTACGCCACCTACGAGGGCATGATCGCCAAGAACGGCCTTGGCGTAGAGGTCGACTGGGTCGGCGACTTCTCCACGCTGTTCCCGACCATCAAGGCGGCAGCCAAGGATGGCGTCCTGGAAAAGTATCAGGGCCGCATGCTGCGCCAGTGGGACGTGAAGTACGTCACCGTCTTCAACACCGAGCAGGTGAAGGCCAAGGACGCTCCCCGCACACTCCAGGAGCTGGCCGATCCGAAATGGCGCGGCCGGTTCGCCATGTCGAACCGCGCAACACCGCCGCTCGACATCATGGCCATCGAACTGGGCCTGGATGGCACTTTGGACCTGACAAAGAAGCTGCTGGCGAACCAGCCGCGTTTCAAGGCCGGTCCTCCGGCCGTCGTCGGCGCCATCGCGACGGGCGAAGTGCCGGTCGGTGTCGGCGGTTACACGGCCTTGGCGGAAGCCCAGAAAAAGCTTGGCGCTCCGATCGACTGGGTACCGATGGACTACCTGCCAGTGGGGCCGCTCTTCATCTTCGTCCTGAAGGATGCGCCGCAGCCGAACCTCGGCAAGCTGTTCGCGGCCTGGATGGTCACGGAAGGCCTGAAGATCCAGGAAGAGCAGGAATATCTGTCGTTCCTGGGCGACAAGGACTCGCCGACGACCAAGGCGATCTACAAGGCTGCACCGAACATCAAGACGATCGAGGCGAAGAACGAGGAAGAAAGCCTTCTGCTCGAGCGCGCCCAGCAGGAGATCCTCAAGCTGTTTGCCGGCGTGACGGGCAAGTGAGCCGGGTCTGACGCGACCAGCCAGAGGCGAATTGACGGAGTGGGATCATGCTACCGGTCGAGAAGAACCAACTGCTCTGCTCGGTGACGCCGGGGACGCGCGGCGGCGAGCTGTTTCGGGCCATGTGGCTGCCCGCGCTTCTGTCGTCGCAGCTTCCGCAGCCCGGCTGCTCCCCGGTGCGCGTCAAGCTTCTCGGGGAAGAACTGCTGGCCATTCGCGTTGCCGGCGGCAAGGTCGGTATCATTCAATCGCGATGCGCCCATCGCGGTGCACCGCTCTTCTTCGGCAAGATGGAAGATACCGGCATTCGGTGCGCGTACCATGGCTGGCTCTACGACGAGACGGGCAAGTGCACCGAAATGCTGAACGAGCCCAACAAGAACCTGTGCCGCAACGTCAGGATGCGGTCCTACCAGACCGTCGAAAAGGCGGGTATCGTCTGGGTGTATATGGGCACCGGAGAGCCGCCTGCGCTTCCGCAGTTCCCCTGGCTCGACCTGCCGGAAGAGAATCTCTGCGCCAGCGTCTGGCTCCAGGAAACCAACTGGTTCCAGGGTGCCGAGGGGGAAATCGACTCCTCTCATGTCTCGGTGCTTCATCGCAGCAACACGACAGCGACGACGTCACGCGTCCATCGCCATTGGACCTCGCTCGACCCCTCGCCGAAATTCTTCCTGCGCGACACTACGGCCGGCTTCATGTCGATTGCGCGCCGCAATGCCGACAAGGAGTTCTATTGGCGCATCACCCAGTGGATGGCGCCGATGTATTCCCTGATTCCCAGCGCAGCCTGGCCGATCGGCGGTCGCGCCTGGGTGCCGATCGATGACGAAAATACTTACTGCTGGGATTTCAACTACTCGGTCGACGGGCCGCTGCCTGAAGCCTTTCACAGCTTCAAGAGCAAAGGGCTCTCCTTCCCGCCCGAATACGGCTACCAGGCCTTCCAGCTCAACACCGGGAGCATGATCGACACATATGTGCCGCGGCGCCGGATGAATAACGATTACCTGATCGACCGTCATCTGCAGCAGACCTTCAGCACGACGGGCATCCACGGCGTGAACGATCAGGACCGTGCCATGCAGGAAGGTATGGGGCGGGTCGCCGACCGCTCCAAGGAGATGCTGGTGTCGAGCGACATAGCCATCGTCACGGCGCGCCGCCGGGTTCTCGATATCCTGGCTGACGAAAGCAGCATCGTGAAGTTTCGCGACAAGATCGCCGATGGCCGGGCCTTCAACGTGAATCCGGTCGATGTGGTTCTGCCGATCGACTCCGTCGACGAATTCCTCGCCTACCAGGGTCTGGCGTGAGGGACGGACCATGCCGGCGGGAATCAATCGGATACGGCGTGAAACCTGCGTTCTGGGTATCGCCACCAGGTACTACCGCGAAGGCCATGGCCCTGCGGTTGTTCTGCTCCATGGCGGCGCACCTGGCGCCTGTTCGGACGTGAACTGGGGTGTCGCATTCAACTCCCTCTGCGACGGCGGCTACGACGTCATCGCCTACGATCAGCCCGGTTTCGGGCATAGCGATGCGCCGGCGGATCACTCCATCGAGTTCCGCTATCGCCACGCTGTCGCCTTCCTCGACCAGCTGAAGCTGAAGGATGTCATCCTCGTCGGCAATTCCATCGGCGGGCTGCTGGCGGCGATGATGCGCACACGCGAGGCGACGCTACCGTTTGCCATCCGGGCGATCGTTGCAGTTGCGCCCTATCCGCATTTTCCGCTCTCGCCCGCGGGCGACAAAGCCATGAGTTCCATGCGGGGGCGCTTTTCCAGCTTGCAGCCGACGCTGGAAAGCGTCGAAGCCGTGTGCCGCAACACATTCTACTCCGCCGGTAAGCTGTCGCCGGATCTGGTGAAGCTGCGTCTCGACATGATCGCGGGACGGAACTGGGATGCCATCGCGGCGCGCCGCGAAGCCGGAAACGGCTTCGGCGACGATGTTCTCGGCAAGAAGATACCGGGCCCGACACTGGTTGTCTGGGGCATGAACGACCGCAGCATCCCCGTGCAGGTGGGCTATGAGGCGATCGGACGGTTCGAGGATGCGGAGTTCGTATTCCTGCCGGACTGCGGCCACTGGCCCCAGACGGAGCAGGCAGAGCTGTTCACCAATCATCTGACCAGTTTCCTGCAGAATCTCGGCAGGAGCGCGCAGGAAGCGGCGTAGCCGGCTTAATGTAGGGGGTATGTAGTGAAAGTGCGGTTCGCAATATGTGGTCTTGGATTCGCCGGTTCGGTGTTGATGGCACCGGCAATGCGGGTGCATCCGGACGCGGAAATCATCGCTGCATGCGACCCCAACGCCGAAACTTGTGCCAAGTTCGGCGCCGACTACCAGATCCCGAACTTCGCCAGTCTCGAGGATCTGCTCTCCAAGGTTGAGCCGGATGCGGTCTATATCGCATCGCCTCATCAGTATCACTGCGAGCAAGTCCTGCTGGCAGCCAGACACGGCGTCCACGTCATCGTCGAGAAGCCGCTGACCCTGAATCTGGGCGACGCCGACCGGATGATCGCCGCGGTGAAGCAAAGCGGCATCCATCTGGTCGTCGGTCATTCCCGCAGCCACGATCCGGTCATCAGGACCATGCGTCACATCATCGACAGCGACGATGTCGGCCGGCTCGCGATGATCAACTGCTGGAATTTCACGGATTTCCTGTATCGACCGCGTCGCCCCGAGGAACTGGACACCTCCAAGGGCGGCGGCATCGTCTTCAACCAGCTTCCGCACCAGATCGATTCCATCAAGGCCATTTCGGGCCAGAGCATCACCGGCGTACATGCCATTGCCGGCGGTCTGGACCCGAAGCGTCCGACGGAAGGCCATTGCGCGGCGCTCCTGAAGCTGACCAACGGAGTGAACGCCACGCTGGTCTACAGCGGCTACGATCACTTCGACAGCGACGAGCTTCAGTTCTGGGTGGCCGAGGGTGGCCGCAAGAAGAATCCGAATCACGGCGGTTCCAGGAAAGTGCTGAGGGAGCTCGCCTCGGGCGGCGAAGCGGCTCTCCGGGTCCAGCGCTACGGCTATGGCGGACCGATCTCGAAGGGCTTCGCCGCGGGCGAGGTCGGACGCCAGCAGCCGCATTTCGGCATCATGGTCGCGACCTGCGAGCATGGCGATCTCCGGCCGTCGCCGACCGGGGTGCTGGTCTACGCAGACGAGGGCGTGCGTGAAGTGCCGGCCATCACCGGCCGCGGCAGCTTCGGACAGGGCGACACGATCGACGAGCTGGTTGACGCAATTGCTGGGCGCAAGCCGGTGATGCGCGATGCCGCCTGGGGCCGGAACACGGTCGCGGTCTGCCTGGCGATCCTGGAGTCGTCCAGGACCGGACAGCCGGTAGCGGTGTGAGGGTCGGTCATGGGTTTGAAGGTCGAGGGCGTATCGAAAATCTATCCCAACACCGTAGGTGGCCGCAGCCTGGCATTGGACAGTGTCAGCCTCGAGATATCGACCGGAGCCTTCCTGACACTGCTTGGGCCCAGCGGCTGCGGAAAGTCGACGCTCCTCAATCTGATCGCCGGCCTGGACGACCCGACGGCGGGGGCAATCACCCTCAACGGGCGAATCATCTTTGATGCCGACCGGAAAATCTGCGTGCCGTCGCCGGGTCGAGACATTTCCATGGTCTTCCAGAGCTATGCCATCTGGCCGCACATGACCGTTCGCGAGAACGTCGAATTTCCGATCCGGCACGGCGTCAAGCGGATCGCCAACGCCGAGCAGCGGCGGGAAGAAGCGCGCAAGGCCGTGGCGAAGGTGCATCTTGAATCCTTCATCGATCGGGCGGCGCCCCTGCTCAGCGGCGGTCAGCAACAGCGCGTATCGCTTGCCCGCGCGCTGGTCCAGAAACCCTCCATCCTGCTGCTGGACGAGCCGCTGTCCAACCTCGACGCGATGCTGCGCGAGAACATGCAGAAGGAGATTCGCTCGATCGTCACGAGCGAGGGCGTAACGGCGGTCTATGTCACCCACGACCAGCGCGAAGCTCTGTCCATGTCGGACGTCATCGCGGTCATGAACGAGGGCCGTATCGAGCAGATCGGAAACCCGAGGGATATCTACTTCGAGCCGAAAAACCGGTTCGTGGCCGATTTCATCGGTTCTTCGAACCTGATCGACGGCACCGTGGCGGCGGTCGACAGCGCGACCGGCCAGTTCGCGGTCGATACCCGCCTGGGTCGGCTCGTCGTCGCAGGCAAGGGTGCCGAACCCGGCGTCGGCTCAGCCGTCACGCTGGTCCTGCGGCAGCAGGATTTCGCATTCGAGCCCCCGGCCGGCGCCGCCAACACGATGAGGTTCTCAGTTGCCCAGCGAGCATTCTTCGGTGGCCAGGTCGAGCTGGTTTGCGGCGTGGATGGACAGACGGTGTCGGTATTCGTCGACTCGCGCGCCGATACCGCTGCGCCGAGCGTGACGGTCTCCTACGCGCCGCAGCACATCCATTATTTCTGAGCCCGTTTCGACGGCCGCGTTCTCTCTCGTCTGGAAGTGCCGGAATGGTCCTACTGGTAGCATTGGCAGCGGTACTGCTCATGTGGCTCACCGTGATGCCGCTGACCGTGCTCTTGATGACGAGTCTTCATCACGTTGGCACTTACGGTCTGGCGACCGGCGAGCTCACTCTCTCCAACTTCGTTTCGCTCTTCACCCAGGGCGATCTGCCGATGCTGCTCGCCAACACGAGCATCTATGTGGGTGGGACAATCGCCCTGACGACGGTGTTCGCGGCGATCTGGGCATGGACTACCGAACGCACGGACTTCCGCTACAAGACAACCGTCCGCGTCCTCATGATGGTCGTCATGGGTCTGCCGCCCATCATTCAGGGCTTCGGCTGGACCCTGCTGCTCAATCCGAACAACGGATACATCAACCATTTGCTGCGCCAGCTCCTGGATCTGGACGTGAACTATGGTCCGGTGAACATCTACAGCATGGGCATGATGGTATTCGTCAGCGGCTTCCTGCTGACGCCGACCGTCTACCTGATGCTGTCGGGCGTCATCCGCAACCTGGACTACAAGCTGGAATTCCCGGCCATCCTGGCGGGCGTCAACCCGATGCGCCGGCTGATGCACATCATCATCCCGATCCTGTTGCCGGGCCTGCTGTCGGTCGTGATCTACACGATCATGATCATGATCCAGGTCTTCGACATTCCGCTCACCATCGGCCTGACGGCCGGCCTGCAGGTGCTCAGCACCAGAATCTACCTGCTGAGCACGGCGGAGCTGGGCGCGCCGAACTACAACCTCGCTGCCGCATTCGGCGTATTCCTGGTCCTGATCGCGATAGCGTTCATGGTCCTCTACCGCCGCCTCACCCGCATGGCCGAGAAATTCTCCGTCATCTCCGGCAAGAACTACCGTCACGCAAAAGCGCCGCTCGGTCTGAAACGCTATGGCGTTTACCTGTACTCGTTCTCCTTCTTCGCCCTGGCGTTGGCACCCGTCCTGATCCTGCTATGGGCCAGCCTGCTGCCGTTCTATCGACTGCCCTCGATGGCAGCCCTGAAGGCGTTGTCGTTCGCCAATTACGTGCGCCTGTTCGACATGCAGGTCTTTCATACGGCCTTCGCCAATACGATCATCGTCGTGATGGTCGGCTCCACGCTTACCGTGGCGGTCAGCATGCTGGTTTCCTATGTGGCGCTCCGCGCCAAGGGTTTCCTGAGCCAGCTGCTTGACGTCCTGGCCTTCCTGCCCATTGCCATCCCCCACATCGTGCTCGGCCTGGCCGTATTGCTGCTGTATGTGCGGACTCCGGTATACGGCACCATCTTTGCGATCATCCTGGCCCAGCTCAGCGTGAACATGGTCTTCGGCGTCCGGACGATTTCCTCGACACTCATTCAGGTTCACCCCGATATCGAGCGGGCTGCCGCAATCTGCGGGACCGGGCGCCTGAGGACGATCTGGCTGATCCTGGTGCCGATCCTGCGCCCGTCGCTGGTCAACGGCTGGCTGTTCATCTTTGCCCATGCCATGCGCGACCTGGCCATTCCGCTGATCTTCCTGACTTCGGAAACAATGGTGCTGAGCTCCGCCCTATGGCTGATCTGGGGCTATCCCAACATACCGGCCGGTGCCGCGCTTTCGATGATTCTGGTCGTCATTCTCGCCGTGCTTGTCGTGCCCATTCAGATCTATGCGTCACGCCTCGACGCGAAGTCGCATGGGTAAGATCCATGGCTGAAGGGTGCCGACACGTGATGCAAAGGCATGAATGTGGGCCAATTACTCATTTGTGCACTCTGCGGCGCCGGGTCAGTACGGGCGAGAATGCCAAAGTCTGCTTAACGCAAAGCATGCATGGAGTGATGCAGTGAGCGCCACTATGGAACTCGATGAAGTACGCGATCAGGCCAAAGCCGCAAGAGCGCCCCTACGGGTCGCCATCGCAGGTCTCGGAGCCATCGGCAAAGTCGTCGCTACGCGTATCGACAAAGGTCTGGATGGCTGCAAACTGGCGGCGGTTTCCGTTCGTAATGTGGCGGCCGCAAGGGAATTCCTCGCCGATCTCCGGTCGCCGGTAGACGTGGTTCCGCTGGAGCATCTGCCCAAGGTCGCCGACGTTGTCATTGAGGCGCTGCCGACTGCCGTCTTCGATGCGGTCGCCGAGCCCGTCCTGAAGGCCGGCCGCACACTCGTTGTCATCAGCGTCGGCGCCCTCGTCAGCCGCCCTCATTTGTTCGACATGGCCAAGGAGCATGGCGGTTGCATCGTCGCTCCCACTGGCGCCCTGATCGGCCTGGACGCGGTCAAGGCCGCGGCGGAAGGAACCATCAGGTCCGTCCGGATGATTACGCACAAGCCCGTCAAAGGCCTGCTGGGGGCGCCCTATCTCGAGAAGAACAATATCGAGTTGGCCAATATCAAGAGCCCGGTGAAGGTCTTTGAAGGGACTGCCCGGGAAGCCGTCCAGGGTTTTCCCGCGAACGTCAATGTCGTCGCCGCCCTGAGCCTGGCCGGGATCGGCGCCGATCGCACGATGATCGAGATCTGGGCCGATCCGGCCTCGGACCGCAACCGCCATCGCATCACGGTGGACAGCGACAGCGCATCCTTCTCGATGGAGATCGCCAACATCCCGTCGGTCGAGAACCCCAAGACCGGAAAGATCACGGCGCTGAGCATCGTCGCCGCCCTGCGCAATCTGAGCAGCCCGGTTCGCATCGGGACCTGAGCATCGGATCCGCCCCTTCCCTCAGAACGAACCGCTTTCATGGAGCGATTGATGAGCCAGCAGGTAATGATCAACAGCCAGGCGACAGCGCCGAAGTTCTTCGCCGTCCGGCGTCTCGGGCACGTGAACCTGTATACCGGCGATTTCGACGGAGCCATGAAGTTCTACAATGAGATTGTCGGTATCGAGGAGGTCTACCGCACTCCATTGGCGGGCGGCGGCTTCCTGAGCAACGGCAACACCCATCACGATATCGCATTCATCGACGTCGATGGCCCGGTCGGCAAGGCGCGGAAGGCGCGCGTACCCCAGCTCAACCATCTCGGCTTTGAACTGGAGTCGGAAGTGGCGCTTGTCGAGAGCTACAACGCCGCGATTGCCGCCGGATGCACGTTCCTGCGGACGATGGACCACGACATCGCGCACAGCGTCTACAATTTCGACCCGGATGGGAATGTCTATGAAGTTTATGCCGACGTCGTGAAGGAGTGGCGGAGCCAGCGTACCGGCACCGTCACCAAACCCAAGCCGGACTGGGCGCCGGGCTCGACGCCGCCGATTGCAGAGTCGTTGTATCACGTCGACCCGGAAATCCGGCGGGTGAAGAATGCCGTCTTTCATCCTGAATGCACGACCCATACGGTCATGATCGTCAAGAATCTGGCGAAGTCGGAGGCGCATTACCAGGAAATCGTCGGCCTGCGGACCGTGTCCAACGGCGCGGATGGCGACATTGCGGTGATGGCAGGCAGCGCAAGCGACATCGCGCTTGTCTTGATCCAGGCCTCTGACGCGCGGCCGGTGGGCTACCACCATGTCAGCATGAAGGTCGCGGACGTGGCCGATCTGAAAGAGTCGGCCTGGAAGGCCCGGTCTCTGGGGCTGCCGATTGCCGTGGAGATTTCCGAAGCCGGCCGGTTCGCCATCCAGATCAAGGACACGGAAGGCTACGTAACTCACCTGTATGCCGACTCAGGCCTCGGGCCGGATTACGGTGGCCTCACGGCGGACAAGGCGCTGCTGCTATTGTAGTCGGCAGTGCCACGGACCCGCGTTCGATCGGCATCGGGAAAGCGGGTGGCACGGTCGGCGAACCGCGCCGCTCAAATGATGATCGGCTTTCTCGGGCGTCGGCCCGTTGCACACCAACGTCCGCCCACGGCGATGCGGCATGCGCTGTATGATGTTGTAGGCGTCCGCTGAGCAGTCGGAGGCCGGCTCAGGCCGGCCTGTCGTCACGCCATGGACGGATAGCGGTAGTCGCGCGGCGGCACGAGCGTCTCCTTCACGGCTCGCGGCGATGCCCAGCGGATCAGGTTCCAGACCGATCCGGCCTTGTCGTTCGTGCCCGAAGCGCGGGCGCCGCCAAACGGCTGTTGCCCGACGACGGCACCCGTCGGTTTGTCGTTGATGTAGAAGTTTCCCGCCGCCTCGCGCAGCCCGGCCATGGCCGTGGCAATCGGCCGACGGTCGGTAGCGAAGATCGACCCGGTGAGTCCGTAGGCACTCTGTCGGTCGATCGCCTGGACGATGCGGTCGAACTCGCCGTCCGGATAGACGTAGGCCGTCACGATCGGGCCAAAGAACTCGTCGATCATCAGCCGCGAATCGATATCCTCGGTGACGATGAGCGTGGGCTGCACGAAATACCCCGTCGTTCGCTGGCCCGTCCCGCCGGTCAGGATCTTCGTCGAGTTCGCGGCGCGGGCCATCTCAAACACCGCCATGTGCCGCTTCCAGGCACGCTCGTCGATGACCGCGCCCATGAAGTTGGAGAAGTCGCTTACGTCTCCCACGCCGATCGTGCCGACCTCGTCGCACAGCCGATCGCGCAGCCTCGGCCATAGAGACCGGGCGACAAACAGACGGGACGCGGCAGAGCACTTCTGCCCCTGGTACTCGAAGGCGCCACGGATCACCGCCGTCGCCAGCGCTTCGATATCGGCACTGGCATGGGCGAGGATGAAGTTCTTGCCGCCGGTCTCGCCCACCAGGCGAGGAAACGACCGGTAGCGGTCGACCTGCAGGGCGACCGCGCGCACCATGCCCCTGAAGACCTCGGTCGAACCCGTGAAGTGCACGCCCGCCAGGTCGGCATCGGCGAGTACCTGATGGGCGACATCGGCGCCGTCGCCGTAGACCAGGTTGATGACGCCGTCGGGAAGGCCAGCCGCGCGCAGCAGCGCCATGACGAAGTGGGCAGAGTACTTGGCAGCGGTCGCCGGCTTCCACACCACCGTATTGCCCATCAGCGCCGGCGCCGTCGGCAGGTTGGCGGCGATAGCGGTGAAATTGAACGGCGTCGCCGCGTAGATGAAGCCTTCCAGAGGGCGGTAATCGACGCGATTCCACACGCCGGGCGAGGACACCGGCTGCTCCTGGTAGACGCGCAGCATGAACTCGACGTTGAAACGCCAGAAGTCGATCAGCTCGGCCGCGGAATCTATCTCCGCCTGGTGCGCCGTCTTGGACTGGCCCAGCATCGTTGCCGCATTCAGGCGATCCCGCCACGGCCCGGCAAGCAGGTCGGCAGCGCGCAGGAAGATCGCCGCGCGCTCCTCCCATGCCATGGCCGCCCAGCCGCGACGCGCATTTAGCGCCGCCTTCACGGCAGCATCGACCTCGGCAGCGCCCGCCAGATGCGCATCCGCCAGGACGTGGCGATGGGCATGGGGCATGACGGCCGTCTCGAGGCGTCCTGTCGTGATCTCCCTGCCGCCGACAACCAGCGGCAACTCGATCCGCTCGCCCGCCATGCCCGCCAGCGCCGCCTGCAGGGCGGCCCGCTCGTCCGAGCCGCGCGCGTAGCCGCGCACCGGCTCATTGACCGGCGTGGCGCAACGCGCCATGCCGCTGGTCGGCGCGCTCACGACGCGACGACCTTGGCCGTTGCCGGCGGCGTTGTTTCCGCCGCCGCGTCGATCTCCTCGATGTCGACGTCGCGCGTCTCCCGGAACGTCCAGACCCAGAGACCGACGAACAGGAATTCGAGCCCGCTCACGACCACGATCGGAACGTAGCCGTAGTTGTGCAGGACCAGCGGGACGATCAGCGGCGGGATAAAGGCGAAGCCGCGGGCGAGCTGCAGGGCACTCGACATGCCCGTCGTCCGCAGCCGCGTCGGAAAGGCCTCGCTGAACAACGCGCCGAACACGGTTGCGCCGTTGGCTCCCACGAACAGTACGAAGAACGGCACCAGGATGAGCCACGACTGCAACAGGGTGCTCCAGGTCGTCGCCAGCACGGCTGCCGCAGCGGTTGCGATCACCATCAGGATGGTGAGCGTCCAACGGCGTCCCACCCGATCGAGCATCCACGAGCCGAGCAGGTTGCCGACGAGGCCGGCAAATCCCGAGAAGAACAGCCACCACGATGCCTTGGTGACGGTCAGTCCCTGCGAGACCAGGTAGGACGGCAGGAAGGTCGCGATGCCGTAGTAGGCGAAGAAGTAGACTGTCGCCATCAGCAGGCACTTCAGGAAGGGCACCATGAAGACCGGCGACGCAATCGCGTTCCATGTCGGGGCTCCGCCGGCAGGCGAGCTCGCCTGCTTCTCCCAGACGTGGCTCTCGGGGCTCGCCAGGCGCACGTAGATCGCGAACAGGACGGGCAGGCCGGAGATGGCAAAGGTCCAGCGCCAACCGAGGGTGGGCGCGACATAGCCGCCGACCAGTGCGGCCAGCATGATGCCGATGAAGCAACCGCCGTAGAGCAGGCCGCTCCAGAAGCCGCGCGAGCGCTTGGGAACCAGCTCGGAGACCAGCGACTGGCCGACGCCGTACTCACCGCCGATACCCAGCCCGCTAATCACCGTCAGCACCATCATGGTGGCATAGTCGGGAGCGAAGGCGCGCGCGAACGTGCCGAGCGCATAGACCACGATGGTGATGACCAGGATCGGCTTGCGGCCGTAGCGGTCGGCCAGCCAGCCGAACAGGATGCCGCCCACAGCCAGGGCCAGGAGCTGGGCCGAGAACAGCCAGCCGGCCTCGGTCACGGTCAGGCCGAACTCCTCCCGCAGAGGCAGCATGAGGAAGGTCAACAGGAAGACCTCGTAGTAGTCGAACACCCACCCGAAGTACGCGCTGGTGAATGCCGCTTTCGTCCCTTTGTTCATCGTCCTCTTACGCCCCCGTCTCTTTTGGCCGATCCCCAGTCCGCCCCGGCCGTCAGCCGGCTGTCGCCAGCTCGCGCAGCGCCCGGTCGGAGACCACGTCGAGCGCATGCGGATGCGGGTTCATGATGAACTTGTTCGAATGCTTGCGGCGCGGGCCTCCCGGGACGGGCCGGTTGCCGCCGCGGCTGTAGGCGAAGTAGAGGTTGCGCCTGTCGCGATCCGACCGGTTCTCGGTCGAGCCGTGCACGAGGTTGCCGCAGAAGACGACGACGGTGCCGGCCGGGCCGGTGCATTCGACGACACGGCTCTGCGCCGACAGGCTCGCGACCTTCTCGTCCGGCACGATGTGCAGCGGATAGCTCGTCGTCCAGGTGTCGTAGACCGGATCGATCATGCCCTCGACGTGGGATCCGGGGATGAACCGCAGCGGCCCGTTCTCGGTCTTGGTGTCGTCGAGCATGATGAGGACGGTCAGCATGTCGCGATGACCGCCATGAGGCATGCCGTCCATGTACCAGCTCGTGTAATCCTGGTGCCACTGGAACACGTCGCCCTTGCCGGCCACCTTGTAGTTGAGTCGCGACTGGTAGAGGTAGACGTCGTCGCCCAGCAGCTGCTTCACCGGTCCGAGTACGCGAGGCAGGCGATAGGCCGCCGCACAGGCGTCCGAGTCGATCTCGATCGCCCAAGCAGCCCGGATGCTCGTGCCGTCCTTCTCGATCACGTTGGCGTCGGGATGGCCGCGCCGCGGCGTGCGCAGCATCTCGGCATCGCGTTGCAGCAACGCGGTCTCCGACGGATCGAAGAGCCCTTCGAGGATGATGTAGCCGTCACGATCGTAGGCGGCGATCTGTTCCCTGGTCAGCTTCACGATTTCCTCCTCAGCGATTGAATGGACGTCAGGCGAGGCCGCCGATGCAGACCTGCTTGATCTCGAGATAACCTTCGATGCCGTAACGCGAGCCTTCGCGGCCGATTCCCGACTCCTTGAACCCGCCGACCGGGACGATCTCCGAGGCGAAACTGCCCTCGTTGATCGCAACCGAGCCGCATTCGAGCGCTTCCGCCACGCGCCAGGCGCGTGCGAGATCGCGAGTGAAGAAGTAGCCGGCGAGGCCGTAGCGCGTGTCGTTGGCCAGACGCACCGCATCGCCTTCGCTCTCGAACCGCACCAGCGGCGCCACCGGACCGAACGTCTCCTCGCGACAGACCAGCATGTCGGTCGTGGCGTCGGCGAGAACGGTCGGTTCGTAGAACGTGCCTCCGAGGGCGTGCCTGCGGCCGCCGGCGAGCAGCCGCGCACCTCGGCGCTGCGCGTCCTCGACGTGGGCGTGCACCTTTTCCAGCGCCTGCTCGTTGATCAGCGGCCCGATCGTCGAACCCGCCTCGGTCCCGGGCGCGACGCGTAGCCGCTCGACGGCCTGCACGAACAGGCGGGCGAAAAGGTCGTAAACGCCGGCTTGAATGAAGAAGCGGTTGGAGCAGGTGCAGGTCTGGCCGGAGGCGCGGAACTTGGAGGCGACGGCAGCCGTCACCGCAACGTCGAGATCCGCATCGTCGAAGACGATGAACGGGGCGCTGCCGCCGAGTTCGAGCCCGACCTTCTTCATGGTCGCCGCGGCCTGCTGCATGAGTCGCTTGCCGACGGCGGTCGAGCCGGTGAAGGAGATCTTGGCGACCGCAGCATTGCGACAGAGTTCGTCGCCGACCTCGGCCACCCCCCCGCGGCCGGTCGTCACGACATTGAGGACACCCGGAGGGATTCCCGCCTGCTGCGCGAGCTCGGCCAGCGCCAGCGCCGACAGCGGCGTGTCCTCGGCGGGCTTGAGGACCACTGTGCAGCCGGCAGCGAGCGCCGGGGCGCACTTGCGCGTCACCATCGCACTCGGGAAGTTCCAGGGCGTGATCGCCGCGACCACGCCGACCGGCTGCTTCAGCACGACGATACGCCGGTCGCGGCTATAGGTCGGAATGACGTCGCCGTAGGTCCGCTTGCCCTCCTCGGCGTACCAGTCGATGCACGAGGCGCCGAACAGCACCTCGCCCCTGGCCTCGGCGCGCGGCTTGCCCTGCTCGGCGGTCATGATCGCCGCCAGATCGTCCTGGTGGGCCACGACGAGGTCGAACCAGCGCCGCAGCAGCGTGCCGCGTTCCTTGGCGGTGCGCAGACGCCAGTCGGCGCCGGCACGCTCGGCGGCCGCCACCGCCCGCTGCACGTCCTCGCGCGCCATGTCGGGAACTCGGGCGATCACCTCGCGGGTCGCCGGATCGACGACATCGAAGCGGCGGCCCGAGCCGGCATCGACCCAGGCGCCGCCGATCAGAGCCTGGCTACGCAGGAGTTGCGGCATCGCCAGTGCGATGGCGCGGGCGTTGGTGCTGCTGATGTCCGGCATGACTTGCCTCTCGAGTTTCGGATCAGGCGACCCATTCGCTGACCGGTGCCCGCGCGTCCTGCAGGGGCTGCGTGATGACGTCGACCAGGGTCGGCCCGTCATGGGCTATCGCGCGGGCGAGCGTGTCCTTGAGGTCGTTGGGGTCGTCCACGCGGAACGACTTCACGCCGTAGGCGGCGGCGACCGCGGCATGGTTCGTGCGGTCGAAGTCGACGGAAAAGTAGCGCTGGCCGAAGCCCGTCTTCTGGCCGGCCTTGATCCAGCCGTAGACGCTGTTGGAGAAGACGATGAAGGTGATGGGCAGCCGATGGCGCACCACGGTCTCGAGTTCGCCGACCGTGAAGCCGAAGCTGCCGTCACCCATGAGCGCAATGCACTTTGCGCCGGGTCGGCCGAACTGCGCCCCGATCGCCGCCGACAGCGAATAGCCCAGCGCGCCGTGCGCACGATTGGTGATGAACTGGCGCCCCGATCGGTCACTGCGGAAATAGGCCGAGAGGTACGGGCACGGCGTGCCGGGGTCGGCGATGATCACCGCGTCGGCGGGCGCCACCTTCTGCAGGTCGGCGATAATCCGCTCGGGGCGAATCGGGCTCTCATCCGACGCGGCCAGTTCGTCGAAGGCACTGAACTTCTCGGCCTTCGCCCGGCTCACCGCTTCGACGTCCGGCTTTCTCGATTCGGACGAACGCTGCAGCTCCTCGAGGAGCGCCATCAGAACGAGCTTGGCGTCGCCGACCAGCGGCGCGTCGACCCGATAGTTGGCGCCGATCACTGTCGGATCGACGTCGGCATGCACGATCTTGCACTCGCCTGGCCGCGGATAGCGCCAGCGCTCGGTCGTCACCGACCCGGCGCGGCAGCCGACGAAGATCACCAGGTCGGCCTCGGCGACGAGCTGGCGGGTATGGGGCGTGCCGCCGTTGCTGCCGACGACGCCGACGCTCAGCGGATGCAGGTCGGAGATGCTGCCCTGCCCGCTGATCGTCGTCGCAACGGCAATGCCGGCCCACTCCGCCAGGCGGCGCAGTTCGGCCTCGGCCCCCGACAGCACCACGCCGCCGCCGCACACGATGAGCGGCCGCCGGGCGTCGCGAACCAGGCGGGCTGCCGCCATAACCGCATCGGGATCGGGACCGACGCGCCGCGACGGGAACACGCCGAGGCTGGCGTCGGCCCAGACATCCGCCGCATCGACCGGCGCGGTCTGCACGTCGTACGGCAGCCCGATGTGCGCCGATCCGGGCTTGCCCGTGGTCATGTGCGAAAAGGCGGTGCGCACGGTGCGCGGGATGTCGACCGAGCGGTCAAGCACGGCGTTCCACTTGGTCAGCGGACGGAAGAGGCTCTTCTGATCGAGCTCCGTCAGGGTAAAGCGGCCGCGCGACGACACCGCGACATCGGTTGTCACGGCGAGGACCGGAACGGACGAATCGTTCGCCTCGATCAGGCCCGGCAGGATGTACGTGGCGCCCCCGCCGCTCGGCCCTTCGCACACGCCCACCTTGCCGGTCACGCGGGCGTAGGCGTCGGCCATGTAGGCCGCCGAACGCTCGTCGCGCGTCAAGACATGGCGGATGCCGTGGTCGAGGCGATGCAAGGCGTCGTAAAGCGGCAGGCTGGTATCGCCGCACAGGCCGAAGACATGCGTCACGCCATGCAGGCGAAGCATATGAACAAAGGCCTCCGCCCCGGACAACTCGTTCATGTTCGCGCCATCTCCCGATTTCCGTCCCGCGCGACCCGCACGGCCGCTGCACACGATCGAGGGTTGCATGGCGATTTTCATATCTCCAATATTATTAATCGACGTTATTGATAGGCGGTAAGATATGGCTGCTCCCAACGTGCCCGACATCGACCTCAGGCAAATGCGCGCTTTCGCCATCGTGGCCGAGGAGCTGCACTTCGGCCGCGCCGCCGAGAAGCTCGGCATCGCGCAGCCGCCGCTCAGCCAGCAGATCCGGCGTCTCGAGGCGAAGGTCGGTTGCCGGCTGTTCGACCGCGGCACGCGGCGCGTCGAGCTGACCGAAGCCGGGCGGGCGCTGCTCGCCACGGCACGCCGCATCCTGCTCGAGGCGACGAACGACGTGGAACAGGCGCGGCGAGTCGGGCGGGGCGATGCGGGCGTGCTCGACGTCGGCTTCCCGGCGACGGTGGCGTTGGCCATCCTGCCCCGGGTGATTCGCACCTTCCGCGAACGCCATCCAGGCATCGAGCTGCGCCTGTCGGAGCTGCCCACCACGCCGCAGCGCGACGCACTGCGCGCCGGCGGCCTCGACGTCGGCTTCCTGCGCGAGCCCGAGGCCGACAGCACCCTGCAGATGGAGACCGTGATGATGGAGCGCTTCATCGCCGTGCTGCCGGCCGCGCACCCGCTGGCGGCGACGCGCGGCGCGGTGCACCTGCCGGCCCTGGCCGGCGACCCCTTCATCCTGTTCCGGCGAGACATCGGTCCGCTGCACCACAGCCGCATCCTGGGTCTCTGCGGTGAGGCCGGGTTCACCCCACGCATCGTCCAGGAGTCCCTCGAGTGGCAGACCGTGGTCAGCCTGGTGAGAGCGGGCCTCGGTGTGTCGATCGCGCCTCAATGCGTCTCGAGCCTGCGGCTGGAGGGTGTGACCTACAAGGCCCTCACGCCCTCGAAGGTGCGAACCTCGGTCGTGATGTGCTGGCACAAGGACAACAGGCGAACGGCATTGAAGCGCTTCGTCGACGTCACCCGCCACGTCGCCCGCGAGGAGCACCGGCTCTCGGGCGGTTCGGGAGCACTCATATCGCGGCAGGTCTCAATATAGACGCAAAGAATATTGGCGGATCGGGCAGAGATCGCGCACATCGGGCGCGATTCGAAACGCAGCCGGCTTCTCCCATGGACATCTACCACGTCTGGTTCAACCTCAAGGACGGCGTGCGCGATCTCGAATTCGTCGATGCCGCGCGCGGCTATTTCGAGCATCTCAAGTCGCAGGGTCACCTTTCGGGCTACCGCATCACGCGTTGCAAGCTGGGTCTCAGCCACTCCAACCTGCCCGAATGGCACGTCAGCCTGGAGTTCGACGGGCTCGCCGAGCTCGACCTTGCCTTTCGCCACGTCTCCGGCCGGCGCGATCCGGCCGAGTCATTTCATCACGCCGTCAATTCCCGGGTTAAGGACGTCAAGTTCGCGCTCTATCGCGACTTCCCCGACCGCTGGCGCACCCTCGGCGAAGAGAAGTTCTAGGTCGCCGTCGAGCGGCTAGTTGCTCTGCCCAGTCAGGCGCCAGACCGTCCTCCAGATCGCACCGATCTGTACGCCCTGCCTGGTCGGGAACAGCCGACCGTCGGCATAGCCCCACCAGTTCCAGCAGCCGTTCGGGTTGGCGTTGAAGGCCGATAGCGCGTTCTGCGTCGCCAGCTCCGACACCGACGTCGCATGGGCCTGCGGGTAAAGCACGACGATACGATTGGTGTCGGCCCATTCGTTGATGCCGATCCTGGTGTAGAACTGGTCGCCTAGGACTTTCGCCGACTGCAGACAGCCGTGCAAGGTGATCGTCAGGCGGCATGGCTGCGCGGCGCCCGTCACGGCGCCCACATCGCAGTCCTTCGGAACATAAAGGTAGCCCGTGTCCGACAGCCCGTTCGCCCTGGCAGCGGCGCGCGGCACGAACTCCCTCTGATCGAATGCGATGATGCGGCCTTCGGCCCGCTCAGCCGGCCGCTGGAGCGGTCCGTTGATGGTCTGCCGCACATCGCCGGCCTGATCGTAGTCGCAGTCGTTTATGAACGGCGCTGCGTTG
>JAEZIF010000248.1 GCA_023416135.1 Pseudomonadota bacterium
GGAACAGCAGGACCCGCCCGGCGCTATTTCGTCGTTCGCGTTGCCGACAACGCCCTGTCGAGGGACGACTGGACCGAGCTGGAGCGCGAGATCATGGTCGAGCACCGCTGGTGGTCGCTCGACGAGCTGTCGCGGACCGAGGCGACGGTGTGGCCCGAGAATTTGCGCGAGATGATCGAAGCTGGCTCTAACGCGTGACGCTGGTCACCACCGCGCGGTTGGCCTTGCCGGCGCCGTCGCTGAAGTCGAAGCGGATCGCGTACTTGTCGGCCGGCGAAATCCACCAGCGTGAGACGGCACGCTGGCCGCCGGCTCCCTGTTCCTGCATTTCGACCAGGAAGGTGTCGATCATGGCGTCGCCGGGACCGGTGCGTTTCTCGTGGCGCACGACCGTCAGGACGTAATTCCAGGTGTTGCCGCCGGCGCTGTAGCGGGCCTCGATCTTCTTGCCGACCTCGAGAGGCCACAGACGTTCCGGCTTCAGGGCATTGATGAAAGCCGTCATGTCGGCGCCGCCCGGACCCGGGTTGTCGAACAGCAGTGCACGGAGCTTGTAGGGTTTGCCGCCGACGTTCTCCATCAGGCAGTCCATGCCGTCGCGGCCCTTGGCCACCACCTTGGTGCCACTGTCGTAGGCGAAGGTCGTGCCGGCGTCGGGGCAAGCGAAAGCCATGGTCTGGGCGGAGGCCGCGGCCGAGGAGAGCAGGGCGGCTGCCAGAGCCGCGGCGAAGCGCATCGTCATTCGGCCGCCATCATAGCCAACGGCTCTCAGCTTGCCAGCCAGACGTCGTGCCAGCTCGCGGCCAGAAAGTTGGGATCGTTCGAGTGGTTCTGCACCCGCGTGCTGGCAACGGTCAGGGACTCGAGCTCGACCAGCGGCAGGTTGGGGCATTCCCGCGTGATGACCTTCTGGAACTCGGCGGCCAGGGCCTTGCGTCGGCCGGGGTCGGTTTCGACTTCGATCTTGGCGACCAGGGCATCGACCTCGTCGAGATGGAAGCCCGAAGCGTTGCAGAAGGGCACGCCCTTCCTGATGCCGGCCGAGGTGAAGTGCTGCGTCGTGGTCGGCACCGGCTCCGACGGATTGGCCTGGTTGGAGATTGCCAGGTCGAAGTCGTAATCGGTGTAGATGCGCTTGAGGGAGGTCGACCGGTCGGGGACGCTCAGGTCGACGTCCACGCCGACATCCTCGAGCCCCTGGGCGACTATGGTGCCGATCCTGCCGTTCTCGGGAAACCAGCCGGCGGCCACCAGGTCCACCTTGAAGCGCTTGCCGCGCGCCTTCTTTGGATAGCCTGCCGCGTCGAGCAGGGCGGCCGCCTTTTTGGGATCGAAGGCGGTGCTGAACGTGTCGGGCGTGAAGTAGGCGCTGTTGGGCGAGTAGATCGGGCTCGTGCCCGGCCGCGCATGGCCGTAGTAGACGGTCTTGGCAATCAGGGCGCGGTCGACCGCGAAGAACATCGCCTGTCGCACCTCGCGCTTGGTGAAGACCGGGTTGCGCATGTTGCATTCCAACGTGGTCGACCACACCGCTTCGTCGTAGCCCTTGGTCGTGGTGACGAACTTGGTCGTCGCGGTGAGCCGCCTGATCTCGGGCAGCGGCACCGGATTGAGCACGCCGATGTGGATCTCGCCCGCCTCGATGGCGGCGGTGCGGCCGGCGGGATCGCGAACATATCGGATGATCAGCCGGTCGAGATAGGGCATGTCCCGGCGCCAGTAGCCCTCGTTCCTGACGTACTCGACGTGGCTGCCGCGCACCCACTCCTTGAACGTCCACGGTCCCGTGCCGATCGGTGCGTTGTTCGCGGGATTGGCGGCGGGATCGCTGCCGGCATAGACGTGCTTGGGCACGATGTAGTTCACGTTGCCGCTGAGCAGCGAAGCGAAGAAGAATTCCGGCACGGGCTTGTTGAACCGCACCACGACGGTGTCGGTATCGGGCGCGGCGACATCTGCGAAGTCTGTCAGCGCCGCGGTGGCGGCGTGCCTTCTCCAGATCTCGTCGATCGAGTAGACGACGTCGTCGACGGTCATGTCCTTGCCGTCGTGGAACTTCACGCCCTTGCGGATTCTGACGATGTAGGACTTGAAGTCGGCGGCGGGCTTCCACGACTCGGCGAGCTCGCCCTGGAACTCGCCGTCCAGACGTCGACTGGCCAGGCGCTCGAGCAGCTTGGACGAGGAGAAGGTGGGCGACGGACCGCCGCCCGAGGGGACGTAGCAGGCCTGCGGCTCGCCGCCGCCCCAGGTGGCGACCAGCGTGCCGCCGCGCCTCGGCGTTTCCTGGGCGAGCGCCGCCTTGCCGCCAAGGCCGGCCGTCAAGATGCCGGCCCCGAACGCGCGACGGGAAACCCTGGGTGCCCTGCTTGCCATGGCCCGGATTAACACCCAGGGCTGTGGCTTTATGCGGGCAAAGTCGAATAGGTCGCGCGGCCGACCGCCAGGAGCGCCTTCTGCTCGTTGAACACGTCGACGTCGACCACGCCCACGCTCTTGCCGGCGCGACGCACCTGGGCGGTGATGACCAGCCCGGTCTTGATGGCGGGTCTGAGATAGTCGACGCGAAAGTTGATGGTCGGCAAGCCGCGACGCAGCGCCATGATCAGCGCATAGTCGCCGACCGTGTCGATGATCGCCGCCAGCGGGCCGCCGTGCCACTGGCCGGTACCCTTGCCGCGCTCGAACTCGGGCCTCATGGCGCAGGTCATGGTGATCTGCTCGTTGGCCGGATCGGCCTCGGTCACCTTCAGGCCGAGGAAGGCGATGAAGGGCGAGTTGTCGAGCATCTTCTGCAGCTCGTCCTTGGTCAGCGGCGCGACCTTGTCGCTCCCATCCTTTTCACTCATGGCGCCACCACGACCTTGCCGAACACTTCGCGATCCTCGATCACGCGCAGCGCTTCGCGGGCATCCTTCAGGGGATAGACCTTGTCGATCAGGACCTTGAGCTTGCCCGCCTGCACCAGCCTCAGCAGCTCCTCGATATCCGAGCGCATCCAGCCGTTGGAGCCCAGCACCTTCAGTTCGAAGGTCCAGATGAAACGGATGTCCTCTTTGGGATCGAAGCCCGCGGTGGCGCCGCAGGTCAGCAGGCGCCCGCCGACCTTCAGCACCTTCAGCGACTTCACCCAGGTGTCGCCGCCGGTGTAGTTCACCACCACGTCGATGCCACGGTCCGTGCCGGCGCCGCGCCGCGCCGGCTTGCCGTAGTGCTCGTAGACCGCCTTCTGGAAGTCGTGGGTGACGTAGTTGATGGTCCGGTCGGCGCCGAGTTCCATCAGGCGCCTGGCCTTGGCGTCGGTGCCGGCGCAGGCGATGACCTCCGCCCCGGCGAGCTTGGCGAGTTGCAGGCAGCACACGCCGACGCCTCCCGAGGCGCCCAGGATCAACACCTTCTCGCCCTTCGCCACATGGCCGTTGGTGGTCATCATGCGCAGCGCCGTGCCGTAGGCCACGGGAAGCGCCGCGGCATCGGCGAAGCTCACGCCGTCGGGGATCCTGACGAGCTGGTGCGCGCGCGCCTTGCAGAGCTCGGCGAGGCCGCCATGTACCGTCTCGCCCATCAGGCCGCCTTCGACGCGGTTGATGGGGTCGACCAGCACGCGGTCGCCCTTCTTCCAGCCGGTGACGCCAGGGCCGACTTCGGCGATCTCGCCCGCGACGTCGAGGCCCATGATGGCCGGCATCGGCACCTTGATGCCGGGCATGCCGCGGCGGGTGAAGACGTCGTGGTAGTTCAGCGACGACGCCTTGACCGCCACGATCACGTCACCCTCGCCGGGCGTCGGATCGGGGAAGCCGGTCTCGAAGGCGAGGCGGTCGGGCCCGCCATGCTCGCGGACAACGGCAGCTTTCATTCTCTGGATTCTCCTCCGGTTGGGATCTGCTTGGCGAGCTGGCGCTTGTCGATCTTGTTGGTGCCGGCCAGCGGCATCTCGTCGATGAAGATGACCTGGCGCGGATGCTGGTAGGCCGGCGCGTTGGCGAGCGCGTAGCTCTTGACCGCCTGCTCGTCGAGCTCCGTTCCGCCCGTACGCACGACGAAGGCGATGGGCTTGTGGCCCTTCAGCTCGTCGGGGATCGGGATGACGGCTGCCTGGTGGATGCCGGGATGGCGCTCCAGCATCTTCTCGACCTCGCCGGGATAGATGTTCTCGCCGCCGCACACGAACATGTCGTCGGCCCGGCCGACGAAGAAGAAGAACCCGTTGTCGTCGCGGCGGAAGACATCGCCGGTGCGATAGAAGCCGTCCGGCGTCATCGCCTTGGCCGTCACCTCGGGCAGCTTGTGATAGTGCGTCATCAGGGCGCCGCACTTCATTTCCAGCACGCCTTCGTCCTGCACCTCGCCGCCATCGCGCACGAGGCGCAGCTGGACTTCGGGATGGGGATAGCCGGTCGACAGCTCGGGCTGCGGGATGCCCTCGGGATGCGGGCCGAAGACGACGGGGCCGGCTTCGGTCGTGCCGTAGCCGTTGCCGATCGCCGCCTTGGGGAACACGGCGCGCACCTGGTCGATCAGCGACTGGGTGATCGGCGCCGAGCCCATGCGCACCGCCTCGACCGCCGAGAGATCGCTGCTCGCCAGGAGATCCTTTTCACGCAGCATCATGGCGATCATGGTCGGCACCGAAGTCAGGAACTGCACGCGATGGCGCGCGGCGGCCTCGATGTAGCCTTTGGTGGTGAACTGCGGCAGCAGGACGATGGTGTCGCCCTGGTTCAGCGTGGTCTGGCACATGGCGAGACCGTTCATGTGATAGAGCGGCGCCGCGATCAGCGAGCGCTGACCCTGCGGCACCGGCCGACGCACGCGCTGGCTGATCGCCCAGAGGTGCGAATAATGCGACAGCACCACGCCCTTGGGGCGGCCCGTCGAGCCAGAGGTGTAGAGGAACAACGCCGGTTCCTCGGGCTGCATCGCGTGCGGCGTGAACGGCCCTTCGTCGAGAAGCGACGTAAACTCCTTGTCGAAGGAGATCTTGGGCACACTGTCGGGCGCCAACGTCAATCGCGTGTCGTCGCCGATCACCAGCTTGGCGTCGCAGTCATCGACGATGTAGGCCACCGTCTCGGCCGGCAGCTTGTAGTTCACCGGCACCGACACCAGTCCGGCCTGCATGGTGCCGAGGAAGGTGAACAGGAACTCGGCACGGTTGGCCGACAGGATGGCGACGCGATCGCCCCGCTTCAGTCCGCGCTTCAGCAGGCCGCGCGCGACCGCGCCGGTCAGGCGAAATATGTCGTCGTAGGTGTAGGATCGCTCGCTGCCGTTGCCGCCGGCATCGATCAGCGCCAGCGACTCGCGCGGCACGTCGCGCGAGATCGCGTCGCCCTGGTTGTCTCGCGTGATGTTCACCATGGCGGCTATTCGATGAACTCCAGCACGGCATTCATTGCCTGCCGGGCGGGCACGACCAACCGGCCCGAAGTTTGAACCACGCCGGCGATCTTGCCGTCCTGCAGCGCCTGTGCCGCCTTGGCGACCGAGACGGTGCGGAAGGTGAGGCCGGCCATGTAGGCCTTGCGCCCCTCGGCATCGGGCACGGCATCGCCGAACTGCGACTTCAGCTCGGCCTCGGTGACGATGTCGAAGCGCGAATTGCCTACGACCACGCTCTTGCCGCCCCTGATGTCGCGCACGGCTTCCACGCCGAACATGTCGGCATAGAGCTTGGCGCCGGCCGCCGGATCGTGCTCGACGATCAGGGCGCGCACGACGGCGACGGTGCCGTTGCCGTGATGGCGCCACTCGTCGCGCCACACCAGGTCGCGCGTGAAGTGGTGGCAGTAGTAGACGCGGCCATAGGGCACGACGCCCGCCTTCATGCGCACGGTGCGGAAGCGCGCATCGTGCTCCTTGCCGGCGACCTTGACCGGCCGCGTGAACTCGACCGGCGGATCGACCGGCACGCCGACCTTGGCGAGCGATTCGTAGGTGACGGTGGAGTCCTCGGAGCCGAACACCAGGCCGTTCAGGCCGGACGGGAAGGTGAGCAGGTCCATGCGGCCGGTCGTGGCGCCCTTCGGGACGGCGATGAGCTCGAGATAGTCGGTGCCGAACATGGCGAGATGATTGATCGAGCCCAGCGAATGGTAGCCGCGCTCGGTGAGCGTGAAGCCGAGCCGCCGGTAGATGTCGGCTGCGCGATCCATGTCGTCGCGCGCGTT
>JAEZIF010000471.1 GCA_023416135.1 Pseudomonadota bacterium
ATCATGACGACGGACACTTTCCCCAAGCTCGCCACCCGCCAGGCCAAGATCGGCGAGCGGACCGTGACCATCAACGGCTTCCTCAAGGGCTCGGGCATGATCGCCCCCGACATGGCGACCATGCTGGCCTTCGTCTTCACCGACGCCAAGGTGCCGAGTGCCGTCCTGCAGAAGCTCGTGGCCGATGCCGCCGACAAGTCGCTGAACTGCGTCACCGTCGACGGCGACACCTCGACCAGCGATACCCTGTTGGTGGTCGCCACGGGTGCGGCCCGTCACGCACCGATCGAGGAGGCCGACGATCCCGTCCTGGTCGACTTCAAGCGTGCGCTCGACGAGGTGCTGATCGATCTCGCCCAGCTTCTGGCGCGCGACGGCGAGGGCGCCAGCAAGTTCGTGACCATCAATGTCGGCGGCGCCTCGTCCAATGGGGCGGCACGCAAGATCGGGCTCGCGGTCGCCAACTCGCCGCTGGTCAAGACGGCGATCGCCGGCGAGGACGCCAACTGGGGCCGCATCGTCATGGCCGTCGGCAAGTCGGGCGAGCGCGCCGATCGCGACAAGCTGAGAATCTCGATCGGCGGGGTGAGGATCACCGACGGCGGCCAAGTCGTGCCCAACTACGACGAGACGCCGGTCGCCAAGCACATCAAGGGCACCGACATCGTGATCGACATCGATCTCGGCATCGGCCGCGGCCGTGCCACGGTCTGGACCTGCGATCTGACGCACGGCTACATCGACATCAACGGCAGCTATCGTTCTTGAGCCCGTCCTTCGACGAGGAGTGCCCGGGCGGGCCGCCGCCGCTCGGCGACCGGCCGCTGGTCCTGGTCGCCGCGGTGGCGCTGGTCGACGTCGACGGCCGCGTTCTGATCGCCCAGCGGCCCGCGGGCAAGTCGATGGCGGGCCTGTGGGAGTTCCCCGGCGGCAAGGTCGATCCGGGCGAGACGCCCGAGCAAGCGCTGGTGCGCGAATTGCGCGAGGAGCTCGGCATCGAGACGGCGACGAGCTGTCTCGCGCCGATCGCCTTCGCCAGCCATGGCTACGAGAAGTTCCATCTGCTGATGCCGGTCTTCGCCTGCCGAAAATGGAACGGCACGCCGCAGCCGCATGAAGGCCAGTCCCTGAAGTGGGTCGCGCCGGTCGAGCTCGCGCGCTATCCGATGCCGCCGGCCGACCTGCCGCTGATCGGCCTGCTGCGCGACCTTCTATGACTCGGCGGCCGCCGGAAGTCCGGTGCCTTCGCGCCAGCCGAGCAGGCGGCGGAAGATGATGGCCTGCACCGTCGCGGTCAGCGCGGCGACGCCGTAAGCCACCAGGATCGCGACCGTCCAGCTCACCACGGCCGCCGCCTCGTCGGCCTGCAGAAAGCCGCGCATGATGGCGTGGGTCAGCAGCGCCGCCACGGCGGTGACGAAGGCGCCGCCGAAATAGACGACGAAAAGCGCGCCGATGATCGGCCAGGCGTTGCCGCGGCTGTGCGCCCAGGAAAAGCGCGGCGAGAAGGGCACGTCGACGGCCGTCGCGGCCAGGCCGTAGCTCACGCGCAGCGCCAGCAGCAGCGACACGATGAAGCCGAAGGCGAGCGGACCGGCCAGCGCGTAGCGCCGCGCCGTATCGGGATCGACGGCGGCGCCGGCCTGCAGGGCGCGCGGATCCATCGGGCCGATGGTGATCATGAAGATGGCCATCAGCACGAAGGTCATGCCGGCGACCTTGATCAGATGGACGAGCCAGGCGGTTTCGCGCGCCGACCAGCCCAGTCCGGGCAGCCGGTCGATGCGATGCGGGCCGAGCAGCACGACGCGCTGCCACGCCACCATGAACATCGTCGTCGGCACGACGTCGACCGCTTTCTCGACCATTGCGCCGAGCGGCGATTCGGAGAGCAGACCGCCGACGATGCGGATGACGATCGACAGGATCCAGGGAATGGTGACGAGTTCGAAGAACAGCCGGAGGTTTGCGAAGAAGAAGCCGAAGCTCTCCGACAGCACGTCGCTGAAAGACAGTCGCACGATCTAGCCTCGTCCCGCTTTTTCGCCGGCGCTCTGCTCGGCCGTGTCCAGCGCATCGGCCAGCCGCCGGGCCGCGCTGCCGGGGCGCAGCGGCTTGGGCTGGGATTCGTGCGGCGCCCAGCCATGCAGGAACAGCACTTCGAAGCTCGCCGCGACGCGGCCCGACGGCAGCGCGAAACGCTCGCCGTAGATTTCCGCGGCGCGCAGCAGCGTCGCCCGCCGCGCCAGGCCGCGCCGGCGCTCGACCACCAGGTTGCTCTCGCCCATGGCGCCGAGATCGCGCATCAGGGCGAGCGCGTTGTCGTACTCGACCTCGATGGTCTCGCTGTCGGCCACGGGCAGGGCAAAGCCCGCGCGCTGCAGCAGGCCCGCCGCATCGCGCAGGTCGGCGAACGGCGACACGCGCGGGCTCAAGCCGCCCTCGACTTCGCTCTCGGCCGCGGTCAGGGCCTGGCGCAGCTGCCACAGCGTGGCGCCGCCCAGCATTGCGCCCAGCAGCAGGCCATCGGGTCGCAGGATGCGCTGGATCTGGACCAGCGTGCCGGGCAGGTCGTTGACCCAGTGCAGGTCCATTGCGCTCACGACAAGGTCGAAGCTCTTGGGGGCGAAGGGCAGGAACTCCTCGTCGGCCACGACGGCCGGGCCGCGCGCCAGCCGGGCGAAGCCGTGGCCGAGGTCGGCGCGCATCAGCCAGCCGACGGTCTTGCGGTCGGCCAGCGCGGCGGCGAACTCATCGCCGTGCGAACCGAGATCGAGGGCGTATGCGAACGTCCGGCGGACATCGTCGAGACGCTCGACCAGGCGGCTTGCGATCTCGCGCTTGAGGAAGGCGCGCGCACGCCAGCCGCGGGCCGCGCGCTCACGTCGTTGGCGCAGCACGGCGCGGTCAAAAACCAGCAGAGGATCGAGGTTCGTCACACCTTGTATGTAGGACCAAAGCGGCGCGGCCGGTAGGCCCCGCCATCCTGTGGGCGCATTTGGCCCGCCCAATGCCGGCGATGTTGTCGACCGGTCCTGCTTCTGGTCTGGGGCGCTTCTGGGCGCATGCCGGCCGCACGATGCTCAACGCCGTGCTTCCACCGCTCTGCCTGAGCTGCAGCGAGATCGTCGAGACGCCGGGCGGTCTCTGCCCCGCCTGCTGGCCGGGGTTCGCGTTCATCGCTCCGCCCTACTGCGCGCGCTGTGCCTTTCCGTTCGCCCACCAGGTCGGCGCGCAGGCGTTGTGTGGCGCCTGCGCGGCGCGGGCGCCCCGCTTCCCGCGGGCGCGCGCCGCCCTGGTCTATGACGACAAGAGCCGCAAGCTGGTGCTGCCGTTCAAGCATGGCGACCGGACCGACATCGCCCGCGCCTGCGGCGCGTGGATGGCGCGCGCCGGCGCCGAGCTCCTGGCCGATGCCGACCTGGTGGCGCCGGTGCCGCTGCATTGGCGTCGGCTGTTCATGCGGCGCTACAACCAAGCGCAGCTGCTGGCCCGCGTCGCCCTCGCCGCGGCGCCATCGACACGGGCGCGGCTGATCCCCGACCTGATGCGGCGCCGGCGATGGACGGGCTCGCAAGGCGGGCTGGCCGGCAGGCAGCGCCGCGACAACGTGCGCCAGGCCTTCGACCTCAATCCGCGCTGGGCGGCACAGGTTGCGGGAAAATCCGTTCTCCTGATCGACGATGTCCTGACGACAGGCGCCACGGTCGAGGCCTGCGCACGCGTTTTGCAGCGCGGCGGCGCGCGGCACGTTGACGTGCTGACGCTGGCGCGGGTGGTCCGGCCAGCGATATAGTCCGGCAAAGGGGTTTTCATGGCCAAGATCGAGATCTACACGACGCCGTTCTGCGGCTACTGCGCCCGGGCCAAGGGGCTGCTCGACCGAAAGGGCGCCGCCTACGAGGAAATGGACGTCATGATGGACGACAAGAAGCGGACCGAGATGCGCGAGCGCTCCAAACGCACGACGGTGCCGCAGATCTTCATCAACGGCCAGCATATCGGCGGCTCCGACGAGCTTGCCGCCCTCGAGCAGGCGGGCAAGCTCGACCCCTTGCTGGCCCAGCCGGGCTGAGGAGAGCGACCGATGAGCAGCGCGTTCAAGGCCGGCCTGATCCAGACCAATGTCAGCAACGAGATGGCCGAGAACGTGGCCTTCGTGCGCGAGCAGGCGCGGGCAGCGCGCGCCGCTGGCGCCGACTTCATCATGACGCCGGAGAACACCGGTCTGATCGGCGCCAACCGCGCCGAGACACTGGCGAAGGCCGAGACCGAGGAGGGCCACACCATGCTGGCGGCGGCCCGCGCGAGCGCGCGCGAGACCGGCGCTTGGTTCCTGCTGGGCTCGATCCATGTCCGCGTGCCGGGCGAGGAGCAGATCCGCAACCGCTCCTACCTGATCGATTCGGCCGGCGGAATCGTCGCGAGCTACGACAAGATCCACATGTTCGACGTCCAGCTCGCCGGCGGCGAGAGCTATCGCGAATCCTCGACCTTCAAGCCCGGTGAAAGATCCGTGCTGGCCGAGACGCCGTGGGGCGTGCTTGGCATGACGATCTGCTACGACCTGCGCTTTCCCTATCTTTATCGCGACCTCGCGCACGCCGGCGCCACAATGCTGTCGATTCCCTCGTCGTTCACGGTGCCGACCGGCCAGGCGCACTGGCACACGCTGATGCGGGCGCGGGCGATCGAGACCGGCTGCTTCGTGTTCGCGCCGGCCCAGGTCGGCACGCACAAGGGCTCCAACCGCAAGACCTACGGCCATTCGATCGCCGTCGCCCCGTGGGGCGAGGTTTTGGCCGATGCCGGGCCCGAGAAAGCGGGCTTCGTCATCGCCGAGGTCGATCCCGCCAGGATCGCCGAGGCGCGCAAGATGGTGCCGTCGCTGGCCCACGACCGGAAGTACGCCGAGCCGGTGCTGCACAAGCCGGCCGTTGCGAAGGCGGCCGAGTAGTCAGAGCTTCCGTGCGGCGATGCGCTGGACCATCGCCATCTTGGGCTCGCTGATCATGCGCGCCTCGTAGGCCACGACCGAGAAACGTCCGCGGACCAGCTCGAGCAGTTCGCCGTCCTTCAAGAGATGCTCCGGGCGGCTCGGCCTGCCGAACCGTTCGTTGCCTTCCATGAACGTCTGGTAGAGCAGCATGCCGCCCGGCTCGATGGCGTCCAGAAGGGCGGGCATGAGCGGCCGGTGCAGGTAGTTGGCGACCACGACTGCGCCGAAGCGCCGCAACGCGAACGGCCAACCGCTGCCGTTCTCCAGGTCGGCCGTCACGATCTCGACGTTCGGCAGGGCGGTCAGGCCGGAGGTGTCGCGATCGACCGCCGTCACCTTGTTGCCGCGCTCGGCAAAGAAGAGGGCATGGCGTCCGCCACCGGCTGCTACGTCGAGCACCGTCGCATCGGGCGCGACGAGCCCGGCCCATTGCACGATCCACGGCGACGGCACCCCTCTTGCGTCGGCCACAATCACACCCCATCATCTCTGGCACTCCGGAGTATGGAGTGCCAACGCGGAAATCCTTGTAGTTTCATGATCCTATACCGACTGCGCTGCTCCAAGGGCCACGAATTCGAAGGCTGGTTCAAGGACAGCAAGACTTACGAACGCCAGGAGAAGAAATCCCTGATCGGCTGCGCTGTGTGCGGCAGCGCCAAGGTCGAGCGCGCGCCCATGGCGCCGCGGCTGGGCAAGGGCGGCAACAAGGTCGAGGTCGAGAAGCCGGTGGCCGAGGCGCCTGCCGCGCCCGCCGCACCGTCGCCGGAGCATCAGCAGCAGCAGATGGCGGCGCTGGCGCGGCACATGCCCAAGGAGCTGCGCGAGGCGCTGCTCAAGGTGCGCGCCGAGGTCGAGAAGAACTGCGAGCATGTCGGCGACAAGTTCGCCGAGGAAGCGCGCAAGATTCATTACGGCGAGAGCGACAAGCGCGGCATCTACGGCGAGACCAGCGAGGACGAGGCCGAGGCGCTGGCCGAAGAGGGCATCGAGTTCGGCCGCCTGCCCTGGATCCCGCGCGGCAACTAATTCCCGTCGGGCTTGATGCCGTACAGCATGTAGTTCACGTCGAGGTCGCTCTTGTTCAGCGACCAGGCGCGACTGAGCGGGCTGTAGACCACGCCGACGATTTCCTGCGCCACGATGCCGCCGGCGCGCAGGCCGTTGACGGCTTCCGACGGCTTCAGGAACTTCTTCCAGTCGTGCGTGCCGCGCGGCAGCCAGCCCAGAAGGTACTCGGCGCCGGCGATGGCCAGCGCCCACGCCTTGGCCGTCCGGTTGAGCGTCGACAGGAACAGCAGGCCGCCCGGCTTCACCATGCGACCGCACGACTCCAGGAACAGGTCGACATCGGCCACGTGCTCGACGATCTCGAGCGCCAGCACGATGTCGAACCGGGCGCCGGAGTCCGCCAAGGCCTCCGCCGTGCCCTGCCGATAATCGATCGCGAGCGCCTGTCCCTCGGCATGGAGCGCCGCGACGTTGACGTTCCTCGAGGCCGCATCGACGCCGGTCACCCGCGCGCCCAGGCGGGCCATCGGCTCGCTGAGAAGCCCGCCGCCGCAGCCGATATCGAGCAGCGAGAGGTCCGCGAGCGGCGTGCCGCCGAGCGTATCGCGCTGCCAATGGGCAGCGATGCGATCGCGGATGTAGCCGATGCGCAGCGGGTTCAGCCGGTGCAGCGGCGCGAACTTGCCGGCCGGGTCCCACCATTCCGCGGCGATGCGCGAAAAGCGCTCGACCTCGGCCGGATCGACGGTGGTATGCCGGGGACCGTTGAGAAGATCGGTCATCGCTGCCCTTGACCCATATGGTGCCCCCGGTGTCTATACCCCGCTTTCGAGCAGGTCCATGGCGCGCATCGTTCTAAAATTCGGCGGTACATCGGTCGGCGACCCGGATCGCATCAAGAATGTCGCCGGCAAGGTCAAAGCCGAGGTCGAGCGCGGCAACGAGGTTGCGGTCGTGGTTTCGGCCATGTCCGGCGCGACCAACCAGCTCGTCAAGTGGGTCAACGAGATCGCCCCGCTGCACGACGCTCGCGAGTACGACGTCGTCGTCGCGACCGGCGAGCAGGTGACGATCGGCCTGCTGGCCATGGCGCTGCAGCAGTTGGGCGTGAAGTCGCGCTCGTGGGTGTCGTGGCAGATCCCGATCCGCACCGATGCCGCCTACGCCAAGGCGCGCATCGTCGACATCGAGACGGGCGACATGGCCGGCGCCATGGCGGCGGGCGAGGTGCCGATCGTGCCGGGCTTCCAGGGCCTCTCGCCGGAAGGCCGCATCACGACGCTCGGCCGCGGCGGCTCCGACACCTCTGCGGTCGCCCTGGCAGCCGCGCTCAAGGCCGATCGTTGCGACATCTACACCGACGTCGACGGCGTCTACACGACCGATCCCCGGATCGTCGAGAAGGCGCGCAAGATCGACCAGGTGACCTACGAAGAAATGCTGGAGATGGCGTCGCAGGGCTCCAAGGTCCTGCAGACCCGTTCGGTCGAGCTGGCGATGAACCATCACGTGCGCGTGCAGGTCCTGTCGTCGTTCGATGCGGCGCTGGGCAGCGACCTGCCCGGGACGATGGTTGTGGACGAGGAAGAGATCATGGCCCAGGGACTCGAAAAATCCGTCGTGAGCGGCATCGCCTTCGCCAAGGACGAAGCCAAGATCACGGTGACCCGCGTGGCCGACCGGCCGGGCGTCGCGGCGGCCATCTTCGGCCCGCTGGCCGAGGCCAACGTCAACGTCGACATGATCGTGCAGAACGTCTCGCTCGACGGCAGCTCGACCGACATCACCTTCACCGTGCCGCGCGCCGACCTCGCCCGCGCCGTCGAGCGCCTGCAGAAGGCCAGGACGGAGCTCAAGTTCACCGAGGTCCAGTCCGACACCAACGTCGCCAAGATCTCGGTGATCGGCGTCGGCATGCGCAGCCACGCCGGCGTGGCGCTCAAGATGTTCGAGACCCTTGCCGCCAAGGGGATAAACATCCAGGTGATCTCGACCT
>JAEZIF010000486.1 GCA_023416135.1 Pseudomonadota bacterium
TCCCCAACCTCAACCGGGAGGGAATTCAGAAGGAGTACACGCAGACGACCGGCCGCAGCGACAAGATCTTCCTGCCTGTCGATCTCGCCCAGGTCGCACCTCAGGTGCCAGGTGCCAAACCCGCGCCGCCACCGGTGTCTGAGGTTGCTAGAGCCGGGGCGCTCAATAGCCCACGCTAGTCTATGAACCAGGTAGGACAACACCTCGAGAAGCACCTCCTAGATGGCGCAGTCAGCGAGCCAAAGATTGCGCTCGATGAGCGCATCCTCGGTGATGACACTCTGATTTCTAATATCGCCCAAGCGTGGGGCACTTATCGTGATGCTATCAGCGCCGTCATCCAGACACGTATCAATATCTTAGAGACCCATATCGCCCGACACGCCTCCCCATACGATGTGCTCGCCTTGCGCGAAGCAGTCGCCCATCTGGACCATCTCCTCGCTGACTTTCACAAGTACACCGAGGAGGTCGAGCGCCGAAAGAAGGAGGAAGAGGAGGGAAGCCCTCCCGATCCGGTTCATCGGTGAAGATGGGTCGGTGTTTGGCCTCGCGTACGACTACACAGGCATCGGCGGTGCTCTTGAGGAGGTCGAGGTTATCAAGCTCGTCAACTAGAAGGGAATATCGTCGTCATCGATTTCCGGTATCGGCAGGTTCGTGACCGTGTACAGGTTTAGGATGTCGTTGCGATCCATGAACATGATCTTGCTCCGGGTCGCCGCATCGAGGTTTTCCCCGATCCAGTTCCGCGCAGCCTTCGTGATCTCCCCGCCCGCGATGATGTAGGCGTGGTCGACCAGGTGCCGCCGGTTGGTCTCAGGATCGAAGACCGCATGGCCGAGCATCATGACCGCCTGCCGGTGGACCTCCGCGACGTTCGCGTTGCTGCCCTTGGTCACGCCGGCCGAGTCCAGCTTCCCCTTCTTGGCCTGAATGCCGAAGTAGAGCCCGTGCGTCGTCGGCAGCGTGAACTTCATCCACATGTCCTTGCCGTATTCGAGCGCCTTGTCCTGGTGCCCTGTCTCGGTGATCCGGGTGAAGCCCAACTGGCGGAAGAGGGGGAGGAGCAGCTCCCCGATGAGCTGGTCCTCCGAGCACTTGTCGAGGTAGGCTGAGAGCTTCTCCCGCCGCTCGACCTCAGCCGGCGTGAACGGCCGGTGCGGGTTCGGCGCCGCCACCGTGTTCGTCGCGATGTGCCGGACGTAGCACTTCTTGTCCGGGCCGTAGAACGCCTCGAAGCCCTCCCGCGCCAGGGCCAGGTTGAGCGTCTCCAGCGCCTTGGGCCGTCCAGGTTCGTCGGCGTCCTCCTTGTCGCTCTGGTCCATCAGGATCGCGACCACCCGAGCGAACGTGTCCGGGACGGTCGTGGCATTGGCGCTCGGCTCGTTCAGGATTTCCTCCAGCACGGCCGCCACCCACCACTTCCGGGTCCCGCCGGTGTGCTCGTGGTCAGTCTCGCACTCCTGGAAGAACCGGGTCAGGTAGCCGCTGCTGCGGTACTGGAAGAACTGCGCGCCCTTCTCATCCTGATTGCCGCAGATCAGGCCAGCGATTTGCTCGACGGTGCGCTTCTTCCATTTCATCGGGTCGTCCGGTGCAGGGGGCTTGCAATATACCCCAGCAAGCCCGTCTATTGGCGTCCAGGCGCCCGAAAGAGCGCCAGGGGGCCACCTATCCAAGCCAAAACCGCCCGGAATCTCGGCATCGGCTGTATCGCGCTGGCGGCTGTCCTGGGCGTTCTCGGGGTGCTCGCGTCTTCGACCGGACCGCCGACACGACCCCGACCGGCAACTGCGAGTACATCGCCCTCCCGAAACAGGGCGACATCCTCCCGTTCGGCGACCGGTGCTTCCGGATGGTGGCAGGGCAGACGCTCCACCTCCGGACCCGCCACACCTTCGAGCTCGACACGTCCGGGATGCCCGAGAGCCGGATCGAGGTGTACGACCCGGACGACAAGCGGTACCTCAACCAGTCCCGGACGATCACGGGCACCAGTCCGGCCGCGTGCTACAGCGTGACCGTCCCCTACAGCCGGATCGAGATCACGGCAGCCAAGGCACCGGGTGTCATCCGCATCCGGGTAGGGGATCGAGACAACTGGCGTGACCGCCTCACCAACTGCTGAGGCCGCTTTTCCCAGCCCTACGAGGGTGCTAAGAGCGTCGCCGGCCCGCCTACCTGGGGCCGATCAGCGAGACCCGAGCGAGACCCGAGACCGGCCTCACCTCAAGAAACGCTGATTTCATTGGATGCCCCCGTGGCGGAATTGGTAGACGCGCCTGACTCAAAATCAGGTTTCCTCACGGAAGTGTTGGTTCGAGTCCGACCGGGGGCACCATCTAGCGAATCTCCCCTCTTAAACCGTTATCACGCCTTGACTTTTTTTGGCGGTGGGACACTCCGATTCGCAGGTGGGACACTTTCATCGCCTGCTTTGTTCTCGGCCGGCGCCGCGACCAGGTGCATTGACGCCTTCGCGAGCTTCGTCGTGTTCGCGCGGCGCGTGTATATCTCGGCCTGCTTGACGCTGTCCCAGCCGAACATTGCCATGAGCTGGTGTGTCGTCGCGCCGCTATCCGCAGCGGTCGTAGCGTCGTACTTTCTGATGCCGTGGGCCGAACAGTGCGTCAGGCCTGCCTCGTCGCACCATTCGCGGAACTTGTTGCCAAGCCAGCGACACTGAAGGGCTTGCCGAAGTCCGTCAGCAAATACGTCGTCTCGCCCGTCTCTGTCGCATCGATGACAGCCCGCAGCTCGGGCAGTACAGGGATCACCAGCCGCTTTGGCTCGGCGTCTCGGGCGGTTGGCGCCCTTAGCAATGAAGAACCTCAGCACACCGCCGCGGACCATCGGCGGGCCGATCCGGTCTTTGCCCAGGAAAACATCGGCCGCAGCGCCTTCAGGGTATTGTACCTCACCCCAGATCCACTCACCGTCACGGAAGCCGCACCGCCGCTGCCAATGCCGCAGGCTGTGCAGGCCGAGAAACCAGCCATCAAGAGCACGACGGTCATAGCCGGCGCCGTCTCCGTGGCGGCCGGCGCGGCTTCCGTGGCGGACCAGATCAATCAGATCACGCCGATCATCACGACGGTGGGGAACTAAAGCGGCGCCGCGGCGAGGTGCTGACGTGATGGCCGACACGAGTAAGGCCGCTCCAGATGCCAGCCTCGGTTGCCCTTCGGCTAGTCCGCGCCGGAGCCCTGAGGCTCACGCGGAATCTCCACATCACTCGGAGCGGCCTATGGGGGTAGCAGTCCACCGTTTCTGCGCCGGCTTGGTATCTGCCGTTCCCATCGGCACCGCCGCAGCAACAGGACCATAGCACATGACGGGTATCCTGACAGCAATCAAAGGATCGAGGGTCGGCATGTACGTCGTCATTGGCGTGGCCTTCCTGTGGGGCCTGGTGCTGCTGGTCGGCAAGCTGATGAGCGCCGGGGCGGCCAAAGAGCGCGGCAAGCAAATGGAAGAAACGGTAGAAACCCAACGGAGAATCCAAGATGCGGACGCTGCTGGCCCTCGCACTGCTGACGACGTTGACCGCAGGCTGCGAGACGGCACTTTCTAGCGCCTGCCCGCGGGAGGTCGACTACTCGCCCGAGCAACAGAAGCAGGCTGCGCTGGAGCTCCAGGCGATGCCGCCCAATTCGATCGTCCGTGGCACGATGATGCCGGACTATGGACGCCTCAGGGACCAGGCGCGGGCCTGCAGGCAGCCTCGCTGACAAGCATGCTATCCTGTCGGCATGCCCAAGCCCGATGCCTTGCAGAGCATGGATTGAGCTCACTTCGGCCCTTCTGCTTTGTGCTGCCGCGCGAAGCGCTCTTCGTCCCATCTGCGGGCGTCTTCCATTGTGTAGAGACGTTTTGTCGGCTTGTTTTTGCTAAATGGCGGGTTCTGCTTTCCCGGCGGCCCTTTGGGGAGTCGGCCCTGCTGAAGGGCGGCTTGCAATTCACTCGCCTGCGCGCGAATCGCTGAACGCTGGGCGTCGTTCACTACCATGCGTCGTCTCGGGCGAAGCTGGCCAGCTTCGATCTGAGCGATGAATGCCGAGGCCTCCATTCTGTCCTTTGCGAGATTGCACCGAGCGCACGCTGCCACGAGGTTCGCGTCAACGCTCCAACCGCCGCGCGACTGAGGCACGACGTGATCCAGGGTCGCGTTTGCCTCGTCTTCAAATCGGCCAAATGGCTCTCGGCAGTAGGCGCATAAGCCGCCCTGTTCGGCCGCCAATCGAGCAATTTTACGCGGCGTGCGTTCGCTCATTGCAGAAGGCTCCGTTGGTTGTAAGGCTAATCAAGCTCACACTAGGTCGTCGAGATCGACCTTGAGCGCCGCCGCGATCTTCTTCATGGCCGAGATGCTGCCTTCCTTTCTCTCGCTCTCGATCTCCGAGATGTAGGGCGCGCTGAGATCCGCGGCTTGCGCGAGATCCTGGGCGGACATGCCGCGATGGGTTCGCCAGACTCGGACCTTGTTCTCGCCGGCGAGGATTCGGTCCACGACTTCGGCTGGCACGAGCTCGTCTCGACCGGCCGCGATGGCCACCATCGCCTTGTTGCCGGCCGCAATGTCCGCCTGGTCGAGGAGTCTCTCGTACTCAGCCTCGGTGGGAACAGTCCCGTGTGGTAGCCTCAATCTCTTGGCCATGCCCGAGAGTGTGCCACCGTCCGGCATTCGGGCAAAGCGCGGTCAACTTAACCGGCCCTCTGCTTGAGGGCCTGTAGCGCTCGATACTGCCAGACCATGGCGACTTGTGACATTCAGGCTTCTTGGATTCGCTCCTTGGTAACAAATGTGCTGCAATCCATCGTCGTGGGAACGACATCTCGGCCGCCAAAATGGATCAAGCCCCAGCTCACGCGCCTTGTCGCCGAAGCGCCGACGGGCGATGGCTGGCTGCACGAGATCAAGTACGATGGCTATCGCATGCATGCCCGAATCGATGGGGGAAAGGCCGCGCTGCTCACGCGCACCGGCCTGGACTGGTCGCATCGCTATCGGCGCACGGTTGAGGCGCTGCAGTCTCTTCGCGTCAAGTCTGCCTATCTCGATGGCGAGCTCTGCGCGCTGAATGCTGATGGTGTGCCGGGCTTCAGTCGCCTGCAAGCGGCCATGGACGAGGGCCGCACCGATCAGCTCGTCTTCTTCGCCTTCGACCTCCTGTTCCTGAATGGCGAGAGCACGGCGCAGCTGCCGTTGCTCGAGCGCAAGGCGAAGCTGCAGCGCCTGTTCCGGAAGGAGATCCCCGGCCTGCGCTACAGCGAGCACGTCGCCGGCGACGGGCTCAGCTTCCGTGCCCAGGCCTGCAAGCTCGGGCTCGAGGGCGCCATCTCCAAGCGGGCCGATCGGCCCTATGCGCCGGGCGATCGCGGGATCTGGGTCAAGTCGAAGTGCCTCAACCGGGAGGAATTCGTCGTCGTCGGCTGGACCGATCCGGAGGGAAGCCGACCGCACATCGGCGCCCTGCTGCTCGGCTACTACACCAAGGACGGGCGGTTGCTCTATGCCGGCCGCGCCGGCACCGGAATCACCGACAAGGAACTCCGGCGCTTGGCGGGCGTGCTGAAGCCGCTGGCGGTGCCCAAGATGCCCCTTGCTGCGCCGCCGCCGCGCGACAGCCGTTTCGGCTCGCCGTTGAAGCTCAGCAAGGTGCACTGGGTGAAACCCGTGCTGGTCGTGGAGGTGACCTATCTGACGTGGACCGAAGACAACCTGCTGCGGCAGGTCTCATATCAGGCGCAGCGTGAGGACAAGCCCGCGCGCCAGGTCGTGCGTCCCGTGCCGCACCCGACGCGGCGGCGATAGGCCCGAAAGGGGACCCGTGTCGCCGACGAGCTCGTTGCTCTCGGTCTTGTCTAGTTCGAACTCTTTGGTGA
>JAEZIF010000512.1 GCA_023416135.1 Pseudomonadota bacterium
GGGGCAGCCGGGTCGTCGGCTCGTCGAGGATGTAGAGCGTGCGGCCGCGTTGCGCGCGCTGCAGCTCGGTGGCGAGCTTGATGCGCTGCGCCTCACCGCCCGACAGCTCGGTGGCGGGCTGGCCCAGCCGCAGGTAGCCCAGCCCGACATTGCGCAGCGTCTCCAGCGAATGGGCGAGGTTGGGCTCTTCGTGGAAGAAGGCATGTGCGGCGTCGACCGTCATGTTCAGCACGTCGGCGATCGACTGGCCGCCGAGCTTTATCTCCAGCGTCTTGTCGTTGTAGCGCGCACCGTGGCAGGCCGGGCAGGGGGCGTAGACGCTGGGCAGGAACAGCAGCTCGACGAACACGAAGCCCTCGCCCTCGCACTTGGGGCAGCGCCCCTTGGCGACGTTGAAGGAGAAGCGCCCGGCGTCGTAGCGCCGCGCCTTCGCCTGCGGCGAGGCCGCGAACAGCCGCCGCACATGGTCGAACAGGCCGGTATAGGTCGCGAGATTGGAGCGCGGCGTGCGCCCGATCGGCTTCTGGTCGACCACGACCAGGCGGGCGATGCTCTTCAGGCCGCCGCCGGGCTCGTCGACGATCTCGCCCGCCATCGTGGCGACCGGCGCGTCGTGCAGCTTGTCGCCCATTGCGTGATCGGCCTCCTCGGCCGCCGGCAGCGCATGGCCCAGCCGCTCGGCCACCGCCTCGACCAGGAATTGACTGACCAGGGTCGATTTCCCCGAGCCGGAAACGCCGGTGACGCTTGCAAGCACGCCCAAAGGGATGTCGACGTCGAGGCCGTGGAGGTTGTTGCGCGTGACGCCGCGCAGCTTCAGCCAGCCGGCCGGCGGGCGCGGCGGCTGGCGCTCGGCCGGCGCGTCGGGAAAGAGATGCTGGCCGGTGCGCGAGATCGCCACCTGGCGCAGGCCCCCCTGAGGTCCCTCTAGCGGCCCGCTGTAGAGGATCAGCCCGCCCTGGTCGCCGGGGCCTGGTCCCACGTCGACGATCCAGTCGGCGGCGCGCACCACGTCGAGCTCGTGCTCGACCACGAACAACGAGTTGCCGCTGTCCTTCAGCCGCCGCAGCGCGCGCAGCAGCGCCTCGGTGTCAGCCGGATGCAGCCCGGCCGACGGCTCGTCGAGCACGTAGACCACGCCGAACAGGTTGGAATGGACCTGCGTCGCCAGCCGCAGCCGCTGCAGCTCGCCGGGCGAGAGGGTGGGCGTGCTGCGCTCGAGCGAGAGATAGCCGAGCCCGAGATCGAGCAGCAGGTCGAGGCGCGCCGCGAGATCGCGGCTGATGCGCTGGATGACGATTGTTTTCTCTGGTGTCTTCTCGAGCGTTTTCTCCGATGCCTTGCCGGACTCCGTCGCATCGCCGGCGAACGGCGCCACCAGGTTGGCGAGGCGCTTCAGCGGCAGCCGCGACAGCTCGGCGATGTCGAGGCCGGCGAAGGTGACCGAGAGCGCCTCGCGCCGCAGGCGCTTGCCGCGGCATTCCGGGCAGTCGGCGCCCAGCATGTAGCGCGCGACCCGCTTCTTCATCAGCGGGCTCTGCGTGTTGGCGAAGGTCTGCAGCACATAGCGCCGCGCGCCGGTGAAGGTGCCCTGGTATGATGGGGCCTCCTTGTCCTTCAGCGCGCGCCTCGTCTCGGCCGGCGTATAGCCGGCATAGACCGGCACGGTCGGCGTCTCCTCGGTGAACAGGATCCAGTCGCGGTCCTTCTTCGGCAGGTCGCGCCACGGCGTGTCGACGTCGAAGCCCAGCGACACCAGGATGTCGCGCAGGTTCTGGCCGTGCCACGCCGGCGGCCACGACGCGATGGCACGGTCCCGGATGGTGAGCGAGGGATCGGGCACCATCGTCCGCTCGGTGACCTCGTAGACGCGGCCGAGCCCATGGCAGGTCGGGCAGGCGCCCTCGGCGGTATTGGGCGAGAACGACTCGGCATAAAGCAGGGGCTGCTTCGGCGGATAGTCGCCGGCGCGCGAATAGAGCATGCGCAGGAGATTCGACAGGGTCGTGACGCTGCCCACCGAGGAGCGCGTGGTCGGCGTGCCGCGCTGCTGCTGCAGCGCCACGGCGGGCGGCAGGCCGTCGATCGCATCGACCTCGGGCACCGCCATCTGGTGGAACAGCCGGCGGGCATAGGGCGACACCGATTCGAGGTACCGCCGCTGCGCCTCGGCGTAGAGCGTGCCGAAGGCGAGCGAGGACTTGCCCGAGCCCGAGACGCCGGTGAAGACCACCAGCTTGTCGCGCGGCAGCTCGAGGTCGACGTTCTTGAGATTGTGCACCCGCGCGCCGCGGACCCGGACGAAGCCCGCGCGCGTGCGGTCGAGGGTGGTGCCGTCCATCGCGGGAGAACGTGCGCCACAGGGGGCGGTTGCCGGTTTGACCGTTGCTTCCTGATCGCCGGCCTCCGGCCGGTTCTTGTCATCCTGAGCGAAGAGAAGGATCTCATGCTGGTTGCAAATGGCGATGAGATGCTTCGCTTCGCTCAGGATGACAGCAGCGGCGGCGGAAGCTCATTGACTTCCTCGCCGGAAATTGTGGCCTGTGTGCCGACGCTCTTTCAAAGGATCGGCATCATGGCCGCCAACGGCCACCACTCGCCGCGACAGACGACACCGACCCGCATCGCGTCCGGACCTGCCGAGAGGCTCGACAACCGGAGACGGATGAGGGCCGACAAGCCGTCCAGCGGGACGAACGATGGCGCGTCTCTCACCTTGTCCGGCCGGGCGCGTTCCGACCGGGCGCAGCCCAGCTCGCTTTCGGTCTATTGCCGCCATGCTCCAGCCCGCGCCGGCCCCTTCGGTCGGCTGATCCCTGCCGATCCGTATCGACGGAGTCACCTGTGACGGAGACACGAAATGACCCATGCGCTCCTGGCCGCGTGGCGAACGATGATTGCCTGCTTGTCGTCCCTGATCGGCGATGTCCCGGTCACGCGGCACGGATTGCCCGCGGCGAAGACGCCTTACGGCACGTTGCGCGTGACCACGCTGCCGGCGCCGATCACCGCGCGCGAGCCGATCTGCACGCATCAGATGTCCAGCACGGCGCCGTTGCCGTTGAAGAATACCCGCTCGCCCGGTTCGACTTTGACGCTCCGGTGCCCGACGTTTCGGCACGGTTTTGGCTCCGCCGGAAAACATTATAGGCGCCCGGCCCGGCACCCAGCGTTTTGCCCTCTAACGTTTTCGGCAAGCAGGGTTGCGGCCGCGCCGCACTTTCCACCTGTCGGAGCGCGCCGCGACAACGTTGCGATCCGCCGTTGCCCACCGCGTGCGGAATGCTAGAGCACATTCCGTTTGGCTGGAATCAGCCGAACGGAATGTGCCTGTGTAATCGGCAGCGCCGCAGCGCGCTTTTCCATTCGACGGGAACCCCGCGAGCGGTTCCCGTCGAATGGAAAACGCTCTAAGCATGGGCAGGTGTGGGACGCGGGACGCCCGCG
>JAEZIF010000077.1 GCA_023416135.1 Pseudomonadota bacterium
GCGAAGGATCTCATGCCGAGGCAAGCGGCGATGAGATCCTTCGCTGCGCTCAGGACGACATGATTCAGATCGACCGCGCCACCGCGTCGACGATCGCCGCGGCATCGAGCCTGTAGGCGCGATACAGGTCGGGAATGTCTCCGGACTGGCCGAAGGCCTCGATGCCGAGCGGCACGACGCGCTGGCCGCGCACCGAGCCCAGCCAGGAGAGCGCCAGCGGATGGCCGTCGAGCACGGTGACCAGGCGGGCGTCGCGCGACAGCGGCGCCAGCAGGCGCTCGACGGGGGCCGGGCTTCGATCGACCAGGCCGATGGTGCGGCCGCGGTTGCGCTGTGCGGCCAGCCAGTCGGCATGCAGGCGGTCGGGGGAGGTCAGAACAAGCAGGCCGGCGCCGGCGAAATCGCGCGCCACGCTTTCATGCGCGGCGATCGCCTCGGGGGTGACGGCGCCCATGCAGACGATGGCGACGTCGCTGCCGGCCTCGGGGGCTGCGTACCAGTAGCCGCCGGACACGATGTCGGCCTCCTGGTCCGGCGTCAGCGTGCGCTGCGGCTGCGGCAGGCTTCTGGTCGAGAGCCTGAGATAGATCGAGCCGCCCTTGTCCTGCTGCATGTACTCCAGCCCGTGCCGCATCAGCACCGCGAGCTCGTCGACGTAAGCGGGCTCATAGGAGAGCAGGCCGGGCTGGCCGATGCCGATCAGCGGGGTGTGGATGCTCTGATGTGCGCCGCCTTCGGGTGACAAGGTCACGCCCGAGGGCGTCGCCACGATCATGAACCGCGCATCCTGGTAGCAGGCGTAGTTCAGGGCATCGAGCCCGCGGGCGATGAAGGGATCGTAGAGCGTGCCGATCGGCAGCAGGCGCGCGCCGAAGAGCTGGTGGCTGAGCCCCATCGCCGCGAGCTGGATGAACAGGTTGTTCTCTGCGATGCCAAGCTCGATGTGCTGGCCGCGTGGCGTCTTGCGCCAGAGCTGCGCCGACACGACCTTCAGCTCGCGGAACACGTCCTCGGCCTCGGTATGCGCCCACAGGCCGCGCCGGTTCACCCAGGCGCCGAGATTGGTCGAGACCGTGACGTCGGGCGAAGTCGTGACGATGCGCTTGCTGAGCTCGCTGTCCTCGGCGGCAATGGCGTTCAGGATCTTACCGAAGCCGGCCTGCGTGCTCGATTCCTTGTCGTTGGGCCTGGGTAGTGGACCGGGGATTGCCACGACCGGCGCCTCGGTGCGGCGGCGGCCCTCGGCGTTGAACGGCGCTTCGGCGAGGAACTGCTGCAGCTCTGCGGGCGCGGCCTTCAGCCCGGCGAACTTGTCCCACTCCTGCCCGTCGGCAATGCCCATTCCCTTCTTGAAGCCCGCCATCTGGTCGAGCGTCATGAGGCCCGAGTGGTTGTCCTTGTGGCCGGCGAAAGGCAGGCCCTGACCCTTGATGGTGTAGGCGATGAAACATGTCGGCTGGTCGCCCTCGACGGCCTCGAAGGCGTCGAGCACGGCCTGCATGTCGTTGCCGGCCAGGTTGGTCATCAGCCGGTGCAGAGACTCGTCGTCGTGCCGGTCGAGGATGCGGCGGATGCCGGGATACTGGTTGAGGTCGCGGGTCAGCGCCTCGCGCCAGCCCGCGCCACCCTTGAACACCAGCGCCGAGTAGAGCGAGTTGGGGCAGTCGTCGATCCACTGCCGCAGATGCTCGCCGTCGGGCTGCGCGAAGGCGGTCTCGAGCAGCTTGCCGTACTTCAACGTGATGACGCGCCAGCCGACCAGCTCGAACATCTCGCCGATGCGGCCGAACAGGCGGTCGTTGACCACGCCGTCCAGGCTCTGGCGGTTGTAGTCGATCACCCACCACAGGTTCCGGACGTCGTGCTTCCAGCCCTCGAGCAGCGCCTCGAAGATGTTGCCCTCGTCGAGCTCCGCGTCGCCGACCAGCGCCACCATGCGTCCCGTCGGGCGCTTGTCGTCGCCCAGCTCCTTCAGGCGCACATAGTCCTGCACCAGGGAGGAGAAGAGCGTCATGGCGACGCCGAGGCCCACCGAGCCGGTCGAGAAGTCGACGTCGTCGACATCCTTGGTGCGCGAGGGATAGGACTGCGCGCCGCCCAGCCCGCGGAAGTGCTTTAGCTTGTCCTCGGTCTGATGACCGAACAGGTATTGTATGGCGTGGAACACCGGCGAGGCGTGCGGCTTCACGGCCACGCGGTCCTCCGGCTTGAGCACCGAGAAGTAGAGCGCCGTCATCACCGTGGCGAGCGACGCGCACGAGGCCTGGTGGCCGCCGACCTTCAGCCCGTCGCGGTTGGGCCGCAGGTGGTTGGCGTTATGGATGGTCCACGCGCTCAGCCACAGGACCTTGCGTTCGAGCTCGCACAGCAGCCTGAGACGTTGCGCCTTCAACTCTTGCACGGGGGCGATCGTGGTCATGGGCACGGCATACGCCTGCGGCGAGGGAAAGTCCTTGCGTTTGGACCTTTCAGGGCACTGTATAGGGTAGAATTGTGCCAAAAGGAGGAAATTTGGGCAATGATATCCCTCGATGCCATAGATCGGCGCATCCTCGACCATCTGCAGAAGGACGGCCGGGTGAGCAATGCCGATCTCGCCGAGCAGGTCGGGCTGTCCTCCTCGCCGTGCTGGCGGCGGGTCAAGGCGCTGGAGGAGGCGGGCGTCATCAAGGGCTACGCCGCGCAAGTCGACGCCAAGTCGGTCGGCTTGTCGGTCAACGTCTTCATGAGCGTGTCGCTATCGACCCAGGTCGAGAAGGCGCTGCAGGCCTTCGAGCGCGCGGCAGCAGCCCGGCCCGAGGTCATGGAGTGCTACCTGATGACCGGCGACAGCGACTACCTGCTGCGTGTCGTCGTGCCCGACCTCGAAGCCTACGAGCGCTTCGTCATGGACTTCACCAAGATCGCGGGCATCGCCCAGATCAGGAGCTCGTTTGCGCTGCGCACGGTGAAGCAGGGTGCTGCGTTGCCGCTGGGATGAGTCTCCTCAGCTCAGACCCGGAAAGAGCAATGCCGGACTGTCGACAGCGAACGCAACCCCGGTCTGCAGGCCAATCGAGCCATCATCGTTGAGGTCCTGCTGAAACACGGACTCGCAGGATTGCAGCTCCTCACTGGAACCTGCGACCGTCCCGATGACGTCCCCCTGATAGTTGGCGTCAGAGTCGGCATTCCACACGATGTACTCGTCGGCCGTTCCGTTCCTCCAAGCAATCAGGTAGCCGTCCTCGGTCGCCTCGGCGCCGATCGGCGTCCAGTCATCGTATTGCCCGACGAGGACCGGCGCACCGTCCGCCTTCAGTGCCGGTCCAGACGTCGTGTCCGCCGCCTGCAGGAGATAGCCATTGCCATCCTGAACCAGAGTGGTCGATCCGAAAGCCTCGATTACGGCGGATGGCACCACCGTCGGCAACACGAAGTCGCTCTCGACGAGCATGGCCAGTTCGATGTTGTTCAAGGTCAGGCTGTCGCCGTTGCCGAAGTCGAAG
>JAEZIF010000485.1 GCA_023416135.1 Pseudomonadota bacterium
CAGGATTTTCCCGAGCCGCTGAGCGGCGCGCTGCACGAATCGCGGCTGTTCCGCTTGCTGCTGCCGCGGTCGCGGGGCGGCGAGGAAGTGGAGCCTTGGGTCTATGTCGCGACGATCGAGGAGATCGCGCGCCATGACGGCTCGCTGGCCTGGAACATGTTCGTCGCCAACAGCTCGGCCTTGATCGCGCCGTTCGTTCCGTTCGAGGCGGCACGCACGATCTACGGCGATCCGCGCGGCCTGATCTCCTGGGGCCCGCCCAACCAGCACAAGCTCGCGGCCGTGCCCGAAGGCTATCGTGTCACCGGCGAATGGCATTTCTCCTCAGGCTATCGCCAGGCTACCTGGATCGGCGTTCACGGCAACGTCGTGGAGCCGGACGGCTCGCTGCGCCGCAACCGCTTCGGTCGCCCGACTGTGCGCACGGTGCTGATGCCCAAGGCCGAGACGACGCCGATTCAAGACTGGCACACCCTCGGCATGCGCGGCACGGCCTCGGAAGGCTACTCCTGCGCCGACGTCTTCGTGCCCGAGGCCTTCTCCGGCACGCGCGAGGATCCGACGCTGCGCCGGGACAAGGGCCCGCTCTATGCCTTCACGATGCAGGGCCTCTATGCGTGTGGCGTGGCGGCGGTGGCGCTCGGCCTGGCGCGCGCCATGCTCGATGCTTTCATCGAGCTCGCCTCGACCAAGACACCGCGCTACCTGGGGCGCCTCGCCGACAGCCCGACCGTGCAGTCCGACGTCGCTCGCCGCGAGGCGGATATCGGTTCGGCGCGCGCCTGGCTGGTCGAGATCCTGAAGGACGTGCACGAGCGCGCTGACGACGTCGAGCCGATCGGCACCAAGGACCGCGTGAAGGTGCGACTCGCCTGCACGCAGGCCATCCATCAGGCCGAGAAGACGGCGGACTGGGTCTACAAGGCCGCCGGCACGTCGGCAATCTTCCTCGGCACGCCCTTCGAACGTCGCTTCCGTGACATCCATACGCTGTCGCAGCAGATCCAGTCGCGCGAGGCGCATTTCGAGACGGTCGGCCGCATCCTGTTCAATGGCGATCCCGACGGCACGTTCATGTGAGCAGGCAGCGCCCGACCTGGCTGTTTGCTCAACGGGCCAGGCGGTCGAGGGCCTCGATGTGCATCTTGTTGAAGCCGCTGAGGCTCACCTCGGCAATGCCGCCCACGCGATCCGGGCCGCGGAATTCGAGGCGCAGGATCTCGCCCTCGTGCATACGCTCGCGGAGTTGGCCCGCGATGCGTCCGCGCAGCAGGCACGCCTGGCCGGTGCACATGCCGAACTCATAGGCCTCGCCGCCGTCGATGCGGGCCACGATGCGCGAGGGCGCCGGCACGCCGATGGCCAGGAACCCGCCGCTGCCGACGCGGTAGATGAAGCCCAGATGATAGGCCGGATTGATGCTCTTCACTTCGACTGCAACTTCGCAGTCGCGCCCGTTGGCGAGGTGATCGACGGTGCATTCGACGAACCACTCGCCTTCGCTGGCCAGGCGATTCGGCGCTTGTGCGGAGAATATGCCGGTGGCGAGCACGACACCGACCGTTCCCAACTTCCAAGCCGTGAACATCCCCACACCCCAGTCTAATTCACTATAAAAAATTGTTTAATATTACTGACGTTCTACACGAAAGGGATTCTCAACGCAATTTTTTCATTAAAAACCAATGAGATAGGCCGATAGATTTAGCGCCGCCACGGCCTATGATTGCCAATTTTTTAATAACTTCCAATCACTTACTGACACCTCTTAATGAAATATATTACTTGAGACACAACACGTTATTGCATCACTGCAGTTTGGTAGGAGAAATGATCTTCATCTCGTGCCCGGTGCAATCTGCATCGGCCGGTCATTGCGGCTCGACACGCCGTGCAGAGCGCACGGCCACCTGGCCCTGATCGGGAGGCACCTCGGAGATCTGGCAGCCCGGGTTCAGCCAACCGACGGTCATCGAGACTTCGACGAAACGTGTCTGGCCGTTGTCGACCTGGACCTGGCCCGTGCCCGCCGTGTCGCCGACCTTGCAGCCGATCTCGACCGGTCCCGGCGGGCCTTCCACGCGGATGAAGGTGTTGTAGCCGAGTTCGGCCGACGATCCGCCGACCAGGATGACATCGATCGGCCGGGCCATGCCCAGCAGGCCCGACCGATAGACGTAGAGCGCGCCCTTGTCGGGCGGCGGCGGCCCGAAGCGCTTGGCCTCCTGGTCGGCCTGCGGCGATGCCGAGGGGCTGCCGGCGCAGGCGCCGAGCAGAAGCAGCAGAGAAAGCGGCAGGCCACGGCGTCGCATCATGGATCCTCCGGCAATTCAACGCACGAAGCATGACGAGGCTCCGCGCTTGCGGGCTGGCCAGACCTAGGCGAGCCGCCCGGAAGCAACCTTGATGCGGCCGGTGCGGCGCGCCTTGTCGAGCGCGTCGTGGTCCTGCTCGGTCTGCCTGGCGTAGGCCAGGGCGAACCTGGCGATCGCCCCGTCGAGCGTGTCCGAAGTGCCGCAGTAGCCCGCGATCATGGCCGGATCTCCGGTCTTGGCGTGCGCCAGCGCCAGTGCCCAACCGCACAGGCCGCAGTATTCGATGAACTTGCCGATGCTTTCCTTGTCGCCCTCGGCGAAGCTCGCGCTGCCTTTCATGTCGGCGAGTTGACGGACATAGAAGTGCCTGCCGTCGGCTTCGCCCCAGCCGAGGAAGATGTCGGGCGAGCCCTGTGTGGCGCGCTGGCCCACGACCACGCGCTGGCCCTCGCTGTTGGTCGACAGACGCAGGTCGACGAACGGGGCGAGCACCGACGCCCTGGCTTCCTTGACTTGCAGGAACAGCGGATCGTCGTCGTCGATCCCCTGCAGCAGCAGCACCCAGCAGGCCGTGCCGACGCTGCCCACGCCCACCACCTTGCGCGCAACGTCGGCCAGACGATAGCGGGCCAGAAGTCGCTGACGATCGAGCGACAGGGAGCTGACGTAGGCGGCGAGCATCTCGTTCAGGGCGTCGCGCACCGGCGTGCCGTTCTCCGTCAGGGTCTCGCGCACGATCAGCGGCACGTCCTCGACGATGCGCGGCTCGCCATTGACCTGCTCGGTGAGCTTGTCGAGCGAGCGGATATGGCCCTTGGCCCGCGCCTTGGCGATGGCGCGCTCGGCGTTCTTGCGCACGCGCGGCGACAGGGCATCGAGCATCTCGCGTTCGTGGATGGTGTCGTACCAGATCTCGAGATAGCCCATCTCGGCGTAGTCGCGCATGTGTCGGCGATAGCTCGCCACGCAGGCGGCCGCCGCCTCGACGGCAGCCGCCTTGTCACCGCCCATGAAGCGCACGGCGACGGCGGCGCTGGCCGCGAGGCGCTTCAGGTCCCACTCCCATGGCCCGGGATGGATCTCGTCGAAATCGTTGATGGCGAACACCAGGTTGCGCTCGGCCGAGGCATAGACGCCGAAATTGGAGACGTGCATGTCACCGCATGCGCCGACCGCCATGCCGGTGACCGGCGTGCGCGACAGGTCGGCCGTCATCACGGCCGCCGAGCCACGCAGGAAGGCGAAGGGCGAGGCCAGCATGCGCGCATAGCGCACCGGCACCAGCTTCTGGATGCGCTCGGCATTCTGCGTCTCGAGGATGTCGATGGGATCGGGTCGGTCAGCCGACTTTTCGCAGGCAGCGTGAGAGGTGCGCGGCACCTTCTCGCGCAAGGCCTTGCCGGCCGCCAGACGCTCCGCCACGGAGGGCCGCCTGGCCTCCAACATGTCGGCCAGTCGGTTGCGCTCGTGACCGTGGAGCAGCCGGTAGTAGCTTGGATCGATGTTTGCCTGCAGTTCGACAACGGTCACGATTGCCCCCGATGGTTCCTTCGACATCTTCCGTGCGGCTCAGCCCGGCGGCGGCGTGGCGTGGATGGTCACCGTGTTGCAGCCGCTGCCCTGCCAGCGATAGGACTGCGTGGTGCCCTTGGCCAACGTCCATTCGACGATGCAGCCTTGGCGCACCAGTGTCGGCGGAAAGCCGCCCATCGGCCTCCACAGGCCCCAGCCGACACGCTGGTAGGTCGGCCCCCAGCCGCCCGTGATGTAGGACGTGTCCCAGCGCCACTGCAGGATCTTCGTGTCGTCGTCGAGCCGGTAGGTGTTGTCGGGGATGCGGCCCATGCCGCCCAGCAGGGCGCGTTCGTCGCTGCCCGCCATCTCGCGCAGCCTCATGTCGAATTCCTGGTCGGTCTGCCCGGCGCAGGCGCCGACCAGCCAGAGCAGCAGAAAGGCGACGGCGGCGCGCATGCAACACTCCGATCGCAACCGTGGCGAAGGTGCGCCGCGTTGCATGCTCGGGTCAAGGGCGGGTAAATGACACCGTCGTGAGGCCGCAGGGGGAGTATTGAGGGGACTGGTCTTTTTGCTGTTCGCGGCGTTGCTCGTCTGGGGCCAGTTCCAGCGTACCTACACCGACTCCGAACGCTACGGCCACTACGCCGACATCATGCCGTCGGAGTGGAAAGCCACCAACGTGTGGCTGGCCGCGGCCGACTGCGCGCTCGAACGCGGCGTGTGGCTCGCCGTGTGCGAGCAGGGAAAGCTGGTGCCGATATCGGAACGCGCCATCGCCGACGATCCCGGGCACGCCCTGCTGCTGGGCCTGTGGTCTATGGCCACGCGCCGTCACGCCGACCTGATCGACGTGGCGCGCCTCAACACCCTCACCGATACGCTGGGGCTCCTTACGCTGGCCGGCCTTTTGTTTGCATTGCGCGCCTACATCGCCTCGATCGTGCTGCTGTGGAACGGGCCGATCGAATATCTCGGCTGGATGGCCACTTCGCCGCACTGGGCCTATATCGGCCTGGTGAGCCTGGCAGCCGTGTTGCCGATGGCGCTCGCGGCGCGCGAGAAGGGTCTGCTGCCGAGACGTGCGGCAAATCTGTGGATCGGCGCGGGCATCGTCTTCCTCGCCATAGCCACGCTGATGCGCGAATCGATCGGCATGATGGGCCTGATGGTCACCGCGGCGGTGGCGATCGTTCTGCTGGCTCGCGGGTTCCGCCCGGCCCCTGTGCTGCTGGTCGGCATGCTGGCCATGCTTGCCTTCACCACGCCGCGCTGGGTGGTGATGGCGCGCGACGCTGCCTTCGACATGCAGAAGGCCGAACGGCTGGCCACGCATGGCCTGTCGCACACGCTCTATCTCGGTCTCGGCTTCGTCGAGAACAAATGGGGCATCCGCTACGACGACGACTACGGCGAAGAGATCGCCGACAAGGCCGGCATCGTCTGGTGCTCGCCCGAGTATTTCCGCCTGATGTGGAAGCTCTATCTCGCGCGCTGGACCGAGGACCCGGTCGAGGTTGCCCGCATCTATCTCGAGAAGGCGTGGATACTTCTCGGTACGCCGACGCTCTACCCCGGGCCGCCGTTCGGCATCGTGCTGGGGGTCGCTCTGGTCCATCTGCTGGCAGCCACCGCGCTCGGCGCGTGGTGGCGCATCGGCTTCGAGCAAGGCCTGGTCATCGAGGGTGTGGCTGTGGCCTTCGCCGGGCTGTTCCTCGCCCAGGCGATGGCGGCGCTGCCCAGCCACAACTACGCCATGCCGGTGAACGCCTTCGTGCTCGTGCTGTTCGGCGCGATCGTCGAGTTCTTCGCCCGCGCCCTGCTCGTCATCCGCCGGGCCTGGTGACCCGCTACTTGCCGGCACCGACCGGTGTGTTGAAAGTCGACACCCGGTTCCACCAGGAGCTGACCGAGTTCTGGTTCTTGGGCGCCCAGCCGCGCGCTTCCATGCAGCGCGCGGTCATTCGGTCGACGTTGTTCTTGTAGCCCTGATTGTCCATGGTCCGGTAGAGGTCCTGCTGGCCGTAGCGCTCGCGCTCGCCCTCGAACACCGAGCGCCGCTGGTCCTCGATGTTGCGCTCCTGCTGCGCCTGCTGGCGGACCTGGGCGCGGCACTGCGCCTCGTCCTTGACCATCTGGTCGGCGTCCTTGCCTTCCATGGCGAAATTTTTCGGCGCGCAAGCAGCGGTCGCGAGGACGACGGCGGCGAGGAAAACGAGACCTTTCATTTGCCCACCGCCAATGCCGCCTCGATCGCCTTCAGCGCCTCCGGAGCCTTGGTCGCATCGGGACCGCCGCCCTGCGCCATGTCGGGCCGGCCGCCGCCGCCCTTGCCGCCGAGCGCCGCGACGCCCGCCTTCACCAGCTCCACCGCGCTCAGCGACTTCGACAGATCGTCAGTGACCCCGACCACGGCCGAGGCCTTGCCGTCCTCGACGCCTATCAGCGCGACCACGCCCGAGCCCAGCTTCTTCTTGTACTCGTCGGCCATGCCCTTGAGCTCCTTGCCAGGAACGCCGTTCAGCACGCGGCCGATCAGCCTGACGCCGCCGACATCGCGCACCTCGTCGGCCTGCTGGGCTGCACCGCCGTCGCCGCCGGCCAGCGCCAGCGCCTTGCGGGCATCCGAAAGCTCGCGCTCGATCTTGCGTTGGCCGTCGACCAGCGCCTGAAGACGCGTCGGCAGATCCTCGGGCCGCACCTTCAGGACCGCCGCCGCATCGGCAAGCAGCTGGCCCTGGTGGCGCACATGCTCCTCGGCCGCCGCACCGGCCACCGCCTCGATGCGGCGCACGCCGGCCGAGACCGCGCCCTCGCCGATGATGTGGAACAGGCCGATGTCGCCCGTACGCAGCGCATGGGTGCCGCCGCACAGTTCGACCGAATACTTCTGGCCATCCTCCCCGCCCATCGAGAGCACGCGCACTTCATCGCCGTACTTCTCGCCGAACAGCGCCATGGCGCCGGCTGCGATCGCCTCCTCCGGCGTCATCAGGCGCGTGTCGACCGACGAGTTCTTGCGGATGCGCTCGTTGACCTCGTCCTCGATCTTGCGCAGTTCCTTGAGCGAAATCGCCTTGGTGTGGCTGATATCGAAGCGCAGCCGGTCGGGCGCCACCAGTGAGCCCTTCTGGGTGACGTGCTCTCCGAGATGGCGACGCAGCGCCTCGTGCAGGAGATGGGTCGCCGAGTGATGGGCGCGCAACTGCGCGCGACGCACCGGGTCGATGGTCATGATGAGGTCATCGCCGACCTTGAGTTCGCCCTTGGTGACGGTCGCATGGTGGGCGTGCAGGTCCCCTGCCCGCTTCTGGACATCGGCAATCGCGGCCTCGCCACCGGCGCCGGCAAGCTTGCCGGTGTCGCCGAGCTGACCGCCCGATTCGGCGTAGAACGGCGTCTGGTTGACGACGATCCAGCCGGTCTGGCCGGCCTGCAGCGCCTCGACTTCGATGCCGTCGATCACGATCGCCTTGATCTGGCCCTCGGCGCGCTCGGTATCGTAGCCCAGGAACTCGGTGGCGCCTGCCTTCTGGCGCACGTCGAACCACACCGTCTGGTCGGCCATCTCGCCGGAGCCGGCCCACGCCGCGCGCGCCTTGGCGCGCTGCTCATCCATCGCCTTCTCGAAGCCCTCGACGTCGACTTTGATCTCGCGGGCGCGCAGCACGTCCTGCGTCAGGTCGAGCGGGAAGCCGTAGGTGTCGTAGAGCCTGAAGGCGACGTCGCCTTTCAGCACATGGCCGCGGCCGAAGTTGCGGGTCTCGTCGTCGAGCAGTCTAAGCCCGGTGCCGAGCGTCTTCTTGAAGCGGCCTTCCTCGAGCTTCAGCGTCTCGGTGATCAAGGGCTGCGCGCGCACGAGTTCGGGATACGCGTCGCCCATCTCGTGCACCAGGGTCGGCACGAGTCGGTAGACCATCGGGTCCTGCGCGCCGAGCAGATGGGCATGGCGCATGGCGCGGCGCATGATGCGGCGCTGCACGTAGCCGCGGCCCTCGTTGGACGGCAGCACGCCGTCGGCGATCAGGAAGGCCGTGGTGCGCAGATGGTCGGCGATCACCTTGTGCGAGGCCGACTGCGGTCCCTTCGGGTCGACGCCAGTCTCGTGCGCCACCGCCTCGATCAGATTGCGGAAGAGATCGATGCCGTAATTGTCGTGCGTGCCCTGCAGGACGGCGGCCATCCGCTCCAGGCCCATGCCGGTGTCGATAGAAGGCCGCGGGAGCGGCACGCGCGTGGTCGGCGTCTGCTGCTCGAACTGCATGAACACCAGGTTCCAGATCTCGATGAAGCGGTCGCCGTCCTGGTCGGGGCTGCCCGGCGGTCCGCCCGGTACCTGCTCGCCATGGTCATAGAAGATCTCCGAGCACGGGCCGCAGGGGCCGGTGTCGCCCATCGCCCAGAAGTTGTCGGAGGTCGCGATGCGGATGATCTTGCTGTCGGGCAGGCCCGCGATCTTCTTCCAGAAGCCCGCCGCGTCTTCGTCCTCGCTGAAGACCGTGACCACGAGCTTGTCGGCCGGCAGGCCGAATTCCTTGGTGATCAGGTTCCAGGCGAGCTCGATCGCGCGCTCCTTGAAGTAGTCGCCGAACGAGAAGTTGCCCAGCATCTCGAAGAAGGTGTGATGGCGGGCGGTATAGCCGACATTCTCGAGATCGTTGTGTTTGCCGCCGGCGCGCACGCACTTCTGCGCCGTCGAGGCGCGTACGTAAGCGCGCTTCTCCAGGCCGGTGAAGACGTTCTTGAACTGCACCATGCCCGAGTTGGCGAACATCAGGGTCGGATCGTTGCGCGGCACGAGCGGGCTCGACGGCACGATCTCGTGGCCGTTCTTGCGGAAGTACTCTAGGAAGGTGCGGCGAATATCGCTGACGCTTTGCATGCGGTGCTTGTAGCGTGCGGGCCAAGCCTTCGTCCAGAACGGGGAACCTGCCGGAAAATGGCCGAATCGGCCCATTCCACCGCAACTTTGCGCCTCACGATGGGCGATCTCAGGATCGTCCATCCGATCACCGTGCCCAACGCGGCGGTTCCCGCGGCCGAGATCGTGCCCGCCCTGCAGGGGTTGGTGAACGCGGTCGTCGAGGCGGCAGAGATGGGCAAGGCGATCTCCTGCCGCAAGGGGTGCGGCGCGTGCTGCCGGCAGCTCGTGCCGGTGTCGCGCACGGAGGGTGAGCGGTTGCTGCAGGTCGTGGCGGCGATGCCGGCCGAACGGCAGGAGACGTTGAAGACGAGGTTCGCCGCGGCGGAGATGGCGATCGAAGCGGGTGGCCTCGGAGAGCGGCGGGGACGTAGCGACCGAGAGCTATCGACGGCTTATTTCGCGCTTGGTGTGCCCTGCCCTTTCCTCGAGGACGAGAGCTGCTCGATCCATCCCGAGCGGCCGCTGGTATGCCGCGAGTATCTCGTGACGTCGCCGGCCGACCTGTGCGCGGGCCCCGAGCAGGAGGGCGTGGCGCCGGTTGCCGTGCCCAAGGTATCGCTGGCGGCTCGCGGACTGCAGGAACAGAAAGACGATTGGTTTCCGCTGGCACTGCTGATGGCGTGGGCACGCATGCGGCCGCGCAAGGCGGCGAAGCGGACCGGGCCCGAGTGGGTACAGCGGTTTTTGAAGGGGCTGAGCGCCAAATAAAACGGGCCGATGCTGTGCGTGGGGGTACAGCACCGGCCCGGCGACAGGAGACAGGGGATCCTGGTCGCAAAGGTCGTCTAAGAAGAAAGTCCCTCGGCCTTCGACCTTGGGATGGCGGCAGGATGAGGACTAGTCGTCGTCCTCCTCGTCTTCCTTGCCGCCGTCCATCAGCGCACCCGCGAGGATCCCGGCGTTGGAACGCACCTTGTTCTCGATCGCCTGGGCGACTTCGGGGTGCGCCTTGAGGTAGTTCTTGGCGTTCTCGCGGCCCTGGCCGATGCGCTGACCGTCATAGGAATACCAGGAGCCTGACTTCTCGACGACGCTGGCCTTCTCGCCGAGGTCAATCAATTCGCCGGTCTTGCTCACGCCCTCGCCGTACATGATGTCGAACTCGACGACCTTGAACGGCGGCGCCACCTTGTTCTTCACCACCTTCACGCGCGTGGCATTGCCGATCACTTCATCCTTGTCCTTGAGCGCGCCGATACGGCGGATGTCGAGGCGGACCGAGGCGTAGAACTTCAGCGCATTGCCGCCCGTCGTGGTCTCAGGGCTGCCGAACATGACGCCGATCTTCATGCGGATCTGGTTGATGAAGATCACCAGCGTGTTGGACTTGGAGATCGAGGCGGTAAGCTTGCGTAGCGCCTGGCTCATGAGGCGGGCTTGCAGACCGGGCAGCGAATCGCCCATCTCGCCTTCGAGCTCGGCCTTCGGCACCAAGGCTGCCACCGAATCGATCACCAGCACGTCGATGGCGCCCGAGCGCACCAGCGTGTCGGCGATTTCCAGCGCCTGCTCTCCGGCGTCGGGCTGGGAGATCAGGAGGTTGTCGATGTCGACGCCGAGCTTCTTGGCGTAGCCCGGGTCGAGCGCGTGTTCGGCGTCGACGAAGGCGCAGGCACCGCCCTTCTTCTGGGCCTCGGCCACGACGTGCAGCGCGAGCGTCGTCTTGCCCGAGCTTTCGGGCCCGTAGATCTCGACGATGCGGCCCTTGGGCAGGCCGCCGATGCCGAGCGCGATATCGAGCCCCAGTGAGCCGGTCGAGATCGCCTCGATCTCCAGCGCCTCGCGCTGGCCCAGCTTCATGATGGACCCCTTGCCGAAGGCCCGTTCGATCTGGGCCAGGGCGGCGTCCAGCGCCTTGTTCTTGTTTTCCATGCCGTCTTTCTCGACCACTTTCAGAACAGCGGACATTGGCTGTCTCCTTGTTCTCCCACGCCCCTGTCGGGAGCGGCAATGCGGATAAGTCCGCCGGGGGTCAGGCCAATGTACCCACTTTGTTCCCCTCGGCAAGGGGCAAATAACCTCCTGAAAGAACTAATGTTCTTGACACAAGTTCTAGCTATGTTCTCCCCAATTGTTCGCGTCTATGGGGAAAGCGTTATCAATCCTTGGGCGGCACGAACATGTAGCCCACACCCCTTACCGTCCGGATCGCCTCGGGGTGCGCGGGATCACTCTCGACCTTGCGACGGATGCGCGTGATGCGAAGGTCCATGGCGCGGTCGAACACTTCCATCTCGCGATGGCCGATGGTCTCGAGCAGCCAGTCACGCGCCAGCGGCCGGTTGGGATTCTCGGCAAAAACCTTCAACAGATCGAATTCGCTGGCCGAGAGCGTCTCCTCGCTGCCGTCGGCATCGATCAGCACGCGCTTCTCGAGGTCGAGCACGCGTCGGCCCATGCGCACGCGCGGGCCGGACGATGGCATGACCGCCCCCTGGGCACGACGCAGCACGCTCTTGATGCGCGCCAAAAGCTCGCGCGGATCGAACGGCTTGGGGATGTAGTCGTCGGCTCCCGTCTCCAGGCCGACCACCCGGTCGACCGTGTCGCCTGCCGCCGTCACCATGATGATGCAGATCCTGCCACTCTTTTCGCGCAGCCAACGCGCGACGGCGAAACCGTCTTCGCCGGGCAGGCCGACGTCGAGCAGAACCAAGGCCGGCAATTCGCGCTCGATCATGCGACGCAGGCCCGCCCCCGATTCGAAGCCGGTGACGCGAAAGCCCTGGCGGCTTAGATAATCGAGCAGAAGCTGGCGCTGGGCTGCCTCGTCTTCGACCACGACTATGTGCTGACGTTTGTCCATCTACCCCCTGCCCGCCAAACCCTAGCACATGCCGCGCGCGTGCAAATGACCGTCAGGGGCGCGATCTGTTGAAGATTGAGGACCGCGCGGGGGGTGGCCAGTTCCTCGATGCAGATCACTTGGGCGCGACCGCGCGGGCCGGCACAGCGTGCCCTTCGCCTCAGAGAGCGTGACATTTACCGACCCGGCTTTGTGTCGCCGATGTGTCACGCGACGGCGGACGGCGACACACACGATACAAACCCCAAGGCCAGCGACACACGGTCGATACGTCGGCCCGCCAGCATGCCTGAATGGCACAACTGGACATCGCCGGCATCGATCCCAAGCGGATCGAGCAGGTCGTCACCCATCGGCTGGTCGAAATTCCGACCCTGCCCAAGGTGCTCGCCCTCCCGATCTTCGGCGCGGTGGCGGCCGCCCTCTATGCCGGCCTCGCCCCGCTGTGGATGTTCCTCGTGCCGGCCGCGGTCTACATCGTTTCCGTCTGGGGTTCATGGCGGGTGCAGGTCGTCTACCGGCGCAATCCGACGGCCGTGAGTCTCGCCGGCTGGCGCTGGCTCTACACCGTCACCGCCGTACCGACCTCGTTCGCCAACGGTCTGATGGGTGGCTTCTTCGCCACCCTGCCGTTCGAGCAGGAGCGCGCGCTGTGGGCCCTGGCGATCTGCCTGATCATCGTCGGCACGCCCTCGCGCGGCCTCGACGGCCGCACCTACACCCTGTCGGCCGCCTCGCTGGTTCTGCCGATGGCCGGAGTGCTGGTGCTGGGCGACGGCGACCGTCACGCCATCGGGCTCGCGGCAATCATGTTGGGCTTCGTCATCATCGTCAGCCTGTTCGCTCATATCGAGCGCAAGCGCACGCGCGCCGAGATTGCCCGCGACCTCGCCGCGCATGACCTCTCCAAGAGCCTCGACGACGCGCACCGCGACGTCGCTTTTGCCGAGGAGACGATGCGCACCATGCTCGACAACATGAGCGATGGCGCACTGCTTTACGAGGGCGACGGCCGCTGGGTCTATCAGAACAAGGCGATGGCCCGCCTGCACGACATGTCTGACGAAGTACTGAAGGGACTTCCGACCTTCAGCGACATCGTCCGCTACCGCGCGCTGCGCGGCGACTATGGTCCGATCGAGACGCTGCCCGGCGGCCTGGAAGGCTGGATTGCCAGCCGCGCCATGCGCTTCAACCTGCCGGGTCAACCGCCCGAGCGGCGGCGCACCATCACCGGCCGCACCGTCGAGGTGACCTACCGGCCATTGCCCGGCGGCCGCGTCCTGACGGTGCATCGCGACCTCACCGACATCGTCGAGCAGGAGACCCGCCTCACCCAGGCACAGTCCGAGCAGGAGCGCACGCGCGCCACCATGCGGTCCGTGCTCGACAACATGGGCGACGGTGCGGCGCTCTATGCGCGCGATGGCGGACTGCTGTTCCACAACGCCTCCTTCGGCCGCCTGCTCGATCTCGACGCCGCGACCATCGCAACCACCATCAACCTGGACGGCATCATCCACTTCCAGGTGGCCCGCGGCGATTTCGGCCCGGTGTCCGACCTCGACGCCGAGGTCGAGCGGAGCGTCGACATCGTAACGCGCGCCGACGGCCTGCCTTTCGTGCGCCCTGGACGGAACGGACTCACGCTCGAGATCATCTCGCACCGACTGCCCGATGGTCGACTGCTGGTAACCTATCGCGATATCACCGAGCTCAAGACGCACGAACAACAGCTCGAGCGCTCGCGCACCACCCTGCAGACCGTGCTCGACGAGATGCCGGACGCGCTGCTGGTCTACGACGCCGACGGCAAGTGGCTGTTCTTCAACGAAGCGACGCTCAAGTTCCTCAACCTCGAGCGGGCGGTCCTGCGCGAACTGCGCGACGCCTGGTCGATCCTCGACTACCAGATCGAGCGCGGCGATTTCGGCCCGATGGATGCCAGCCAGCGCGCCGAGTTCGTCGCCACGCGCAAGCGGATCTTCGCCTCGGGTACCGAGGGCTGGATGCTGCTCAAACGCCGCGAGCGCATGCTGCACTTCCGGATGACCGTGCTCGGCAACGGCTGGCGGCTCGGCATGTTTCGCGACGTCACTGACCTCGAGGGCGCGCGCCAGTCGGCCGTGGAGGCGCGCCAGACGCTGTTGCTTGCCATGGAAGCGATGGACGACGGCATCGCCTTCCTCGATCGTGAAGAACGCCTGGTCCAGTGCAACGAAGCGTACCGGCGCTTCATGCAGGGCATGCCTGAGATCGTGACACCGGGTGCCGTGCTGCACGACGCCGTGCACCACGCCGCCAAGGTGCTGAAGCCGCCCAAGGAGACACCGGAGGCCTGGGCCCAGCGCCAGCTCGCCACGCTGCGGTCGGGCCGCCCCGCCCTGATCCCCTACGGCCTCAACAATTGGGCACGCATTTCATTGGACTACGCCTCTGACGGGCGCGCCGTCGTCTTGGTGAGCGATGTTTCCGAAGAGCGCCGCCGCCAGCGCGACCTCGAACAGGCGCTGGTCGCCGCCGAGAAGTCGCGCGAGGAGGCCGAGGCTGCCAACCAGGCCAAGTCGATCTTCCTAGCCACCATGAGCCACGAGATCAGGACGCCGATGAATGGCGTTCTCGGCATGATGGAGGTGTTGGAATCCGAAGGCGTGCGCGAGGGCCAGGCGCGCACCGTGGCGACCATGCGCGAATCGGCGCAGGCACTCCTGCGCATCATCGACGACGTGCTCGACTTCTCCAAGATCGAGGCGGGCGGCCTAGAGCTCGAGGAAACGCCGTTCTCACTGACCGGACTGGTCGACGGCGTGGTAGCGACGTTCCGCCCGCAGGCCGAGCGCAAGGGCCTGTCGCTGGTCGCCGCGGTGGCGCCGGGTTCCACCGACGTGCTGCTGGGCGATCCCACGCGGGTACGCCAGATCCTGTTCAACCTTCTGGGCAACGCTCTGAAATTCACCGAGCGCGGCGGCGCCATGATCCGCGCCCGCACCGAGCCGATGGGCGACGGCCGCGTCCATGTCGTGCTTACGGTCAGCGACACCGGCATTGGCATGAACGACGCCCAGCAGGCCCGGCTGTTCCAGCCTTTCTCGCAGGCCGACAGCTCGACGACACGGCGCTACGGCGGCACCGGGCTGGGACTGTCGATCGTACGCCGGCTGACACAGCTCATGGGCGGCGATGTCACCGTCGAAAGCGCCGCCGGCGCCGGCTCGACCTTCACCGTTATCCTGGAACTGATGGCAGCGCCCGCCGATTCGCCGCTGGTCGATCTGCCGGTGGTCGAGGCTCCGACCGAATCGCTGCCCGCTTCGCCACGGCTCGCCGGCAACAGCGTGCTGGTGGTCGATGACCATCCGATCAACCGCGAAGTGCTGGTGCGCCAACTCCAGGCGCTAGGCGTCAGCGCCGATTCGGCAGCCGACGGTCGCGAGGGACTGAAGGCCTGGAACTCCGGCCGCTATGACATCGTCTTCGCCGACGTGCACATGCCGCGGATGGACGGCTTCGAGATGACGGCCGAAATCCGCCGGCTCGAAGCGGCCGACGACCGGCCGCGCACGCCGATCGTGGCGGTGACGGCCAACGCCATGGCGGGCGAGGACGAGCGCTGCCGCGGCGCCGGCATGGACGGCTA
>JAEZIF010000162.1 GCA_023416135.1 Pseudomonadota bacterium
CGAGCTCGACGCCGAGTCCGGGACCGTCGGGCAGAAGGACGTGGCCGGCGTTGAGCGTGAGCGGCTTCTTGAGCAGCTTCGTACGGAGTGCATTGTCGCTCATGTCGTACTCGAGCATCAGCGGATGGGGCGGATGGTCGGTGTGTGGCGCGTTGGGCAGCGAGGCGATGAAGTGGCAGGCGGTGGCGAGCCCGATCGCCCCGCCCCAGACATGCGGCGCCACCCGGAGGTTCTGCGCCTGGGCGAGTGTCGCGATGCGTCGCGCCTCGGTGAGGCCGCCGGTGCCGGGCACGGACGGCTGCACGATGTCGATGCAGCGGCCGTCGATCAGGGCGCGGAAGTCGCGCACCGTGTGGTGGGCCTCGCCGGCGGCGATGGGGATCGGCGAGCGCAGGCGCAGCTCGGCATAGCCGCGCAGGTCGCCCGGCGGCAACGGCTCCTCGATCCAGTGGACGGCAAAGGGCTCGATGGCGCGGGCGCATGCCAGCGCCACGTCGGCGGTGTAGGCGCCGTTGATGTCGACCATGAGCAGCTTGTCCGGCCCCAGCGCGTCGCGGGCGCGCCGCACACGGGCGATGTCGTCAGCGATGCCGCGGCCGATCTTGATCTTGGCGCCGGCATAGGGATGGCCAGCGGCCTCGGCCAGCATGTGGTCGAGCTGGCGGTCGGGATCGCTGGAGAAGAAGCCGGTCGAGGCATAGGCCGGGATACGGGTGGTGGCGCAGCCGCCGATCAGGTCGCACACCCGCACGCCGAAGCCGCGGGCGATGGCGTCCCACAGCGCCACGTTGATGGCGGCGAGGCAGGCGGTGAGCTGGTTGCCGACGCCCAGGTGGTACATGGCGTTGCGCACGCGGGCTTCGACATGGTCGAAGTCGAAGATGCTCCTGCCGACGAACAGCGGCTCGACCATGCGAAAGTATTCGCGGGTGACCAAGGGGTTGCCGAACGCCTCGCCGATACCCGTCACCCCCTCCTCGGTCTCGACCTCGACCAGCCCGCCCTGCCGGCGAAAGCCGCCGCCGCGCGACATGCCGTAGGCCTTCTCGGGAGCGAAGGAATATTCCAGGCCGATGAAGGCGAGTCGCTTGATGGTGTGCATGGCCGCATCCTGAAGACGGCCCTGCCCCGATTCAATGGCAGGCGATCTTCATCCTCGTACCGACTGAAGGAACGAGCCTGGCGTCGGCGTGGCCGGAAGCTCCGCTCCCGCGCTATGGTGCGGGCCACTCTTCGATCGGAGCGAACGTCCATGGCCGCCATTCCCAAGACCCATCGCCGCGTCGTGCTCGTGCGAAGGCCGCCGGGCGAGCCCGTCGAGTCGGACTTCCGCGTCGAGGAGGTCCCGGTGCCGGAACCGAAGCATGGCGAGGTGCTGGTACGCGTGATCTATCTTTCGCTCGATCCCTATCAGCGCGGCCGCATGCGCGACGCCGCCTCCTACGCCGCCGCCGTCGGCCTCAACGAGGTCATGACCGGCGGCACGGTCGGCGAGGTCGTGGCCTCGCACAACCCCAACTTCAAAGTCGGCGACATCGTCGAAGACCGGCTGGGCTGGCAGGAATACGCGATCGGCGGCGGCCACACCCTGCGCAAGGTCGATCCATCGATTGCGCCGATCTCGACCGCCAACGGCGTCCTGGGCATGCCGGGCATGACCGCCTATTTCGGCCTGCTGGACGTCGGCCAGCCCAAGCCCGGCGAGACCATCGTGGTGTCGGCGGCCTCGGGCGCGGTCGGCCAGGTGGTGGGCCAGATCGGCAAGATCATGGGCGGCCGCGTCGTCGGCATCGCCGGAGGCGCCAGGAAGTGCGCCTTCGTCAAGGACGAGCTCGGCTTCGACGCCTGCCTCGACTACAAGGCCGAGAAGGACCTCGACGCGGCCCTGCGCACCGCCTGTCCCAACGGCATCGACGTCTATTTCGACAATGTCGGCGGCGAGATCTCCGACGCCGTGCTGCGCAACATCAACTTCTTCGGCCGCGTGGCGCTCTGCGGTTCGATCTCGCAGTACAACGCCGTGGCGCCGCCGATGGGGCCGCGCCTGCTCGGTACCTTCGTCGGCAAGCGCGTGCGCGCCCAGGGCTTCATCGTCACCGACTTCGCCGAGCGCTACGGGCCCGCCCGCCGCCAGATGGGAGAATGGGTGCGCTCGGGCCGAATCAAGTATCGCGAGGACATCGTCGAGGGCATCGACAAGGCGCCGCTCGCCTTCATCGGCATGCTGCGCGGCGAGAATTTCGGCAAGATGCTGGTCAAGGTCGGATGAGCCCCCTCCCGTGAGCTACGACGCGCCCTTCGCCGGCCTGAAGGTCGTCGATCTCAGCCAAGGCGTCGCCGGCCCCTACTGCGCCATGCTGCTGGCGCAGTACGGCGCGGAGGTGATCAAGGTCGAAGGCATCGGCGAGGGCGACTGGGCGCGCGCCCTGGGCACACGATACGGCAACCATTCGGCCTTTTCGATCATCGGCAATCTCGGCAAGAAGAGCATCGCCGTCGATCTCAAGTCCGAGGCCGGCAAGCAGGTCGTGTGGCGCCTGTTGAAGGGCGCCGATGTCTTCCTCGAGGGCTTCAGGCCGGGCGTCATCCAGCGCCTGGGGTTCGGCTACGACGCCGTTGCGGCGCGCGAGCCGCGGCTGCTCTATCTCTCGATCTCGGGCTTCGGCCAGACCGGACCGCTGTCCAGCCGCCCGGCGATGGATCCGGTGCTGCAGGCCTATACCGGCCTGATGAACGAGAACCGCGGCGAGGACGGCATTCCGCATCGCGTGCCGGTGATCGTGGTCGACATGTCGACCGCCCTCTACGCCTTCCAGGCGCTGTCGGCCGCACTGTACGCCCGCCGCGACGAGACGCGCGGCCGCTACATCGATGTCAGCCTGATGCAGGCCGCGACAGCGCTGCAGTCGATCCGATTGATGGCCTGCCATCTCGAGGGCGGGGTGATGAAGCCGGGCGGCGCGCCGGGCGGCGTCTTCAGGGTCGCCGACGGCTGGATGTCGCTGCTCGCCTTCAACGACCGCGACTTCAGGATCCTGTGCAACGCCATGCAGATGCCGGCGCTGGCCGACGACCCGCGCTTCGCCTCGCCGGCGCTGCGGCTCGCCAACGACACGGCGCTGTACGCCATCGTACGGCCTGCCATCGCCGCCGAGCCGTGGGCGGTGTGGACAAAGCGACTGACCGAAGCCGGCCTGATGCATGAGCGCCTGAACAGCTACGCCGAGTTCCTCGACCAGCCGCATGTCCGCGAGACCGGGCTGATCCAGTGGCTGAGCCAGGCCGGCCTCGACCAGGCCGTGCCGGTCCCCGCCTTGCCCGGCATGCTGCGCCAGGCCGAGGGAACGCCGCGCGGCACCGCGCCCGTCACCGGCCAGCACACGACATCGATCCTTGCCGCGCACGGCTATGCCACGGCCGAGATCGACGCGTTGCTGGCGCAGGGGGCCGTGGCCAACGCCGCATGAAGACCATTGCGAAGAAGGCCGACTTGTGCCCGCAAACCCTGCGCCGCTTCAGCGAAGAGAAGATCGCGCCGTGATCACCGCACTCGATCCCGCCGCCTATGTCCGCACGCCGTGGAAGAACGGCGGCGGAGTCTCGGTCGACATCGCCCTCGACGGCGACGTCTGGCGCTTCGGCCGTACGCCGATCACCGCGGCCGCGCCGTTCTCCGACTACACCGGCTACGACCGCCTCCAGGTGCTGGTGGCGGGCAGCGGCCTGGTGCTGCTGACGCCTTCGGGCGAGATCGACGTGCGCCGGCCGTTCCAGCCGGTGCGGTTCGCCGGCGAGACGCCGATCGTGAGCCGGCTGGAGGCCGGACCGGTCGAGGTCGTGAACCTGATAGGCGATCGCCGTCGTGTGCGCCTCGGCCTCGTCGTGCTGGAAGCCGGCCGGACGCGGGTCCTCGGTCCCGGAGTGCACATCGCCTATTGCCCCGGTGGCCGGGCGCGGCTGCAGGTCGCCGGCAAGACCTACGATATCGAGGCCGATGGCGGCCTCAGGATCGAGGACGAGGATGGGGTCGTGACCTGTCTCGCCGGCGTGCTGGTGCTGGGAAGCGTGAGCGACAACGCGCTCGATCGCACTTGATCTCTTCCTTGTACTCGCCGCATGTCGGACCGGCCGGTCATCACCAACTGATAACCGGCGGCGACCGAGGAGCGTTCGATGAGAATTGCAGTAGTGGGAGCAGGCGGTGTCGGCGGCGCCTATGGCGCCGCGCTGGCCAATGCCGGTGCCGACGTCACCTTCATCGCCCGTGGCGCGCATCTCGAGGCGATGAGGAGGAAAGGCCTCAAGGTCGAAAGCCAGCGCGGCGACATCCATCTCGTGCCGACCCAGGCGACCGACGATCCGCGCACCGTCGACCCGCTGTTCTGCGTGAAGCTGTGGGACGTCGAGAGCGCGGGCGAGGCGATCAAGCCCATGGTTGCCGCGAACACTGTCGTGATCCCGCTGCAGAACGGCGTCGACGCCGCCGAGCGGCTGATGCCGATCCTGGGCCGGCAGGCGGTGATGGGCGGCGTCGCCGTCATCAGCGCGACCATCGCCGAGCCCGGCGTGATCCGGCAGACCGGCGCCGTCATGCGCATGGTGTTCGGCGAGCTCGACGGCACCACGAGTGCGCGCGGCGACGCATTCGCCACCCTCTGCACCAAGGCCGGCATCGACGGCGTGGCGTCGACGTCCATCCAGACCGAGCTCTGGATGAAGTTCATCCTGCTGGCCTCGAACGCCAGCATCATGGCGCTGGCCCGCCTGCCCATCGGCAAGCTGCGCGACGATCCCGACATCGCGCCGTGGTTCACGACGGCCTACGAGGAGGTGGCGGCGGTCGGCCGGGCGGCGGGCGTCGCCTTGCCGGCCGATGCCGTCGAAACGACCCTGAACTTCAACCGCAACGCACCGCCTCATCTCATTCCCTCGATGGCGGTCGACCTTCTGCGCGGCAATCGCATCGAACTGCCGTGGCTTTCCGGCAAGGTCGTCGAGCTCGGCAGGAAACACGGCGTGCCGACGCCGACACACGCCTTCATGTATGCAACACTGAAGCCCTACGTCATGGGCACGCCCGCCTAGGATCCGAGGAGAAGATAATGCGCGCCTTCCTGATCGCAATTCTCGCGATGGCCGGCATCGCTCCGGCCACGGCCGCCGACCTGAAGCTGCTGACTGCCGGCGCCTTCAAGTCGGTGGCGCAGGAGCTGGTGTCGGAGTTCGAGAGGAAGACCGGCCACAGGGTGACGATCGAGAACGACACCGCGGGTGCGCTCGCCCGACGCGTCGCCGCCGGCGAGTATTTCGACGTGGTGGTGATGCCGCCCGGCGCCATGGCCCCGTTGCTCGGCACCAAGCTGGTCGAGAGCAGCGCCAAGGCGCTGGCGCGAGTCGGCATCGGCGTCTCGATCAAGCAGGGCGCGCCCGTGCCCGACATCTCCACGGTCGATGCCTGGAAGCAGAGCCTGCTCAAGGCGCGGGCCATCGCCTACACCGACCCGGCGTCGGGCGGCACCGCCGGTACCTATCTCGCCAACCTGTTCGAGAAGATGGGCATCGCCGCCGAGCTGAAGCCCAAGACCGTGCTGGTCAAGGGCGGGCTCGCCGGCGAGAAGCTGATCACGGGCGAAGCCGACATCGCCATGCAGCCCTCGAGCGAGCTTCTGGCGGTGCCGGGCACGGTCCTGGTGGGTCCGATCCCGCTCGATGTGCAGACCTATATCCTCTACTCCGGCGCCGTCAGCAGTGCGGCGCGCGACGAGGCGGCGGCCGATTCGCTGTTGCGGTCGCTGTGGGGCCCCGACAAGGAAGCCGCGCTGAAGAAGAAGGGGATGCAGCTGCCGTAGCCGCTCAGTCCCGCCAGCGGTAGCTGCCGAGATCAGGCCGGCTGGACGCCGTATAGGGCAGGAACCCCGCATGGCCCCGTGGCGGCGCGATGACGCCGTCCGTCGAGTCCGTGCGCAGGATTGCGCTGGTGACCGGCAAGGACCAGGTCTCGCCCTGCAGCATCCGGGGCTTTGCCGCCAGATGCGTTTCCTCATAGGCGATGACGCCGGGCCGATCACGGACAGCGGCCTTCACTTCATCCAGGTAGGACACGAACAGCACCGCGAGCGTCGCGTTCCACGGCAGCGAGGCGAGGAACAGCAGCCCGGCGAAGGCAAGCAGCCGCCGCGCCGCCGGAAGCTCGGTCCTCAAGCCGCAGGCGTGCCCCCACATGAAGAGGATGATCGCCACCAGGATGGGCCCTGCGGCAAACCGCGTGATGTTCTGGCCATAGGCGAAGGGCGGGCCGAAGTATCCGCTGGTCAGGACCAGCAGCGGCAACAGGACGAGCGCGATCAGCGCGGGAGCGACGAGCAGCCAGAAACGCACGGTCAGGAGAGCGGCCGGGCGCACCAGGGCGAAGCCCGCGACGACCAG
>JAEZIF010000174.1 GCA_023416135.1 Pseudomonadota bacterium
TCGGGATCGCCGAGATTGACCGCGCCGGCGATATCGAGAGCGAACGGGCGCAGCCGGAGCTCGGCCTCGAAGTCGCGCTCGAGGTCGTAGGCCGGATCCTTGGCGAGAAAGGAGTACGGGCTGCGCAGATCGATCCAGAGGTCGACCTTCTTCCTCATGCGCGCCGGCCCTCGTCCCGTTTCTGGCCTTCGCCGGTCTTGTCGCGCAGGCGGCGCATGCCGCGCAGCCAGCGGTCGCGATCGAGCTTGCGCGCCATGTACTCCTTGACCTCGGGGTGCGTCAGGATGAGGAAGCGCTCCTCGTCCATTGCCTCGATGACGGTCTGCGCGACGGCATCGGTGTTCAGCACGCCGTCGACCGAAGCCGCGCCGGCACCGGCCATGCGCAGCATGTTGGTGTCGACCGCCTGCGGGCAGAGCACCGAGACGCAGATACCGCGATCGCCGTACTGGATGGCGAGATGCTCGGCCAGCGCCACGGCGGCGTGCTTGGTGACGCCGTAGGGTGCCGACCCCATCGAGGCCAGCAGGCCCGCCGCGCTGGCGGTGTTCAGGAGATAACCCGACCTGCGCTCGAGCATGCCCGGCACCAGGGCGCGCGCGGCGTAGACATGGCTCATGACGTGGATCGCCCAGCTGTCGGCCCAGTCCTTGTCGGTCGCGTCCTCATGGCCGCCGCGGCCGATGCCGGCGTTGGAGAAGAAGATGTCGACCGGCCCGAAGCGCCGTTCGGCTTCGGCGACCAGCTGCTTGATGTCCGCCTCCCTGGCGACGTCGCAGGCGACCGCCAGACCCCTGATATCGTCGGCGACGGCCCGCAGGCGATCGGCATCGCGGTCGGCCACGACCACGCCCTTGGCGCCTTCCTTGGCGTAGCGTCGCGCGACTGCCTCGCCGATTCCGCCGGCCGCGCCCGTGACGACGCAGACCTTGTCCTTGACCTTCATTCAACTCTCCCGCTGATGCTCCCGAGGACCGTCGGCCGGAAGCCGGCGGTCCGGAAAACTAACCCCAGCTTTCCTCGATCAACCGCACGTACTCGGCCTTGGTCGGCTGACGCGGCGTCGACTGGTGGCAGTGATCGCCGAGCGCGCCGTCGGCGATCTTCTCGACCGTGTCCTGCCCCAATCCCATCGCGCCCAGGCCCTTGGGGATGCCGAGCCGGGCATTGAGCGCGGCGACGGCGCTGGCGACACCCGCGGCATTGGCCTCGCTCGAGGGCAGGCCCATGACCTGCGCCACCTTGCGGTACTTCTCGCCGACCGCCGGCTCGTTGAAGCGCAGGACGGCGGGCAGATAGACCGCATTCAGGGTGCCGTGATGCAGGCGATAGCCTTTCAGGCCGCCGGTCGGATGGCTGAGCGCATGCACCGCTCCCAAGCCCTTCTGGAACACCATCGCGCCTTCCATGGCGGCCATCGCCATGTTGTAGCGTGCCTCGCGGTCCGAGCCGTCCCTGGTGGCCCGCTCGACATAGGTCCACGCCTTCTCGAGTCCGTCGAGCGCGATCGAATCGGCCGGCGGATTTATGGCATTCGACAGGAAGCATTCGATGTTGTGGGTGAAGGCGTCCATGCCCGTGCCGGCCGTCAGATGCGGCGGCAGGCCGATGGTGAGCTCGGGATCGATCAGCGCCAGCTTCGGGATCAGATGCGGGCTGCCGATGGCCAGCTTGCGGCCGGAATCCATGATGATGACGCCGCCGCGGCTGACCTCGCTGCCGGTACCCGAGGTCGTGGGAATGGCCACGATCGGCGCCACCGCCGCCGTGATCTTGCCGGCGCCGCCCTCGACGAAGGAATAGGGTTGCAGCGAGGAACCGGGATGGGTCGCCATCAGGCCTACCGCCTTGGCGAGATCCATCGGCGAGCCGCCGCCGATGGCGACGATGCCGTCGCACCCCTCCTCCTTGTAGATTTTCAGCGCATCGCGCATCGCCGCTTCCGTCGGATTCTCCGGCGTGCCGTCATAAAGCGTGATCGGCATGTTGCCGGGGAGCTGGTCCTTGACCTTGGCCCACAGGCCGGCCGCGATCACACCCTTGTCGGTCACGATCAGTGGCCGGCGGATGCCGAGAAGCTGCAGCTCGGAGTCGAGAAGCTTCAGCGCCCCGAAATCGAACTGTATGCGCGTGAGATATGTGATGAGCGCCATGTCTTTCCCTATGCGCGATAAAACGGCTTGTCGCCCTTGACGGTCACGCGGTAGCCCAGCCGCTTGTGCGGGAAGTAATCCCACATCGCGTGATGCATCGCCGAGCGATTGTCCCAGAAGGCGACCGAGTTGGGTTGCCAGGCGAAGCGACACTGGAATTCCGGCGTCTCGCTATGGCGATAGAGCATCTCCAGGAGGGCATCGCTCTCGCTCCTGCGCAGGCCGACGATATGGGTCGTGAAGTTGCGGTTGACGTAGAGCGCCTTGCGGCCGGTCACCGGATGCATGCGCACGACCGGATGCTCGTTCCTCGGGAAGCCGCCCTCCTTCGGGGTCTGGCCGAAGCGTCCGCCGTAGACCTGCGCGCCGTCATGGACGGCGACCAGCCCCTCGCACAGGCACTGGACCGGGGCCGAGAGCGTGTCGTAGGCGCGGTACATGTTGGCGAACAGCGTGTTGCCGCCGCCGTCCGGCGGCAGCTGCTTCATGTAGAGGATGCTGCCCATCGGCGGCTCCGGATCGCACGAGACGTCGGAATGCCACTCCTCGCCCGCCACGAACTTCGAATGCTCGTCGGCCTTGATGACAAGGATCTCGGGATGCTGCGACTCGGTGCGGATCGACGTCGGATGGATATGCAGCTCGCCAAACCGGCGGCCGAACGCCTTGTGCTGCTCGTGCGTGAGCTCCTGGTCGCGGAAAAAGATCACCAGATTGTCCATCAACGCGTCATGGATCTCCTGGAAGACTTGGTTGCCGAGCGGCCGGGCGAGATCGACGCCGAAGATCTCGGCGCCGATCGCGGGTGCGAGTTTTCTCACCTCGATGGTCTGGTAACCCATTGGCTTTTCCCCACCTAATACGGCAAGCCTACGCGAGAACGACCATGAGCGACACCCTTGTGCTGCGCGCCGCGACGGCAACCGACGCCGCGGCCATTGCCTCCACCATCGCCGCCTCCTTCGAGCAGTATCGCGGCAGGCTGAAACCCGAGTCGGGCGCCTTCCGTGAGACGGCAGAGGGCATCGCCGCCGAGCTGGCGCGCGAGTCCGGCGCCATCGTCGCGGAGCGGAACGGTCGCGTGATCGGCTGTGTCATCGTGAAGCTGATCGACGACGACCTCTATTTCGGGCGCCTCTCGGTCGTGCCCGAGGCGCGCGGCGAAGGCATCGCGCGCCGCCTCGTCGAGGCGGTCGAGGACGAGGCCCGGCGCCGCGAGCTCGCCGGCATCCGGCTGGGCGTGCGCATCGTGCTCGTCGAAAACCAGCAGCTGTTCTCGTCGATGGGCTATGTCGAAACCTCGCGCGAGGCGCACGAGGGCTTCGACCATCCGACCTCGATCAACATGCGCAAGGCGCTGCGCTAGAAATCGCGCGTAGCGGACCGTAGTTGCACCAGGCACGTTCCGTTGGGCGGTGAACCGGAATTCGAGCCGCAAAAAGTCGCGATTTTGGGCCTTTCTTGGCCTCGCGGGCATTTCGGTAGTTTCGATGGCCATTTTCGGGCCAACTTGCCCGTTGGTGTTAGACGATGTCAGAGAGCGACGACGCGGGAAAGCAACGCAACGAGCCGAGTATATAACTTAGGTGCTCATTTGTCAAGCACTTCAGTCAGCATCTACAGTTTCGTTTTTGGGAGTTTTTTCGCACCGTATAGGGCCTCGGATAGCGTGTTTGGACCGGCGATCACGCCATTCCGTGTGTCGCTCTGGCCGAGCGCAGCAGGGGCCTTTCCGACAGCGTCGCTCAGCGCGGCGCAAACCTGTACCGGAACGTACAGCTCGGCGCGCCCTGCATGATCGTCTGGGCGCGATCGAGACGCACCGCACCTTCGCCGACGGCAACGATGTCGAAATCGGCGGCGCAGATCAGCAGCGCGCCGAGCTCGGGCTCGCCGAGATCGCGGAAGAACTCGGCGAAGCGGCAGCGCGTGACGTCGATGTCGAGTCCCGCCTCGTCCCGGCGCCTGATCTCGAAGTCGACCTCGCGACCGGAGAGTTCGCCAAAGGCGTTCTGCAGGTCCGCCCATTTGCGCCGCGGGCCGCCCTCGATGCCGCCGGCAATCGCGGCGAAGAGCTGCCTGGACCAGTCGCGCAGCGCCTGCTTCACGACGGCGTCGGCCCGTTCCTTGCCGAAGTCGGCCCTCAGCGCGCGCAGCACCGGCACCAGCACCTGGGCTTGCATGCGCGTCTTGTCGAGCAGCGACACCTCGGAATCGATCAGATAGTCGTCGAGGACACCGGTCATGCCTTCCTCCGGAATCGGAAATCGCAGCAGCTCGCGCCCGCCATGATCGTCCGGCTACGCGCTGGCTCGAGCACTTCGCATAACAGCCGCCACAATCGTGCCGGCGATGGCGGCGCACAAATCAGCTGATCTGCTGCTCGAGGCATAGAAATCCTGATGCTCGGGCCGCCATCCCGGCTTCTAATCTGCGACGCGAAGAGGACCGCAATGACCTATCGCCTCCCACCCCTCAACGGATTGCGCGCCTTCGAAGCGGCGGCGCGGCACAGGAGCTTTCGCGGCGCCGCCGACGAGCTCTGCGTCACCCCGGGCGCCGTCAGCCAGCTCGTGAAGACTCTGGAGACTGCGCTCGACACCCGGCTCTTTCACCGCTCGGCGCGGGCGATCACGCTCACCGCCGAGGGCAAGAAGTATCTGCCGTCGATCCGCCGGGCCTTCGAGGAGATCGCCGCGGCGACCGAGGCGACGGCGCCGGGCCTGCGCGGGCGCAAGCTGCGGCTGGGCATCGCGCCTGCCCTCGACCAGGCCGACTGCCCGGTCCTGCACCGGCTCGTCTCACGAAAGGACACGCCCGAGATCGTCGGGCTGCGGGTCGAGGACGACCCCGACCTGCTGGCCCAGGGCGGCGACCTCGACGCCTTGTTGCGCCTCTCCGACGAGGCCTGCGCCGGCCTGCATATCGATCGTGTGGTCGTGGCGGGCGCCGATCGCAGTCGGCATCCGGCCGTGCTGGTCACCCGGCCGGGCATCGCCGGCTGCCACCAGCACAAGACCCTGGTGATGCTTCTTGCGCGGGCGGCCCGGGAGGCTCATTAGTCCGGCCATGACCAACCGCACGCCGCTGGCCGGTCCCTGCGTCTGGACCGGCGATGAGATCAAGAATTCCAGGCGCTGGATCCGCGATTTCCCGGCCTCCGGCGCCGCCGCCCTCGACGCCGCACTCGCCGCCGTGAACAAGGCCGGCCTCGAATGGTCGCAGATCACGCGCAAGGATTTCCCGCTGAGCGGCCTCGACGGATTGCTGGCCGACATCGTTGACGAGCTGGAGAACGGCGTCGGCATCATGAAGCTGCGCGGCTTCCCGGTCGATCGCTACGACGAGGACGACCTGCGCAAGATCTACTTCGGGCTGGGCACGCACCTCGGCACGCCAGTGTTTCAGAACCGCAGCGGCGAGCTGATGCGCGCCATCCGAGACGAGGGCGCGCATGTCGGGCGCACCTACGGCCAGACCAAGGACCAGACAGGCACCACCTTCCTCTCCTCCTACGCCCGCACGCTGACCAACGGCGGCCTGCGCTTCCACACCGACCGCACCGACGTGGTCGGCCTGCTGTGCGTGCGCCAGGCGATGAAAGGCGGCGTGAGCACGCTTGCCTCCACGCCCGCGATCCACAACGCCATCCTCGCCAGGCGTCCCGACCTGCTCGACGCGCTGTTCACCGACTACTGGCGCAGCCGCTTCGGCGAGGAAGGCACCGGCAAGGACGGCTCGAGCACGACCAAGGCCACGGCCTACCCGCTGCCGATCTTCGGCGTGCGCGACGGCAAGTTCACCTCGCACTATTCGCTCACCTTCATCGAGGCCGCCCAGCTCGCGGCCGACGTGCCGAAGCTCACGGCGGCGCAGAAGGAAGCCATCGACGTCCTGATGGCGACGGCGCAGGAACTCTGCTTCGAGATGACGCTCGAGCCCGGCGACCTGCAGCTGATCAACAGCCACGTCACCTATCACGGCCGCACGCCGTTCGAGGACGACGCCTCGAATGGCCACGACCGGCTGCTGCTGCGGCTGTGGCTCACCATGGCCAACAACCGGCCGCTGCCGCAGGGTCACGAGATCCTGTGGCGCAGCATCGAGGCCGGCCAGCCGCGCGGCGGGATCCAGCAGGTCGCGATTTAGCCGTGGGAAAGTTCACGTCTTACTGACGAAACGATCTGCAGAACTGGATTACACCAAGTCCGCGGCAACCATTGTTGAGGGTCTCTTCGATGCTATGGCCGGTTTCTCAGTAGCCACTTCACCGCGGTTGCGGATGCTCGACAATAGTTTCCCCGACTTGCAGCATATTTGGATCCAACCCATTCCTTAGCTTCTTTGACGGCACGCTCAAGGGCCGGCGCCAAGGGCGTGCCAGCACCTCCCGTTGTGACGCGCTCCATAAAGCTTGCGCCCAACGTCTCACTGGCACGCTGCAACGCCTCTTCATTATGCCGTAGTTCGAAGGTCTTTCCGATGCGCCGTAGAGAATCAGCAAGTACAAGAGGAGCTTTAGATGCCGTAACTATCCCCAACTGAAAAGCGGGAAGGAAACAAATAATCAGCTCAGCCCCTCGAACGAGTTCATCCGTCAAATTGAATGTCTCAACTATCCTAACTCCCAAAGACCGCATTGCAATTTTGCTTTCTGAACTGAGGCCATTCTCAGGACCAAGAGCGCAGAGAACCGTTTCCACTTCTTCAGAAAGCCCCTTAACGGACGCACGCGACGCTAGACCAATTGCTTCCACCGCTTGTGGAAGTCCTCCCGCATCCGCGATAATCAAACGATATGCTTCGCGCCCCTTATCTCGTGCGGCAGACACAACACCGTGAGATGAGCGCAGATAGCCCAGAAACTTGGGTGGACTAGTGAAAACACCGAAATCCAACATTCGCCGCGCTGCATTTCGCGGTGGTCTCGGCTCAGCAATCCAAACATGGTCGATGTTGACCCGATCTCCTTCCAAGTCTCGGATCGACTTTTGCGCTTCTTCGATATCTCTATAGACGGCAATGAACGTTCGGCGCCTACCAGCAGTGGCCGTCGATTTGTAAGCTTCTATCAACGCCTCTGTTGTGTTCGCTTGCAGCCCACAGAGAAAATGCATGCTCTCCAGCGAGCCTCCGGGGAGTCGCTCATGCTTTGCCACTGTATTTGCCAGCGTTAGACCGAGTTCGTTCATAAGACGGCGATCTCTTGCGTCCCACGAACTGGGAAAATGCAAACAAAATTGCACCGTACTGCTGCGCACGGCAGAGTCTATTCGCTCGACATCAAAATGACGCTCGACGTCAACTACTGAGCGTTTGCGTCTCGACGGCTGCTTGGCACCAGCCGCATTCCCCAACTCACCGGTTGATGGGCTTGGATATATCAATAACTTTGAGTTGACACTAAGCTGTGCCCAATCAGTCGCCGCCTTTGATACCGCTCTCTGCACAGTTTCTTGATTTTCATACAACCACTTCAGGAGAGGTTGGCTCGCTCGAAGGAGTATACCGTCCCTTGTCGCTGACAGTGCAAGGCCAACTAGCAGTTCTCGAACTTGATCGGGAGTCAGCTTGCTGATGCCGGGCCTGAGTAGCTCCTCACGAATACTTGGCAGCATAAGATGGTTTGTCAGCCAATAGTCTGCCCACCTGCGATCTTTCGACGTCAGCAATGTATGCACTTCTTGTATCGCAGCGCGACGCGCAACAGCCGTACCGAATAGGCGTTCGACCTCCCAACGGGCGTAGGGCTTCAGCGAAATGCTGCACGCACTTAGCTTCAGCTCAAGAGCCTCTCGAAAGTCGGCCGCCCGCTCAACGACTGTCGTTTCTTTATCGATTTGGAACGCCCAGATCGGTTCCTCGCCGAGCATCACCGTACAGGCCACCTCCACAGATTTCACTTGAGCGTCCCCATCTAGGCGGCGAAAGCCTATAAGTTCGTGGGCTCCTTGCAGGACTTGAACAAAATAGGAGTTGTCGGGCCGAGCAGTAAACACCGGCAAGACAAAGCTTTGCTCGCTAGGAGTAAGTTTGACGACCCCAGATAACTCGGCCGAGTGGACACCGTTCACGACAGCTTCCTATGGTGTGTTGTACTGCCCTTTGTCGCCAAAGAGGTAGTCCCTAACGATCAACGAGATCTTCCCAAAGTTTTCCTGGTTGCCAATTCGGGCCCCCAGTGGATACGGCAGCGGCAGGCAATTCAGCGCTTGAAAAGATTTCGCAAACGCTTCGTCTTCCATAAATGTCCCCGGAAAAGCGATAGCTTGAACGTTGCCTTTTAGGAGTATCGCGTGGTCGGTTACTATCTCAATCGCTGAGACTCTGTCATCGTACTGCTCACTTTGCTTGTTCGAGAGCAACTCCAGGTAGCTTTCCACTTCAAAATTTGTGGAGGGTATCTTGATGCCTGGCTTTGGATCATTGTCAAAATAGCTCGTGTTCGAACCAAAGAACGTCGCAACAACCTTCTGTGGCCGATCGAGATGGGTCTCGAGAGAAAAATCAGATAGTGCCATTCTTTTGTGTAGCGCCTTTCTAAACATCTGCCTTTGAAAGGCTCCACTATCGAAAGGAAAGATCTTCCGTACGGGCACTCGATTGGCGCTTACGATGAAACATACCGGTGCATAGGAGGCGGTAAGCATGCGGTCAGCACCGCGTCGTAGCTATTCGCGGCGGCGATCTGCAGCTTGCCGTTTATATTCTTCCACGAGCTCCTTGAGGTTCTCGACGCCGAAGGGGGTGAATGCGGTAACGACGTCAT
>JAEZIF010000496.1 GCA_023416135.1 Pseudomonadota bacterium
TCGAGCCAAGCTTCGACGGCTGGTTCTGAGTCAGCACCCTCAATTCAGTAGGTCCCGACCGAGCCAGCCTGGCTGCTTGCCGAACGCCGCGGCTACTTGGTGGAGGCTGGTGAGATAAACGCCAAAGACAACCGCTTGAGGCTTCGCATCTAGCTTCCACGCACCAATCTGATAACCGGGACGGCTCGGGCGGCCTGCTCCCGATTTTCCAGAGCCAGACGCAGGTTCATCTTGGGGACTTCGACATGCTCCACGGCCAGAGCCTGGGCACGCGCACCCTGACCCGCTCGCATTGCGTCAAACAGCATGTGGTGCTGCTGATGGGCATAGCGCATCCATTCGGCGCTGATCTCGATCGCCGATTGCATCGGTATCATTGCGGAAGGGGCCGCGAAAGGCAGCGCATCGTTGGCGCGCATTGCTCGTTGCAGTGGGGCGCTGCCGCATGCGTCGCAAACCGCGAGATGATACCGATCGTTCATCTCGGTATACGAAGCGTAAGAAGCCAGATCAAAGTCCGGGCGCTCGAAAATGGCGTCGCCCGCCTCCAGGCAATCGCGGAGTTCTCTCTCGAGTTTGCGGGGCATGCCGTGCTCGGCCACCAGGCGGGCAGCGAGACCCTCGAGGTGGCCGCGCAGCTCAATGGCATCTATGACTTCGGCAGGCGTATAGAGTTTGACCGTATAGCCAATTCCTTCGCCGGTAAGCAGTAATCCTTCCTTTTCCAAGGCGGCCATCGCCGCGCGGACGGGCGTACGCGACGCACCGAACTGTTCTGCGATCTGCTGTTCCACCAACCGTTGGCCGGGAGCGAACTCGCCCCGCAGGATGGCCGCCCTGAGTTGCATCAACACAGCGTCGTGAATTGTCATGTCACCTTGACCGGAGAAAACGATGTCTGCATACTAAAATACCAATTCAGTATACAGAGATGCAAGCTGATCAGAACATTAGAGTGACTCGCGTCGGCCCCGGCACGCCATGCGGCGCCCTGATGCGACGCTATTGGCATCCCGTCGCCTTGCTCGATGAATTCGACACCGAGACCGGTTCGACGGCCCGGCCCGTGAAGCCGCTCCGCATCCTTGGACAAGACTTCGTCCTGTTCCGCGATTCGGACGGCAGGTTCGGCATGCTCGATCGCCGCTGCCCCCATCGGGGAGCCGACCTGGCGTTCGGCCGGCTCGAGAGCAGGGAGACCAGCCGTTGGGGCGCGCCGTCGACGGGATTGCGGTGCCCGTTCCACGGTTGGAAGTTCGCGGCCGATGGCGCCTGCCTGGACACCCCGGCCGAGCCGGAAGGAAGCCGCCTCTGCGCGCACGTAAGCGCCCGTTCGTATCCCATCCTTTCTCGCAATGGCGTCCTGTTCGCCTGGCTTGGAGAAGCCGATAAGGCGCCTCCGCTGCCGGGCTTGGATTTTCTGAAGGCGGAGCCTTCGCATACATTCGCATTCAAGGGTGTGTGGAACTGCAACTGGCTGCAGGCTCAGGAGGTCGGCATCGACCCGGCGCACACCTCGTTCCTCCATGCGTTCTTTGAAGACCAGGACATTTCGACAGCCTACGGGCGCCAGTTCCGGGCTGCGAGCGCCGGGGCCATCGATGGTGAAGCCTGGCCCATGACTCGCATCATGCGCGAGTTCCATCGGCCGGAGATCCGGATCGAGCCGACAGCCTGGGGCCAACAGATCACCACGCTGCGGCAGATCGACGACCAGTGGATACATGTTCGCGTTACCCACGGCCTCTTCCCGAATGGATTCGTCATCCCGCTTTCCCAGACGATGACCATCACGCAATTCCATGTGCCGATCGACGACGAGCGTACGTGGTGGTTCTCGATGTTTACCAGCTTCGATGCCCCGATCGACAAGCACGCCATGCGCGAGCAGCGCCTGCGCGGCAATCCGGCCCCCGGGTACCTTCCGGTGAACGGCGCCCACAACGATTGGGGTTACGACCCCGAGGAACAGCTACACCGGACCATGCTCGGCATGGGTGAAGACGATATCAACGTTCACGACCAGTGGGCCTGCGAGAGCATGGGGGCGATCGCGGATCGCACCCAGGAGCATCTGGGAACGACGGACCGGGCGATTCTCGCCAATCGGCGCCAGTTGCTGCGGGCGATCGCAGACGTCGAGGACAATCGACCAGCGCCGGGAATCGCAACCACCGAGGGCGCCCTGGCCATGCAGGGGCCAGATACGATCGATGGTCTCGCGCCGGCGGGCAAATGGGAAGCCTGGTGGCAGGAAATGGCCGCCAGGAAGCGCAGCGGCGCTCCCTGGTTGAAAGCCTGATTCCGGCTCTATCCATGAGCACTGCATTTCCTGAAGTTTCAGCCACGGCCACGGCCGAACGTGCGGAAGCGCTGAGCCGGGTCTCGGAGCGTCTGTCGGCGAGCGACGTCCGACGCCTGCGTGTCGCGTGGTCCGACCTCCATGGCGTCGCCCGTTGCAAGACGTTGTTTGCGGGAGCGGCGGCGAACGCGATGAACAGAGGGGTGGCTTTCGTAAGCACCCCGCTTCTCAAGGACACCTCCGATCGGACAGCCTTGCCGGTCTTCAACGCCGACGCGGTCGCCGGCCTGCCGCAATTCGCTAACGCCCCGAATCTGATACTGCTGCCGGATCCTCGGACCTTCGTCGAACTGCCATGGAGCCCGGGCACGGCCTGGGTGCTGGGAGATTCCTTCCATGCCGACGGCAGCGTCTGCGAAGCCGATCCGCGCCGCATCCTGGCGCGGCAGGCGGCGCGGCTGCTCGACGCCGGGTATCGGCTGAAGTGCGGGCTCGAGGTGGAATTCCACGTCTACCGCCTGGCTGGCGATTCGCGCCACCTCGACCCCCGTAACGCCGGTTGGCCGGGGCCGGCGCCCGACGTCGAGATGCTGCACCCCGGATATCGGTTGCTCTCGGAAGAGAGCGCCGACGCGTCGTACCGGGTCATCGAACTGATCGAGGCGGCGGCGATCGGACTGAAGCTGCCCTTGGCGTCGCTCGAGGTCGAGTTCGGTCCGAGTCAGTTCGAAGCCGTGTTCGACGTCATGGACGCGACCGTGGCGGCCGACGCCATGGTGCTGTTCCGCTCGGCCGTTCGCCAGGTGCTGGCGCGCCACGGCTATCTCGCGACGTTCGTCTGCCGGCCGCCCTTCCCGTTCGTGATGTCGAGCGGCTGGCATCTCCATCAATCGCTCGTGGACCTCGGCGGATGCAACGTCTTCAAGCCGTCGGCCCGACCTGCCGGCACTGATCGCGCAAGCCTGTCGACCATCGGCGAGGCCTGGCTTGCCGGATTGCTCATGCACGCCCGTGGAAGCTGCATGCTCGCCACGCCGACCGTCAACGGTTACGCGCGCTTCCGTCCGAACGCCCTTGCTCCAACCCATATCGGCTGGGGGTACGACGACCGGTCGAGTTTGTTCCGCATCGTCGGCTACGGAGACGACGCCCGGATCGAAAACCGCCTGGGCGAGCCGAGCGCCAATCCGTACCTGTACATGGCATCGCAGATCATCGGCGGGCTGGAGGGGCTCGAAAACGACCTCACGCCTGCAGCCGCGACGGCGCTGCTCGAAGGAACGTCGCTGCCGGCCAGCCTGGGCGAAGCGCTCGAGGCGTTCCGGCGCGACGATACCGTTCGCTCGCAACTGGGAACCCCGATGTGCCGCATCATCGATGCGGCGAAGGCATCCGAGTGGGAGCGTTTTTCGACCTCTTCCGACTCCGGAGAATTCGACCGCCGTGAATACTTTGGCCGCTTCTGACGCCGACCCGGGTGCGATGCCGGCCCGACGTCAGGGTCGGCGGCCGGCGGCGGAAGCCGCGGACGGCCCGGGCGTCGATTTTCGCGTTGCCCGGCACTGACGTCGACGGAGAAGAGCAGTGTCCCTCTCCTATCTTTCGATCCGTGACATCCGCAAAGAGTATCCAATGCCCCGCGGCAACGCGACCGTGGCCCTGGAAAGCATCAGCCTCGACGTCGGGCGAGGCGAGTTCGTGGCCATCCTGGGACCGTCCGGCTGCGGCAAGACCACGTTGCTCCAGATCATCGCCGGTCTGATCCCGCCGAGCGGCGGCAGCGTGACGCTGGACGGTCGAACGGTCAGCGCGCCGCCGCCGGAGATGGTCTACCTGTTTCAGCAATACGCCAAGTCCCTGCTGCCCTGGCGAACTGTGCTGGGCAACGTCGGGCTCGCTCTCGAAGCGAAGGGCCGGCTGTCGCGACGGGAGATTGCCGCCCGCAGTGCGCACTATCTGGGCATGGTCGGCCTCACCGGTTTCGGCGACCACTACCCTTGGCAATTGTCCGGCGGGATGCAGCAACGCGTGGCCATCGCGCGAGCCCTCGCCGCCGAGCCGCAGGTGTTGCTGCTCGACGAGCCGTTCAGCGCGGTCGACGCGCTGACCCGCATCGAGTTGCAGAGCCTGGTGCTCGACCTCTGGGTGCAGAGCGGCCTCACGATCCTGCTGATCACCCACGATGTCGATGAGGCGGTCTTCCTGGCGGACCGCATCGCCGTGCTCTCGAATCGGCCGTCGGTTGTCGAGAAGGTCGAAGCGACGGACCTGCCGAGGCCGCGCGATTCCTTCGCGACGCGTGAGATGCCGCACTTTCTGACGCTTCGTCACGAATTGACCGCACATCTGATCAACCGACAGAAGTCAGGGGTCGCGCATGCCTAGATGGCGAGGCGTCTTCGTCGGTACGGCGACCATGGTGCTGTTGCTCCTCGCATGGGAGGCGGCGGCCTGGGCGGGATGCCTCAATCCGGCTCTCCTGCCGGCGCCTTCGCAGATCGCGCCCCAGCTCTGGCAATTGCTCGTATCGGGGAGCTTCGCGATCCCGCTGGGTCAGACCCTTTGGATGCTGCTTGTCGGCTATTCGACCGCCTGCCTGCTGGGCGTCCTGATCGGCCTGTTCATGGGGATCAACGCCTATGCCTATGGCCTGCTCGAGCCGCTCGTCGAGATCGTGCGACCGATCCCGAAGCCGGCGCTGATTCCGGCGCTCGTGATCTTCCTGGGCATCGGTTCGGCGATGAAGATCTCGACCGTCGCAATGGCCTGCATGTTTCCGATCCTGATCGGCACGCTTCAAGGGGTGCGCGGCGTCGATCCCGTCATGACCGCCACGGCCCGCACCCTGGGCTGTTCGCGATCTGCAACGATCTGGAAGGTGGTGCTTCCGTCGGCGCTGCCGATGATCCTGACCGGCATGCGCGTGAGCCTGGGCATGGGCCTCGCGCTCGTGATCCTCGCCGAGATGCTGGCCGCGGAAAGCGGCGTCGGCTTCCTCGTGCTGGACCTGCAACGGTCGTTCCAGGTTCGGTCGATGTACGCATGGATCGTCATCCTGGCGGTCGTCGGCCTGGCGTTGAACGCGATCTTCGAGCGGGTCGAGGACCGGCTGGTCCCCTGGCGCGCAAAGTGATCACGGAGTTCCCACCGACGTATCCATTCACAAGGAGGTTTCGATGTTCCTTCGGAAGGTTCTTGCCCGGGCAGCGGCAGCCGCGCTGCTGTTCACCCTCGCGCAAGGCGTGGCGCTTGCCCAGACGACCCTGCGGGTCGCCTACATCCCCATCCTGGACGCCACGCCCTTGTTCGTCGGCGTCGAAAAGGGCTTCTTCAAGGAACTGGGCCTCGATGTCGTGCCCACCCCGATCGCCGG
>JAEZIF010000267.1 GCA_023416135.1 Pseudomonadota bacterium
CCCCCCCCCCCGCCGGCGGCCCCGCCGCCATTCCGGGCCTGATGTCGGGTGCCTATGACGTGCTCTATAGCAACATCGTGTCGACGATCCTGGCCAAGCACCAGGGCTTCAAGGTCGTCATCGTCGGTGCCGGCACCAAGCAATACCCCGGCCCGAACACGGACGGGATCATCGTTCGCAAGGGCGACGGCATCAAGACCGGCAAGGACCTGGAGGACAAGACGGTTGCGGTGAACACCCGCAACGGCGTCATCTGGCTCTTCGCACGCGCCTGGATCGCCAAGACCGGCGGCGATCCATCGAAGATCAAGTACCGGGAAATTCCGTTTCCCCAGATGAACGACGCCTTGCGCGGCAAGCAAGTCGACGCCGCGTTCCAGGTCAATCCGTTCTACGATTCGGCGGTCGGCAAGGGCGAGTTCGAAGCGATTGGCGAGCCGTATGGCGAGGTTCAGCCCGGTGTCGAGATCGGGCAGTACGTGGCGACCGAGGAGTTCTACAACAAGAACCGCGATGCGGTCGTCAAGTTCGCCCGTGGTCTTGCCAAGAGCGTCGCCTGGTACAACAGCAACCAGACGAATCCGGAGACGCTGCGGATCATTTCGAGCGTCACGAAGATGCAGCCGGAAGTCATCGCAAAGATGGAACTGGGCAGACTGCCGGAGAAGATCGATCCGGCGATGCTCGCGGCGACGGCTGCGCTGATGAAGGAGAGCGGCCTGCTGACGACCGACGTCGACATACGTGCGTTGGTCGTTCCCGATGCCATCCAGTAGCCTGGACGCCGCCGCCGCGGGCATCGGGTTTCGGGCGCGAGCGGCTTCCTGGCGCGCCCTGGGGCGCCGGTTCGCGCGGACGCGGGGAACCGGGGTGCTCCTCCTGATAGGGCTGTTGGCGCTTTGGCAAGCCAGCGCCGCACTGGGGTGGGTCAGGAGCGAGAATTGGCCGCCGCTGACCGATGTTCTGCATGCGGTCGTCGTTGGCATCGCATACGGCGAGCTCGGTCCGGCGCTGGCTTCGACCTTGTCCCGCATGGCGGCGGGGTTCGCGCTGGGAACCTGCATCGCCGTTGCTCTGGGCGTGGTCCTGGGGCGCGTCCGGCTGTTGGACGAGGCGCTTCGGCCGTTGATCGAGATCCAGCGCACTTTGCCGCCGCCGGCGATCGTCCCGCCGCTCATCCTCCTTCTCGGCGTCGACGAGGCGCTGAAGATCACCGTCGTGGCGATGGCGGCGTTCGCCCCGGTTTTCGTCAACACCTATGCCGGCATTCGCGGGGTCGACGAGACGCTGTATCTCACCGCGAGGACGTTCGGACTGGCGCCTCTGGCCACGATCTGGAAGGTCGTGCTGCCAAGCAGCGTACCTTTCATTTCGGCCGGTATGCGAACGGCTCTGTCGCTGTCGCTCATCGTTGCGGTGATCGCCGAGCTGATCTCGGGCGCCAGCGGGGTCGGGTACTACATCATGTCGATGCAATTCGCGATGCGCGCCGCGGACATGTATGCCGCCTTGATCTGCTTGGCCGTCGTCGGCTACGCGCTGAATGCAGCGTTCCGTGCGGTCGAGCGACGAGCGCTGCACTGGTATGCGCGCACCGAGATCTGAGCCGCCTCCTGATTCGTCCTGCCATGGAGCAAGTATGTTGAAGTTCGAGGAATACGCAGCGCGCGACGCCACAGGCCTGGCAGAGCTCGTCTCGAAGCGCGAGGTCACCCCTGCCGAGCTGCTCGAGACGGCCATCTCTCGCACCGAAGAGGTGAACCCCGAGCTGAACGCCGTAGTGCTGAAACACTATGATCTGGCTCGCGAGCAGGTGGCGGACGGACAGTTGCAGGGCCCGCTGGCCGGGGTGCCGTTTCTGTTGAAGGACCTCTTCATGGACCTCGCAGGGACAACGACCAGCAGCGGCTGCCGATTCCTGAAGGACACGGTCGCCAGGGCCGACAGCACGGTCGTGAGCCGTTACAAGAAGGCCGGCCTGGTGATCTTCGGCAAGACGCACAGTCCGGAGTTCGGCAGCAGCCCGACGACGGAAAGCAGCCTCTGGGGCGTCACCCGCAACCCGTGGAACCTGAACGTGACGCCTAGCGGCTCCAGCGGAGGGTCGGCGGCGGCGGTCGCCGCGGGCATCATTCCGGCGGCAAACGGCAGCGACGCGGGCGGCTCGATCCGGACGCCGGCGTCGGTCACCGGCCTCTTCGGGCTCAAGCCGACCCGTGGGCGGGTGCCGCTCGGCCCCAGCCGTTTTGACGGAGGCGGGGGTTTGGCGACGCTGCATGCCATCACGCGGTCGGTGCGGGACAGTGCGGCTCTTCTCGATGCCGCCGCCGGACCCGAGCCCGGTGCGTTGTACGCCAGTCCGGTCTCTACGAGACCCTTTGTCGACGCAGTTCGTGAAGATCCCAGGGCTCTACGCATCGCGTTGAATTTTGCGAGCACGTCCGGAGGGACCACCGACGCAGACTGCGTCGCGGCCGCCAATGTCGCGGCACGTCACTGCGAGGCGCTCGGCCATATCGTCGAGGAAGCGGCGCCAGCGCTCGACATCGAGCTTTACATGAACGCCCGTCGGGTGATGTGGGCTGCCGTGTCGACAGGCGCGGTTCGGGGGTTGCAATACGCACTGGGCCGCCAGGCGAGCGAAGCTGATTTCGAACCCGCCACCTGGAATCTGTATCTCCAGGGCCAACGGATCCGCGGCGATGAAGTGCTGGCCGCGCGCGAAGCGATGTTCACATTGCATCGGCAGATGGCGAGCTTCATGGAGCGCTACGACGTCGTCCTGTCGCCCTCCTTGCAGAGACTTGGGCCGAGGCCAGGAATGATCGACGCGCAACAGACATCCGAAGCCGCCGCCGCTGAGGTGAGCCGATTTGCAGCCTTCTCCATGATCTATAATTTTACCGGACAGCCATCCATGTCTGTACCGTTGTTCTGGACTGCCGACGAGCTACCGGTCGGCGCGCAGTTCACGGGTCGGTTCGGCGACGAAGACCTGTTGTTCTCGCTGGCGGGCCAGCTCGAGCGGGCGCAGCCCTGGTTCGCCCGTACCCCGCCGCAACCTTTTCGACGTTTGGGCGAGTGAAGGCGCTGACGGTCCAACCTTCATCGACATGCTCCGTTGCTGTCGGACCTGTACCCTCTAAATGCCGACGAGCGTAGAGTTTGACGCACGGTCCGGCGATGAGGATGGCGCGCGGAGTCTTCGGCATGGCGATCGTGGAAAATTGCCACGTCCCATCTCCCCCCGTTAGGGTAAGCCGATGAGTAATTCCTACGACGTCATCGTGGTCGGCGCCGGTCCGGCCGGACTCACCGCAGCAACCGGCGCCGCACGTGCGGGACTGAAGGCCCTTTGTCTCGACAAGCTCGCGCCCGGCGGCGCGCTCATCAATCTCGCCGAGCTGCATGAAGTGGAGGGCCACGAAGACGGCCCGCAGATCGCCTCGCGCCTGACCGACGAAGCCACCGAAGCCGGCGTCGAGCTGGGCTTCGGCGAGGTGGTCAAGCTTTCCGGCTCGGGACCGTGGACGGTCGAGACCGCCGACGGCGAGCACCACACCGGCCGTGCGGTCGTGATCGCCACCGGCCTCGCCAAGGGCACGCTCGGGCTGCCGGAAGAAGGCCGCTTCGAAGGCGTCGGGCTCTCCCACTGTGCGTCGTGCGACGGTCCGCTCTATGCCGGCCGTCCCGTCGTCGTCGCCGGCACCGAGGGCTGGGCTCCGCGCGAGGCAGCCGAGCTGCAGGTCGTGGCAGGCGACGTCACCGTGATCGGCAAGCCCGCCTCGTCGCTGCCCGACGGCGTGCATCATCTCGACGGCCGCATCGTCGCCCTGGAAGGCAGCGATGGCCTCGAGTCGGTCGTGGTCGAAAGCGACGGTGCGCGGAAGGCCATTCCAGCCAGCGCGGTGTTCGTCTATGTCGGCCAGTCTCCCGCTGCGGAATTCCTGCCGGAAACGCTTGCACGCGACGCCACCGGGCATATCGTGGTCGACGAAGGGGGGCGTACCTCGGCAGCCACCGCGTTTGCGGTGGGTGACGTGCGGGCGGGCGCCCGGCACTATCTCGCCGACGCCATCGCCGACGGCCAACGCGCTGGCCAAGCCATCGTGAACGCCCTGAAGTGACGGCCCTGAAGAAGAACTGAGGAGTACCCTCCATGCGTATCGTCAATCCATCCTTCGGCCTCTCCGCCACCACCGCCGAGAAAGTGGCGTTGAAGCCCGTAAACTGGGCGACCGACGCCATCGCGCTGGTGTCGAACTCCAAGCCCAACGCCCGCGAGCTCCTGGCCGGCATCCGCGACAAGCTCGGCGCCAGCCGCAAGATCGACAACATCGACTTCCTGGCGAAGAACAGCGCCAGCCAGCCGGCGCCGGCCGACGTGATCGAGAAGATCGCCGCCAACTACAGAGGTGCGCTCCTAGCCATAGCGGATTGAGGAAGCTGTTCATCGTGGAGTTTCCACGACAGCATCGAACTCGAGAAGCGCGGCATCACGGCCTACGTGATCGCCACTGAGACATTCAAGCCGCTGGTCCTGGCGCAAGCCAAGG
>JAEZIF010000290.1 GCA_023416135.1 Pseudomonadota bacterium
TCGACTGGAGCGGCAGGGGTTCGCTCAACGAGACGTCCGGCCTGAACCGGACGCCCGATTCGCGCAAGATGTTCAAGGCCACCACCAAGGGCAGCTGGCTGCTCACCGACATCAACAAGACGATGGATGTGGTCGAGAAGGCGGTGAACCTGGCGTTCGCGGGGCGGCCGGGCCCGGTGCACATCCATGTTCCCGAAAACCTGATGCACCACGGCGTCGCGGTCACCAACTACCGCGACCTGCGCCTCAAGGTGAAGCCGGTCCGGCCCGACAGCGAGCGCGTCGCCGAGATCGCGGACTACCTGGCCGAGGCATTTGCCGGGAACAAGAAGGTCGTGGCCCTGGTGGGGTTTGGCGCCATTCGCAGCGGGGCAGAGGCGGAGGTGCGGCGGCTGATCGAGCGCTTTCAGCTGCCGCTCCTCACCACCCTCGACGGCAAGGGCGTCGTCGAGGAGAATCATCCGCTGGCGGTCGGCGTGTTCTGCGACAGCGGCCATGCCAGCGCCTGGAAGGCGTTCCTCGACGCCGACGTGGTGATCGCCATCGGCAACTCGCTGAACCAGCACGCCACCTTCAACTATCGTCCCGACCTGTTCGACAAGCGCACCCTGATCCACATCAACATCTCCGCGACCGAGATCGACAAGGCCTACAAGGCCGACTACGCGCTGGTCTCGGACGCCAAGCTCGGCCTGCAGGCCTTGATCGCGGCGCTGGACGCCAAGGTCGGGTCGCGGCCGGCGGTGCAGGCCGATGGCCGCGAGTACGAGAAGGAACTCCTTAAGCCGCGTCCCGGCGGCGTCCATCCCGGCCAGCTCGCCCAGACGATCGGCCGCCTGCTGCCGCCGCGTGGCATCGTGCTCGCTGACGCCGGCGCTCACCTCGCGTGGCTGGGCTACTTCATCGAGCTCGAAGAGGGCCAGAGCTTCCGCAAGCCTGGGACGTTCGGACCGATGGCCGGGCACGTCAACGGCGCCATCGGGCTCAAGCTCGCGCATCCCGACCGCGCCGTGGTCGTAGGCTGCGGCGACGGCTGCTACTCGCTCTCCGGCTTCGAGCTGATGACCGCCGTCGAGCACGACCTGCCGATCGTCTGGGTCATCTTCAACGACGGCGAGTTCAAGCTGATCAAGCTCTTTCAGCTGCAGGCCTTCCAGGAGACGGCGCTGGTCGAGTTCCAGAATCCCGATTTCGCCGCCTATGCGCGCGCCTGCCGGGCCGATGGCTACACGGTGGAGACCATCGAGGACTTCGAGAAGGCCTACGCTGCGGCGCTCGCGTCCGGGCGACCGAGCGTGATCGATGCCCGGATCACGCGGCTGGCTCTGCCGCACTACAGCCCATCACCGAAGGGCACGATCGCGGGCATCCTCGAGATGCTGGAGGCCCGCCTGGAAAACGAGGGGAAGCCATGAGCGGAACGCACGGTCTGGACAGTCTGAAGACGCGCTCGCTGATCGACACCATCTGGCAGCGCCGTACCCATCGCGTCAGCCGCGGCAGCGACGTCGCCGCCGGAGCGATGAGCTACAAGAGCCCCAACGACCGCGCGCCGTTGGCGGCGCTGGAGGAAGCGGTGCTGATCGCCGCCACCGGCTGCACCGGGCTCAGCATGCCCGATCGTCCCTTCTTCGATCCGCGAAACGGCCAGCCGATCATGGCCAAGCCCAACGTCAACATGGCTGGCCGCACGGCGGGCAGTCCGGACAATGCCCAGGGCACGCACTTCTTCATGATCAACGACAGCGGGACCTATTTCCTGCGCAAGCTGCCGCCTGCCGACGGCGATGCCTTCGACGCCGACCAATTGCTCGAGCGGGCCGAGATGGCCAAGGTGAAGCTGCTCGACCGGCGCATCGACGTCCCGAACGGCAATCGCGACTTTCCGGCCTATCTCGATTCGAACCGCTTCCTCTCCAACCTGCCGGGCACCACGGTATTCTTTCCCGTGGTCGACCTGTCGCACCAGTACATCAATGGCATGATGTACTTGCTGACCCAGCCGGCCGGCGCGCGTCCGACCATCGTCGACGACCGCAACTTCTATCAGCCTGCCGGCGTCAAGAAGTGGGTCGAGAAGGGTTTCCTCAACAAGGACATGAAAATCCCGCTGGGCGCCGTCTGGTCGATGCGGACCCAGGTCGAGGCCGACCTCCTGGTCCAGAACCTGTTCCTGGTGGCCGAAGCGATGGGTCTCGGAGCGTGGATCCACGGTTCGATCTCGCCGCCGGTACTGATGGGCGATCCCAAGTTCATCAAGCAGTACGGACCGATGCTGGGCTTCGATTTCGTCACGCCCAAGTGGAAGCTCATGGACCTCCTCCGCTGGCACGTGCCGCTGCCCAAGTACGCCACCCTGCGTTCCAACGCCGTCGGTCTGCGCCACAACGGCGAGCACTTGATCAAGGGGAGCTGCCCGCCATACTACGATTCGATGTCGGACGCGGTCGACGCCGTCGTGGCGGCGAAGTTCGGTCCTTCCGGCATCTACAGCGATGCCGCGATCTTCGACAAAATCTACCGCGGTAGCTTCGGCGGGACGTATCTCAAGGAGGCCAGCGCCTATGCCCGGGACGTGATCGACTGCACCCGCGACATCTGCACCTACATCTACGAGACGCACGGACGCTTTCCGGCCCATGTCGAGGCGATCCACGCCCCCGGCATCTGGCTGCAGATTCATCATCTCGAGCACGAGTACTACGACGCGTATTTCCAGCACGGCACGACTCAGGCCCACCGCGATCACGACGCGGCCTGGCACGGCGCCGCCTGACCGGCCGGCACGACAGGGGGAGCGCGGCGGACGCGCCACTACAGTGGCG
>JAEZIF010000503.1 GCA_023416135.1 Pseudomonadota bacterium
TCCTTGAGTTGTTCGAAGCACCATTCGTATGGCCAGGTGATCTGCGGCACGAGCACGGGCTTCAACACCGCATGGCACTGGCTCAACCCGAAGTCTTGATCGTACTCTTCGAAAGGCAGGAGCAGGCCATCCGCGACACAGCTCGCGAACAGCCCCGATTCGACGGCATGTCGATATTGCCGATTATACCGATGGTCGACGCAGCGAAAGATCGTACCACCACACCGGAAGACGAATCCCGCACGGTCGCGAAAGGAACTGAACTCAGGTTCGATGCCGAGGCCAGACGTCGAAGACACATGGCCATCGGCGCCCTCACCGCCCTCCACGCGCATTCACCCGCGAAAGTGGGAGATGAAGCGAGCAGTGAGCTTCTTGATCCGATACCATTGGGTCTTGATGCCGACGCCCGCCATGACGATCGCCGCGATCACGAACTGAATGGCCAAGCTGCCGATGCCCGGATCGATATAAGCGTGGGCGGTTCCCGGAGACAGGGTTGAAAAGGCCATGATGACCATCGCGAGGTGCGACAATCGCATCTTGCCCGATTTCACCAGCGGTGCAGCAGGTTGCCTCCTACGCACCACTCCGATTGCACCACGAGAGGCCAAAGCCGGAACTCCCAACGAATCCCATCCACGCATTGCGAATACTACCGTCCACTATGCGCATCCATGCCCGAGGCATCAAGCAGAATGGTCGCCCTCGTGGCGTGCAGCCGCTCGCGAGCCACGTCGGACTGTTGATCGCCTGGGCTGCTTGCACACCCTGCGCTAAAGTGGCTCTTCGGCCAGTTTGATTGAGAAGGGGGTATGCCAATGCTCCGTCGGCAGCCGGCGTGAGATATGTCATCCATCTCGGAAACATGCATCAGCCCCATGCCGGCCCCTCCACGCGCGCCATAGCCTCCTTCGCATGCACATGAATCCGGTAACAGGCAGGCCCGACAGCGGCTTACTGAGGCCAGGCCTCCGTACGATCATCCTGAGCCACGAGGGCACACTGGCGCTGCTGGCAAACCTCGGCGCCTTCCTCGTGTGCGCCTGGTTTGCCTTCGCGCGGAACTTCAACGCTCTATTTTACCACTTCGATGGCACGTGTACTTTCGTTGAAATACGCAATCAATTGCTCGGGTCGTCGCCTTTCTCATTCGCGAACGACTACCTGCAAGGGATTGGAAACATACAGTTCCTGCAAAATGCAGAATGGCTCTTCTTCTTCTGGCCGATTGCCTGGTTTGACCACCTCGAGGTCGGCAAGCTTGTCGTCTACCTGATTGTCGCGGCGATCGTTTTTCTCTCCGCCTACGGCATGGCCCGCCTCTTCTCCTTGAAGCAACCCGTTGCGCTCACGGCGGGATGGATCTTGGGCGTTCTGGCCGCGCCGTTCGTGCCATTGCCATTTTTTTATCCGATCCTCTGGGTCGCACCGGGTTGGATACTGATGCTCCCTTCGACGGTCATCGGACTGTGGCTGCTGCGCGCAGTCGGTCGGTCGAGCTTCGCCGTGGACGTGCTTGCCGGCCTCGGCATCCTTGGATGCGCGCTTTACCTCCTTTCGGCAAATCCAGCGATGCTGATGCCGCTGGGTCCGGGGGCGGTCCTCTGTGTCGTGCTGGCCTTGCTTCTCGTCCGCCGGCGATCCGAGTTGTTGCGCAAGCTGGCGGTTCTGGCGACGGTGTCGATCGTTGCGGTTTGCCTCGGATGGCCCTGGTTCTTGCTGGGGTTGTTCAGCGCGACGGCCCCCTTTGCATTTCCAAGCGATTTTACCGTCATTTATGGCAATCCAATCTTTGTTTCGATCTTCTTCCATGGCCCGGCATTGGGATGGGCGGGGCCGGCTCTCGTCGTCGCGGCTTTCGCCGGCGCCGTCCTGTCCTTGCGACGGGACGCCGGAGAATTGCGCGTCGCGGCCTGGGTGCTGATGGCCATACTCACGGCGTTGATGGGTGTGCGTTTGCTCTTCCTGTTGTTCCCTCGCTGGATATTTCCACCGCCTCTCTATTTCGAGATAGCCGCCTGGCCGTTCTACGCGCTGTTCGCGGCCGTCGCGCTGCACCGGGGCATCGAATTCGTCACCAACCGCCTGGCTGGAACCAGACTCTTTGCGGTGGTCCGCGACCAGGCAATATGGATCTTGCCGATACCCGCGGTAGCTCTCACAGCTTTGCTGGCGACGATGAACTCGCCTACGGCGATGGGCTATCCTTTTCCGCCGCAGCTTACGCCGATCGTCGAGCATCTGCGGGCGAATATCGCGCTCGATTCGCATTCCCGCTTCAACGGCCGGGTCGCAACGATCTTGCCCGTCACGCAGAACGACGATTCCTGGATCCAGCAGTTCCAGGCATCCGCCTTACGCGCGGGAAGTGTCGGCAATGACGAACTGTCAGCGGGCCTGTGGTACTACAGAATACCGACGCTTTTCGAATACAACGCCTTCATCTCACCGGCGTTTCACGCACTGATCAAGCGCGCCTTGCAGCGTCCGCCCGCGCCTCACCAGCGGAACGTCACCATATTCACTCATCCGGACCCCCGCATCCTGCGATTGCTCGGTGTTCGCTACCTGATCATGAAGGAGGACGAGGAACAGGTCGGGGAACAGCGCGCCATCGACGGGCAGCCGGGGCAACGCTGGAGACTCTCCGAGCTGTCCGAACCGAACCTCGCGACCTATTCGCCGACGTCCCTCGAGGTTCGGCGCAGTCTCGGTTCTACCCTCGATTTCGTGCTGGACGAGGCGATCGATCTCAGCCGATCGGCCGTCGCGCAGCGGGAGGTCGGCGGTCCGCTGGTGGCGTTGCAGTCATCCTCCTTGGAGATGACTGGGGGCGATCTGCATATCAAGGCGCAGAGTACAGGCCGCTCTCTCGTCGTCGTGCCGCTCGAGTTCAGCCATTGCATCGAACTGCGTGACCGGCGTGCCCACTCGGGCGCCCCGAAAGCGGAGCTCATTCGAGTTGATGGACTGCTGACCGGAGTGTTGTTCGAGCACGATCTCGACGCGGTCCTGGCCTTCCGCACGGGTCCCCTGCGCAATCCGACATGCCGTTGGCAAGACTACCAGGACCTGAAGGAGATGCTCCGGTAGAAGCGCCGACGCGCAATCTCGGTCAACGGTTCGCAACCGGAAATCGCCCAGTCTTGCGACGACACGGCCCCTACGGTAGGAACAAAACGACAAGGTTATATTGCTCGGTGTATCCCGATCACGTGAAGAGGAGTCGGATACCGCGATGGTACGAGTCGGAATTTGCGGTTTCGGCTATTGGGGCCCGAACTTGCTGCGGACCTTCAGCCAAAATCGCGGGTTTCGCGTTGTGGCGGTCGCCGAGCGTATGGAGGCGGGCAGGGTCGCTGCAGCCGCAGCCATCCCGCAGTTGCGGGTATTCGAAACTGCCGAGGAATTGATCGACGATCCCGACATCGACGCGGTTGCGATCGCGACTCCGGTGAGTACGCACTTTGCGCTGGCTCGCCGAGCGCTTGCCGGCGCCAAGCACGTGCTCGTGGAAAAGCCCATGTGCACCACTTCGTCCGAGGGCGAGGAACTGCTCGGGCTCGCCCGCTCGAACCGCTGCACCCTCATGGTGGATCACACCTACGTATTCCACGGTGCCGTCTGCAAACTGGCGGAACTCAAGCGCTCGGGAAGCCTCGGCGCCATTTCCTACTATGACTCGTTGCGCGTCAATCTCGGCCTGTTCCAGCCCGATATGAACGTCCTTTGGGACCTCGCACCGCACGACTTCTCGATCATCGATTATCTGTTCGACGAGCCTCCGGTGCATGTCGAGGCGACCGGCTACTGCCACCTCAACGCCGGCCTGCCCGACATCGCTTATGTCACCCTTCACTTCGCCTCGCGCATGATCGCGCATCTCAATCTGAGCTGGATGTCGCCGGTGAAAGTGCGGCGAATCGCCATCGGCGGCAGCAGCCAGATGGCGGTGTGGGACGACCTCGACCAGGATGAAAAGCTCAAGATCTACAACAGCGGCATAGAGGTGCAGCCGGAGGATCAGCGCGGTACGATCATCCCGAGCTATCGAATCGGCGACATTCACTCGCCGCGCCTGCCGTCGAGGGAGCCCCTCGCCGGCGTGGTGCAGCACTTCCGACGAGTGATTGCCGGCGAGGAGGAGTCGCTCATGGATGGCCATCGCGGACTCAAGATCGTGCAGTTGCTCGAGGCAGCGCAGCGTTCGCTTACCGCCAGCCTGGCGGAGACGGAGGCTTGGCGCGGCAGCGCGTCGACGCTTCGAGTGACCGCATGACGGGTAGCTCCCTCGTAACGGGCGGCGCCGGCTTCATCGGCAGCCATCTCGTTGAGCAGCTCCTCGCGGCTGGCGATTCCGTTACGGTGCTCGATGATTTCTCGTCCGGCAGCCGCGACAATCTCACGGCCGCAGCGCGCCTCGGCGACCTGCGCATCGTCGAGGGCTCCGTGCTCGATCGGGCGGCGATCGAGACGGCCATGCGCGGCAGCAGACGCGTCTTTCACCTTGCCGTGCAGTGCGTGCGTCGCTCGCTGGGACAGCCTGTCGAGAACCACGACGTCAATGCCACCGGCACGTTGCTCGTGCTCGAGGAGGCGCGCCGCCAGCGGATCGACCGCTTCGTCTACTGCTCGTCTTCCGAGGTCTACGGCAATTGCGGCGACGAGCGGCTCAGCGAAGAAGCCAGCAAGTGCAAGCCGGTCACGGTTTATGGTGCGGCCAAGCTTGCCGGCGAGTACTACACCAGCGCCTATCACCAGACCTACGGCCTGTCCGCCATGGTCGTCCGGCCATTCAACTCCTACGGCCCTCGGGAACACAGCCAGGGCGACCTCGCCGAGGTGATCCCGCGCTTCGTCGTGCGCGTCCTCAACGGCCACCCTCCGGTGATATTCGGCGATGGCGCCAACGGTCGCGACTTCACCTATGTCGGCGATACGGCGCGTGGTATCGCGCTTGCCGCCCAAGCCGAACTGCTGATCGGCCGGACAGTCAACATAGCCTACGGCACGATGCTGACGATCCGTGACGTAGCGCGTTCGGTGGCGCGCCTCTGTGGTCGGCCGGACCTCGAGCCGCTCTTCATCGAGCCGCGCCCGGGCGATGTCGCCGTCCTGCAGGCCGACACCTCTCTTGCCCGCCAGCTGATCGGATACACCGCCGAGATCGATTTCGAGGAGGGACTTCGCCGCTATATCGATTGGTTTCGCGACCGCCATCCCGACCCCGCCATCCTGTTCGAGAAAGAGGTCAGGAACTGGCGGTTGCCGGGCGAGGAAGACCGGGCGTCGATGGCCAAGACGCCGCGTGGCGAGGCCGCATGAGTGGACCGGGCATATCGTCGTCGTCGCCGCAGCCGGTGCCTTCCCAGGAGCCCATCGCCTTCAGCCGTCCCTTCTTCGGCGAATCGGAGGCCTCCGCCGCCGCGGCGGCCGTCAGCAGCGGCTGGGTGGTGGGCGGTCCACAGCTCGCCGAATTCGAACGGCGCTTCGCGGCGATTTGCGGTGCGGGCGAGGCCGTCGGCGTGTCGAGCTGGACGACGGGCGCCTTCCTGGTATTGCACGCCTGGGGGATAGGCGCCGGCGACGAGGTGATCGTGCCCTCGCTGACCTTCATCGCCACCGTGAACGTGATTCGACACGCCGGAGCCACGCCCGTCTTCGCCGACATCGACCCCGCCACCTACAACGTTGATCCCGCCGAGATCGCACGCAAGATCACCGCACGCACGCGCGCGATCATGCCGGTCGACCAGCTCGGCCTGCCCTGCGATATCGACGCGGTCAACGAGATCGCGCGCCGCCGTGGAATCCACGTCCTCGACGACGCCGCCTGCGCCTTCGGCAGTTCCAATCGCGGGCGGCCCGTCGGTTCGCTGGCGGAAGTCACGGTGTTCAGCTTGCACGCCCGCAAGGTGGTGACGACGGGCGAAGGCGGCATGATCGTCACGGACGATCGCGAATTCGCCGAGCGTCTGCGCCGCTTGCGCCATCAAGGCATGTCCCTGTCCGACTACGCGCGGCACGGCGCCGCGCCCACGGTGTTCGAGAGCTATCCGGAGGTTGGCTACAACTTTCGCATCACCGATATTCAGGCCGCCATAGGGCTGGCGCAACTCGACCGGCTGACCCACGTCCTGGAAGCGCGCCGCGCCCTGGCGGAAAGATACGAGGCCGCCCTTGCCCAGCACCCCTGGCTGGTACCGCCCCGCATCCCGCCGCATCTGTCGCCCAATTGGCAAAGCTATCAGGTGATGATGGTGGCGGACGCGCCGAAGACGCGAAACGCCGTGATGGATCGGCTGCACGAGCTCGGCATTCCGACCCGACGCGGCGTGATGGCATCGCACCTGGAGCCGCCGTATCGCGCCCCGGCAGAAAAGCTGCCGAATACCGAAAGGGTCGCGGCCAACAGCTTTCAGCTGCCGATGCACCCTGCACTGAGCTTTGCGCAGCAAGATCGCATTGTCGGAGCGCTCCAAGCACTCGCTAACGAGGGAAGTTGATGACCCTCAAAGGCGTCGTCGTCATGACCCTGCGGGTGATGGTGACGGTAGCCCTGCTGGCTTTGATATTGCAAATGGTCGGTGCCGAGGGTGTGCTCGAGCGCTTCGAGCAGGCCAACCCGGTCCTGCTCGTCCTGGCCTTCGCGGTTTCCGTCGTGCAGCTTCTGGTCGTGGTGTGGCGCTGGCAGGTGGTGATCAAGCTCCTGTCCGGCATTGCCGTCGGGCTGGTTCCTCTCACGCTCGGCATGGGCCGCAGCATGCTGCTCTCGCAACCCCTGCCATCGACTGTGGGCGGCGATGTCGTGCGTGTCCTGCTGCTGTCGCCACGCCTGGGGCTCGCGATGGCGACCCGTTCGGTGGTCTGCGACCGGGTGCTGGGACTGGCGGCGCTGGCGGCGCTGGTCGCTGCGATCCTCCCGTTCTTTGCGTATCGCGTCGACGGCGGCATCGCCTTTGCGGCAGTGGCGGGAGCATCTATCGCGGGACTCGTGGCGGCCGGCATTCTCATCGCCACGCCGCGGATCGTGCTCAGGGCGCCGTTGGTCGGGCGCTATGCGGCAACTCTCGGCACCGATTTCCGGATGGTTCTGACGGCCGGCGGAAGAAGCGTGCTCAGTGTCGGCCTTGCCGTCTCGAATCACCTGCTGGGCGTAGCCGTGACTTACCTGCTGGCGCAGGCGGTAAACGCGCCGCTGGCCCCTTTGACTTGCCTCCTGATCGTCCCGCCCGCATTGCTCATCTCGTCGATACCGATCTCTCTCGGTGGGTGGGGCGTGCGCGAGGGTGCGCTGGCTGCCGGCTTTGCCCTTGTCGGCGGCGACGTCAGCGGAGCAGTTGCCGTCTCGGTGCTGCTCGGCCTGCTGAATCCTGTCATGGGCGCCGCGGTCGAGCTGGTCGTGCCGCTTGCCGTGCGCTGTGTGGACCTCGCACGCCGGCGAGCCTGATCCTGCCTGGCTAAGCCGGCCAGTCCCAGGGCAACGACTCCATTCCGAGAAGCTCTTGCAGACGACGGTTGGGCTCGGCATATCGACGAGCCAGTTGTGCCTGAAATTCTCGTGCCATCGGTGGAGCACCTTTGGGCGTGGCCGCATTGATGGTGCCTAGACCTTCGGCCAGATCGGGCATCACGTCCGCGCCGACAAAACGTTGGAATCGTTCGGCCAGCAAACGCGGCCGCAGCGCCACCTCCTCCTGGAACAGCACGAGTATCTGCTCAGGGGGGAAACGCCGCACGAATCGCTCGAGATTCTCGGCATAAAGCCCACGAGAGAAATATGAGAAAGGACGTGCATAGCGCAGTTCGGGCGCGAGATTGCGCTCGCGCTCGGCTTCCAGTTCGAGCGCCCGTTCGAAACTTTCGGTCTCGAGACCGTTCTGACGGGTCCAGAGATAGTTCGAATAGGCCCGTTCCACCGGATTACGCAGCATGAATACCAGACGGATCTGCGGCAGGCTCCGGTGGATGCGCTCTGCCGCAACCGGACTTTCGAGATAGTTGGTGCTCTTCTCGCCCAGAATGCGCCCTGCCTCGATGGTATCGAACCAGGTCGCCGCATAGTAGTCGAGGCCGCGTTCGAACAGCGCATCCACCAGAAAAAACTTGGGCTCCGGCTTCACCGGCTTTGCCATCCCGATCTCGGGGTGGCGATCTGCGAGCGTATAGAGCCAGGTGGTGGCCGCGCGCGGCGCCCCGGCGATGATGAAGTCGGGGTAGCGGTGAGCAGAAGGTGCTACGGCCATCGTTGCCTTGGATCCTTGGGCCCTCGACGCCTATGTATCATACGCCATGGTTTGCTTCACAAAATGTGGCGGCAGAATCCCCGATTTTGGTACAAGCAAGACTGTAGGCTTGCGCCGATTGCCCGGCAAAGCTCTGTTGGCAGCCAGAAGCGCGCTGGCGGGAGGGTCGGTTGCGGGGGATGAGCGAAATGCCTCACGGACGTGCCAGGAACGACGATGTTGCGGTGCGTTGGCCAGCGAGCCTCGACCCACGCACCATCTGCCTGACGGTCGATGTCGAGTGGGCGCACGATGCGGTGCTGGCCGACGTACGGCGGCTGTTCGACGAGCGGGGCTTGCCGGCGACCTTCTTCTGCACACATTCGGCCATCGACGTCGGCACGCACGAGCGAGGCCTGCATCCCAACTACCGGCGCAACGGCGATCAATTGAAGCGATTGCACGCTGAGCGCGGCGAGGCGGCGGCAACGCTGGACGAAGCTCAGATCTACCGGCACGTGCTGGCCATGACCAAGGCCTTCGCACCGGAGGCCAAGGGGGTCCGCAGCCATAGCCTCTTCTACGATTCCAGCCTGATGCCCCTCTATCGCGAGTTCGGGCTGGAATACGACAGCAGCTACCAGATTCCGCTGGTGGAAGGGCTGCGGCCATTCTGGAAGGAATACGATGTGCTCGAACTGCCGATCTATTTCACCGACCATTTCGAATTGAAGACCGGCGCCTGCGGCTTCGACACCTCGCGACTGAGAATCGATCAGCCGGGGCTGAAGGTGATCAACCTGCATCCCAACATGCTGTTCCTCAACTGCGCCGATGATGCGCATTATCAAGCTTGCAAGCCATACTATCATGATGTCGAGCGGCTGCTCGGCGCGCGGCGATCGAAGCGCGGCATTCGCGATTTCGTCAGCGATCTTCTGGATGAGATCGTCAGACGCAACATCGCGACGGAGGCGCTCGCCACAGTCAATGCGCAGTGGCGCGCACAGCACCCAGCGGGTCTCGCCGGCAATGTGCGCTGTTGACCATCGCAGGTCTGCAGGCCAGGCGGCGGCGGGGCACGGCCCATGACGACACTGGGCATCCGGCCGTACCGTCCGGACGATGCCGCGGCCTGGCGCGCGCATCTGGCGACGGCGAACAACGCCACCCTGTTTCACGACCTGGACTTCCTCGCCTATCACCCGCCGGGGCGCTTTGATTTCCATCACCTGATCGCGACACGTGGCGGTCGCATCGAAGCCGTACTGCCGGGTTTCGTTCGCGCCGACGGCTTCTTCGTGTCGCCGGCCGGCGCCTCCATCGGCGGACCTGTCGTCGGGAGATCATTCGGGGCCGAACTCGCAATCGAACTGATCGGCGCCTTGCAGGCCTATGCGCTGGAACGGCGCTGGAGCGGCATCGAGCTGACAATTCCACCACCCGTCTATCATCAGTCGCCGAATCAGGTCCTCGAATTCGCGCTGCACGCGAAGGGGTTTTGGCTGGCGCACCGGTCGATGCCCCTGATGGTGCCACTTGACGGCGATGCACCCGGTCGCTACCAGCAATTGTTCAATGAGAGAAAGCGTTCCCGCGTGCGTGCCTCCTGGGGGATGGGCGTTACGACTCGAGAAGCCGGCATCGAATCGTTCGCGACTTTCATTGAGCTTTTCGAGGACACTTATGGGCGCCTGGGCGAGACGCCAACACATACGCCAGCCGAGATAGAGTGGCTGTTGCGCCGGTTCCCCGATTGCATCCGCCTCAGGATGGCATGGGTTGGCGATACGGCGATCGCCGGGGTGCTGCTGTTCGAGCTCAACGCACGTATTGCGAACACCTTCTACATTTGCGATCGCGCCTCGCATCGTGACTTCAATGGGATGACAGCTCTCTTTGCCGACTTGATCGACGCAGCCGCGGCGCGCGGATTTCGCTACATCGATCTCGGGCCGAGCGCATCCAGCCGACATTTCAATCGCGGTGTAGTCAACTTCAAGCAGCAACTGGGGGCGGTAGGCTTTTGCCGTGACTGCTGGCGATGGGATGTATCCAAAGGGAGCAGCGCGCCGTGATCGAAAAGAAGGCCATCGTTCGAGGATGACCGGGGGTATCCCGACCTGGGCCTGGACCGTTCTTGCCGATCCCGACGGTTGTGCGCCCTTGCGGTCGCCGGACGATTTGGTCGATCATTCGGGCCGAGCCATAGGACGCGTCGAAAACGGCGTCCTGCGTCTCGCTGTGACAGATGGCGATGCATCAATCACGTACTATCGAGACATCGGGGGCGCTCATTTCCATGAGCGTGCCGCCACATCTTATGCGATGAGCACGCTCGATACGCCGGTTTATCATGGTTATTTACGGAAAATTGCGCCACGGCGCCGCGACGCCGTGATCGTCGACGTCGGCGGTGGAGACGGGCGCAATGCGCTGCCATGGTTGGAATGGGGATTCAAGCGCGTCGTCGTCGTCGATCCGGTTGCGGCAGCGCTATGGAGATTCCGCGACCGCGTCGCGGCGAGACATCCCCAGTGGCTGGATCGCCTGCTCTTGATCGAAGGCGACGCACGCGCCCTTCCGCTGCGGGAAAAAAGCGTCGATCGGGTTCTCGCCATCGAGGCGCTTTGCTACCTCAACGAGGACTATGAAAAGGGACTACGGGAGTGTCGCCGCATCATGCAATCCGATGCGATGCTGCTGCTTTCCGACAGGGATTACGAAGGAGGCCTGTTGACCCGTCTTCTCTATTACGGGGGTGTAGATGCCATTCTAGAGATGGGCCAAGCCCGCACGCTGTGGGATGGCGTCGAGGGCAAACAGGTAGCATCGCGCTGCTTTACGCGTGAGGAACTGCTCGCCGCGGCCAGGAATGAAGGTCTCCGGATCGTAGAAGACCACGGTATCTCCATATTCGGCCTGATGCTCAGTTTCCTTTCGAAGATCGAGCCCTTTGGCGAGGCGCGCGAAGGTCAGTATCGCGAAGTGAGCAAATTGCTGTCGCAACTGGGTCACGTCGGAGCAGCCCGGCGATGCCACGTGCTCATCGCGATACGTGGCCGACAACCGGGGCGGGCGAACACGAAACAACGGCGATCTGCCACTAAGCGGAGGCGATAACGCTCATGGCGGTTCCGCGCATCGCGATTGTCACTCCCATGTACAATGAGGAGGCCTCCTTCAATCTATACATTGAAGCGGTCGAAAGGCTGCTGCTTTCGCGGACGGACGCCCAGTACGAAATCCTGATGATCGATGATGGAAGCACCGACCAGACCTGGAATTTGATGGAGATGCAGTGCCGGGCATCGTCTCGTTATC
>JAEZIF010000298.1 GCA_023416135.1 Pseudomonadota bacterium
CGTCAGCCCCGAGCCGATGCCGAAGGCCAGCGGCACCAGCATGAACTCGAGCCGCACGCCGATGCCGTACCCGGCCAGCGCCGCGACGCCGAAACGGCCGACCAGTCCAGTCACCAGCATGGCGGTGAGGTTGGCGGTGAAGGCCGAGAAGGAGGCGATCAGACCGACCCGCAGGATGTCCCGGAACAGGCGGCCCTGCAGGCGGACGCCGGCGACGGCCGGCACGAAGCCCAGCTTGCCGCGCCACAAGGCGCGCGCCTGCAGCAGGGCGGAGACGAGCGACGTCGCCAGCGAGGAGATCGCCGGACCCGCCATCCCGAGGCCCGGCCAGTCGGCGACGCCCAGCGCCAGGACATAGGACAGCGGCACCTGGGCGATCGATGACACCAGCATGTAGCGGCCGGGCGTGGCGGCGTCGCCGCCGCCGCGCAGCAGCGCCGACAGGAAGAAGTTGGCCCAGATGAACAGCGCGCCGCTGAACAGCACGTGCGAGTAGGTGAGCGCGTTGTCGAGCGACCGGCCTTCGCCGCCCAGCAGGCGATAGAGCGCGGGCGCCGCCATCCAGGCCAGCACGGTGAACAGCAAGGCCAGCACGGCGCCGAGCACCAGCGCATGCAGGACCAGCGCCCGCGCGTCTTCGATGCGGCCGCCGCCCATCGCGCGGGCCATGGCGGCCGCCACGCCGCCGCCCATGCCGCCTGCCGCCATCATGGTCATCATCATCATGAACGGTAATACCAGTGCGAAGCCCGCCAGCGCCTCGGTGCCGAGGCGCCCGAAGATGAAGGTCTCGGCGATGGCGACGAAGGTCTGCGCGACCATTACGGCCGTCGTGGGCGCCGCCAGGTTCCACAGGCTCTTGCCGATCGGCGCTGTGAGAAGCGGATGGGCCATTGGCCTCCCCTATAAACGTGTATATGCACATTTATCAGGACGCCGCCGACTGTCACCTGACAAAAGCCGCGGGTGGCATTAGGTTTTTGCGATGAGCAACGACCAGCGTCCCCCCGAACGGCCCCCTCAACGCCCCATGGCCAAGCCCACGGTCCAGGTCGAGAACGACCGGGTCATCGTCACCGAATGGCGCTTTCCGCCGGGGGGCCATACCGGCTGGCACCGGCACAATCACGACTATGTCGTCGTGCCGATCACGACCGGCGAACTGCACATTTTCGACGGCAAGACGACGGTGCCGGCGCCCCTGCGCGCCGGCGTGTCATATGCCCGCCAGATCGGCGTCGAGCACGATGTCATCAATCCGAACGGCTTCGAGTTCGTTTTCGTCGAGATCGAGATCAAGGCCTGAGCCGCACGCGACGCAGCCGCGCAGGGGCGGTGGATTGACTTGAGACGGGGCAGGGCTCATATGAGGGCCGCCAGTGGTCCGGCCCTAATCCCCAGGGCCTTGCGAGACCGCTCCCAGGCCCCTCGGAATGCGGGGCTAAGTCACGGAAACTAAATGAGTTTTGAGAGTTTGGGGCTGAGCGCCCCGGTATTGCAGGCAGTCGCCGACAAGGGCTACACCCAGCCCACGCCGATCCAGGAAAAGGCCATTCCCATCGTCCTGATGGGCCGCGATATCCTCGGATGCGCCCAGACGGGCACCGGAAAGACCGCCTCCTTCGTCCTGCCGATGATCGACATTCTGTCGCAGGGCCGCGCCAAGATGCGCATGCCGCGTTCGCTCATCCTGGAGCCGACGCGCGAACTGGCCGCCCAGGTGGCCGAGAACTTCGAGAAATACGGACAGAACCACAAGCTCAGCATGGCGCTGCTGATCGGCGGCGTAAGCTTCGATGACCAGGAGCGCGCGCTTGAGAAAGGTGTCGACGTGTTGATCGCGACGCCGGGCCGCCTGCTCGACCACTTCGAGCGCGGCAAGGTGCTGCTGAACGACGTCAAGGTGCTGGTGATCGACGAAGCCGATCGCATGCTCGACATGGGCTTCATCCCCGATGTCGAGCGCATCGTCGGCCTGCTGTCGCCGATGCGCCAGACGCTGTTCTTCTCGGCCACCATGCCGCCGGAGATTCGGCGCCTGGCCGACCGTTTTCTCAGCAATCCCAAGGAAGTGAGCGTTTCGCCGCCGGCATCGGCCGGCAAGAACATCGTCCAGGGCTTGGCCGTCGTGCCGGAGATCGAAAAGCGCGAGGCGCTGCGCCGGCTGATCCGCGAGCAGGACATCAAGAACGCCATCATCTTCTGCAATCGCAAGCGCGACGTCGCCGTCCTGCAGGGTTCGCTGAAGAAGCACGGCTTCAACGCCGGTGCGTTGCACGGCGACATGAGCCAGCCGGCGCGCATGGAGACGCTCGAGCGCTTCAAGCAGGGTGAGATCCAGATCCTCGTCGCGTCGGACGTCGCCGCCCGCGGCCTCGACATCGTCGACATGAGCCACGTCTTCAATTTCGACGTGCCGTTCTCGCCCGAGGATTACGTCCATCGTATCGGCCGCACCGGTCGTGCCGGCAAGACCGGCCACTCCTTCACCCTGGCCTCGCCCGAGGAGGGCGCCCTGGTCGAGGCGATCGAGAAGCTGATCGGTTCGGAGATCCCCCGCGTCGAAGTGCCGGGCATGGAGGCCGTGGCATTCGAAGCCTCGGACGGCCGCCGTCGTGGGCGGGGCCGTGGCCGCGGTCGCAGCAGTGGCGACAAGCCGCGGCGCGAGGCCAAGGAGCCGCGCGAGCGACGTGAGGCGAAGGAACCGCGCCAGCATCGCGAACACCGCGAGCCCAAGCCCCTGCAGCCCAGGGCGGAGCACCGGGCCGAACCCAGGAATGAAAACAGGAACGAGGCCAGGAGCGAGGCCAGGAGCGAGGGGAGAGCCGAGCATCGCCGCGAACGGCCGCGTCGGGAGCCCCGGTCCGACCATCGCCCTGAGCGCCGCGAGCGTCGGCACGAGAGCCACGACGAGCGCTCACCCATGGGCCTTGGCGATCACGTCCCGGCTTTCCTCGCCCGCCCGTCGCGCTAGAGTGGCCTGCCAATCCGCAGGGGATCATGCAGACCATCTTCGTCATGGTGAAATGCGAGCTCGGCAAGGCCTACGACGTGGCCAACGATGCTTGCAGCGTCGAGCAGGTGTCGGAGGTCTACTCGACCTCGGGCCAGTACGACCTTCTCATGAAGTGCTATCTCGCCGAAAAGACCGACATCGGTCATTTCGTCACCAGCAAGATCCAGACTCTTGCCGGCGTGAAGGACACCTTCACCCTGATCACGTTCAAGGCTTTCAGTTAGAAATCCGTACGGTCGCGGTCCCGCCGTGCGATTTCGGCGACGCAACAGGCGACGCGCATCTCCCTGGGAGTTCCAGCCCAGCGTGCTCGGCTCCGACTTCCGCGTGTTCGAACCGCCGACGGAATTTGCGAGCAAGAGGGCCTCGACCCAATAGTCGTCGGCGACAAGCTGGAGGCAGGGCCGCAATCGTTTTGGTGAGAACAGGTGGCGGGCGGTTTGGGGTTCAGCCTGCGGCGGGTGCCTGCCGCGCTCCCGACGGCGTACGAGAGGGGCCGCCGAATAGGATCTGTACGATGCCGGCAAGGATGCCGAGTGAGACGCCGAATCGCCAGGCAAGGTCGTAGTTGCCGAACATGTCGAAGATCGCGCCGCCGCCCCAGGCACCGATCACGGATCCCATCTGGTGGATGACGAACGACACGCCCAGCAGCGTGGCCATGTTGCGCGTGCCGAACAGGTCGGCGACATAACCTGACACCAGTGGGATGACGCCCAGCCACAGCATTCCCATCGCCGCAGCGAAGAGGATTGTCGTGGCGGGAGCCGGGGGCAGCAGGAAATAGACCATCAGCACGGCAGACCGGCCGAGATAGGTCAGGCCGAGCAGGACGTTCTTGAGGTAGTGCTGCCCGAGGTAGCCGGCCAGCAGGCAACCCGCGATGTTGATGCCGCCGATGATGGCCAGCGCGGTGGCGCCGAGCATCGGGTCTTGGCCGCACAGCGCCAGGTAGTTCGGCAGGTGCGTGTTTATGAAGATGAGCTGCAGGCCGCAGACGAAATGCGTGCAGCACAGCACTACGAAGCGGCGGTTGCGCAGCGCCTCGCCGATCGCCGCGGCGGCCGACGTACGGCGCAGGGACGGCTGAGGCAGGCGGTCAACCCGGCCTGTGATCACCGCCGCCGGCACCATCGCCGCTGCCAGCATGACGAACATGACTGCACCCCATCGCCAGTCCCACACACCGAGAAGCGCCTGCAGGACGGGCGCGATCACGAGTGTGCCGACCGAAGAGAAGGCGCCGACGATGCCCAGGATGACGCTACGCCGCTCAGGTGAAACGGCGCGCGCGGTCGCGGTCATCGCCAGCGACGATCCCGTGCAGGCGATCCCGATGCCGATCAATGACTGCGCCAATACGAACATCCAGACGCCGCTGGCAGCTGTCATCGTTGCCATCGCAGCGACATACGCTACCGCACCCAGTACCATGACCGGACGCAATCCCCAGCGATCGGCCACCGCGCCCAGCGGAGCCTGTATCAGGCCCCAGACGATGTTCTGAACCGCGATCGCGAAAGTGAAGTCCGATGTCGACAAGCCGAGCGTCTGCGTCATCGGTGGCAGGAAGAGCCCCAGGCACTGACGCATGCCCATCGCAAGGCTCATCATCACCGAAGCGGCGATCAGGATTGGCAGCGCGCTCGCGCGGGTCGCAGCGATCATTGCTGGCACGTTTCCTCTTTCGCGCCAGCCTGCCCGGATTAAAGTCTGGGTCAAGAGTCGCGCACCGCCCTGCAGTACAGCCTGCGCCGTGGGGAGCAAACTCACATGAGAATGACAGCGACGCGCCAGGCGCCTGGTGCCCCTGTCGCTGCCGGTAAACTCGGGCGCAGACGGCTGAGATACAGCGGCATCTACCGACGCAGAAACGAAAAAGCCCTTCCACCTTCAGGCTCGCGGTCGGGTCGGCGTGGTCTGGATGCGATCGGACCGCGCGTTGTCGAGGAAAGAGGGGCCGTCGGCAAAGCACGAAACCGCCCAGGCTTCCAGGACCGCGTTTCGGCGAATCAAGGCAGTGCTCAATTCGCGACCCAGCGACAAGGTCGTCAAAGTAAGATTGTCGGGGCACGCGCCTGAAAGCAAATTGAGGGCGCGGTTGCCGGGCGCATTGGGTAGAGCGAACGGCAGCAGGCACCTGGGGTGTTCGTGACAACTAGTCGGTAGGCAACGCGCGTGCTCGCGCGCGCGTCTCGACGGCTCGATTTCGTGAAGGCGTTACGGTTGGGACCGGACAAGACTGCAGGTTGTCACGTCGAAGTCGGTTCGGGATGGCCTATGGCGGGCCGGTATTGGGGGACAAGAATGTTCGTCGAATGCAGATCGGACGGCCAGATCTTGGCCGCATACCTGGAGCAGCAGCACCCCGACCAGAAGTGGGTGCCGCCGTCCAACGAAGCCTTGCAGGCCTTCCTTGGCGACGCGCCGAGGCTGGGGAAGGATGCGAAGGGGCGGACCTGTTTGCTCCCGGCTATCCTTCGGACCGTTCCCAGGCCGCCCACGCCCAAGCCGCACCCTTCCAAAGGTTCGGAAGCACAGATGAAGCGAGCGGGCCGCGTATGCGGACAGTCCTCGATGGCAAACGTGGACTACAGCCTGGCCATGCGGCTCACCTGCGCACTCTACGAGGACGCCCAGCACGAGCCGCTGCCATGGAGGTGGGTCGGCGACGCCGCGAAACGCGCAGGGATTCAGCACGATGATCAGTTCAAGCGGGCCTTGGAAGTTGCCCAGGCCGCTGGCTTGCTCAATGTGCACGAGGGCCGTTCGGTGGCGTTGACCCTTGCAGGCATAAGGGCAGTCCGCCGGTGGCAGGTCGGTGGCGTGGAGGCGCAACTGGCTGCCCCGGCCCTCCCGGCCCATCCTCCTGCTCCCGAGCAGCATTCGGCTTGGGACGGGAACGCAGTCGCTGCAAGGCTCACGCGAATGCGGGCGCTTGCGTTGGGGGCCTCGCAAGATTGGTGAGGGGCGCTCCCTGGACCGATGGCTGCGCGGTGCCCCTTGTTGAGTTGAGTGGAGTGGTCCGGTGAGGAAGATTGTCGACGTCTTTGTCAGGGATACCCTGAAAGGCTGACCTGCCCCCGGGTTTTCGGACCACCGATTAATTGAGAGACTGGCCTCCGCGAGGAGGCGGGATGAAGAAGTCGAGGTTCACAGAAGAGCAGATCGTATCGATTCTGCGGGAGACGGATCGGGATGCGGTGCCGGTGGTAGCCAAGCGGCACGGTGTGAGCGAGCAGACGATCTATACGTGAAAGAAGCGGTTCGGCTCGTTCCAGCCGGACGACGTTCGGCGTCTGAAACAGCTCGAGCAGGAGAACGCGCGACTGAAGAAGCTGGTGGCGGAGCGTGACCTCGAGATCGAGGTGATGAAAGAGATCG
>JAEZIF010000327.1 GCA_023416135.1 Pseudomonadota bacterium
CGGAACCCCAAGAGTCCACACCACCTAGAGCGACGTGTAGACCTCGGTGGCGTCGACCGAGGTCGGCACGGCGCCCAGCTTCTTCATCGCCTCGCCGATGCCGGCCAGCGCACGCACGCGCATGCCCTTGAAATCTTCGACCGTCTTGGGCTGCTTGCCGCGGCCGACGAACTCGTTGTTGGGCAGCAGCGGCGAGAGATAGGGCATCGCCTTCCAGCCGGCGAACTCCTTCACCACCAGGGGATGCTTGTGGAAGGCGTCGTGCACCTTCTCCTGTACGTCGGTATCGGGAATCGGCAGGAAGGGCAGGTCGAGCGCCGAGTACACCGGCAGCTTCTCCGGATGGTAGGAGGCGCAGATGTTGGTCATCTCGAGACTGCCGACCTTGAGCAGATCCAAAAGCTCCTTGGCCTGGGCGAACGCGCTACCCGACCACGCAACCACGCTCGCTGCCAACACGGCAGCAACATTGACGCCTTTGAGACGGCTCATGGATGCCTCCTGATTTCCTCCCGACAGCCTTGTCCTCGTCCCGGCCTTTTGTCCGGCCGTTGACGGCAACATTGCCGCAACCGACGCGGACGCGCGAGCGGTGGCCACGGCCAAGACCCGCCGCTAAGGTGGTCGTGAACTGGGGGCAAACATGACGGTTCTTTCGCGGCGCACCGCGCTGGCAGGATTGGCGGCAGCGGGGTTCGTCAACGGGGCACGGGCGGCGGACTGGCCGGACAAGACCATCGTCATGATCGTGCCTTATCCGGCGGGCGGCGGCTCGGACACGTTCGCTCGGCCGGTCGCTGCGGCGATGGCCGATCGCTTCAAGCAGTCCATCGTGATCGACAACAAGAGCGGCGCCGGCGGCATCGTGGGTACGGCCGTGGCGGCCCGCGCGCCGGCCGACGGCTATACGCTGCTGCTGGGCGACACCGGGCTCACCTATGCGCCGGAGATCTATCCCAAGACCGATTTCGATTTCGGTCGCGACTTTGCGCCGATCAGCGCGGTCGCCCGCGTGCCCTACGTGCTGGTGGTCAACCCGGCCAGGCTCGATGTCACGACGCTCTCCGACTTCATTGCGTCGGCAAAGAAGGCGCCCGGCGGAATCGATGTCGGCTCGGCGGGCCTCGGCTCCGTCACGCATCTGGCGATCGGCCTGTTCGAGGAGAAGACAGGCACCAGGCTGAACCACGTGCCCTATCGTGGCGGTGCGCCGATGCTTCAGGACTTGCTGTCGGGCCAGGTCGCGGCCGCTTTCGTCGTGCCGGGCGCCATCGCCCCGCACGTGAAGGCGGGCAAGCTGCGCGCGCTCGCCGTCGCCAATCGCCGCCGCGAGCCGCTGCTGCCCGACGTGCCGACGATGGACGAGGCGGGCGTGCCGGATTTTCGCGCCACCATCTGGTTCGGCCTGTTCGCGCCCAGGAAGACACCGGACGCGATCCTCGATCGCCTGCATGCGGCAACGCAGGCCGCGCTCGAGGAGGAGAAGATCAGGGCAATGTGGATCGAGCAGGGCGCCCGGGTCGAACCGGAGGGCCGCGCCGACTTCGCCGGCTTCGTCACCTCCGACAGCGAACGGTGGAGCCGCATCGCCAAGGCCGCCAACATCAGGATGGAGTAACGCGTGACCCTTTTCCGCCGAACCGCGCTGGCCGGTGTCCTTGCCAGCGGCGCGACAGGCTTGGCTCGCGCCGCAGACTTCCCGTCGCGGCCAATGAACTGGATCGTGCCGTTCCCGCCCGGCGGCTCCAACGACATCTTCGCGCGGCCAATCGCGGCCTTCGTCGGCCAGCGGCTGGGCAAGCCGGTGGTGGTCGACAACCGCGGCGGCGCGGGCGGGACGATCGGCGGCATGACGGCGGCGCGCTCGAAGCCCGACGGCTGCACGCTGCTGGTGGTCAATCCCAGCCTGACCTTCGCCTCTATCGTCTACGCCGAATCGGGCTTCGACCTGATGCGCGACTTCGCGCCCGTGTCGGGCATGGCCCAGGTGCCGGTGGCGCTGGTCGTCAATCCCGCGAAGATCGACGCCAAGGACCTTGCGGGCTTTCTGGCGCTGGCACGCAAGCAGCCGGGCGGGATCAACATCGGCTCGTCGGGCCTCGGTACCATCCCGCATCTCGCCATCGTGCTGCTGCAGCAGCGCACGGGCGTCCAGCTCACCCATGTGCCCTATCGCGGTGGCGGACCGGCGCTGCAGGACATGATGGCAGGCCAGATCGACGCGACCTTCGCGCCGCTCAGCACCGTGGCGTCCTACGTGCAATCGGGCAAGCTGCGCGCGCTCGCCGTCGCGGCGCCCAGGCGCGAAGCGGTGCTGCCCGAGGTGCCGACCTTTGCCGAGGCAGGCGTGGCCGACTTCAACGTCAGCACCTGGTACGGCCTGTTCGCGCCCAAGGCGACCCAGGCCGCGATTCTCGACACGCTGCATGGCGCCGTGCAGGCGGCACTCGCCGATCCGGGCATCCGGCACATCTGGGCCGAGCAGGGAGCCGAGCCCGATCTGCAGAGCCGCTCGGCCTTCACCGACTTCGTGACCCACGAGGTCGAGCGCTGGAGCAAGATTGCCAGGACGGTCGGCCTTCCGATGGAATAGCGGCTGGGCAGAGACGTACCTCGAGGTCCACGTGAATTTCTGCGCTGCAGTCCTGGACCTCCGAATCGTGGAGATCGACGTGACGGCGTGCCTTGGCGCGACGAAATCGTCGGCAAGCCGCCGGTGTTCAATAAAGGCGACTTCGGGAGGAAGCCATGGACGGCGATTACGAAGAAGACCACGCTGCGCATGATCCCCTACGGGGTCTACGTGCTCACGGCCGATGACGGGAAGGGCAATGTCGCGGCCGCAACCGTGAACTGGGTGACCCAGACCGCGTTCGCGCCCCCACTGGTCGTGGTCGGCGTGAAGACCGACTCCGGCGCCTACCAGGTCATCAAGGTGGCGCGCACCTTCGCCCTCAACATGCTGGGCAAGGATCAGAAGGCCCTGGCCTTCACCTTCTTCAGGCCGGCCGACGTGAGCGACGGCAAGCTGAGCGGGCAGGTGTACCGCAAGGGCACCACGGGTGCACCGCTGCTCGTCGAGGCGCCCGGCGCCGTCGAGTGCACGGTCTCGACCATCCTCGAGCAGGGCGCCCATCACATCGTGATCGGCGAGGTGATCAACGCCCATCTGAACAAGCCGCCGTCAGGCCGGCCCGATGCCGCGATCCTCGAGATGAAGGATCTCGGCGACAACGTCTTCTACGGCGGATAGTGGTCAGGTCGCGCCGCCGCCGTTCACCTGGATCATCTGGCCGTTGATGTAGCCGCCGGCCTCGGAGACCAGCAGGCGTGCCGCGGCGGCGACCTCGACAGGCGTGCCCATGCGGCCGAGCGGCACGCGGCTGATCGACTGCGCGCGCGCCTGGGCCGACGCGTTCTTCTCCTCGGTGTCCGGCGCGATGGGGCCGGGTGAGATGGTGTTGACCGTGACGTTCCTGGGCCCGAACTCCATGGCCAGCGCCTTGGTCAGGCCCCATACGCCGTGCTTGGCGACCGAGACCGGCGTGCGGCCGGCATGGCCGTGGATGGCATTCATGCCGGCGAAGTTGACGATGCGGCCCCAGCCCTTCTGCACCATGCCGGGAAGGCAGGCGCGCGCCAGCCACACCGCGGCGTCGAGGTCGACCGAGATGACGCGCCGCCATTCGGCCTCGCTCATCTCGAGGAAGGGCTTGTTGGGACGAAGCGCGGCGTTGTTCAGGAGCGCATCGACCGTGCCGAACTTGCCGATGACCTCGTCGGCGATGCGCTTGCAGTCCTCGGCCTTGCCGACGTCGCCCATGACGACCAGCGTCTCCACCCCGAACTTCGCCGCCTCCTTGGCCACATTGTCGCACGCTGCGCGGTCGCTCGAGCCGTTGATGGCGACATTGAATCCGTCCTCGGCAAGGCCGAGCACGCAGGCGCGCCCGATATTGCGACCGCCGCCGGTGATCAATGCTGTCCTGCGCGCCGCCATCTTCTATTCTCCCGCACAAACAAGGTGACGAAGGCTCCACGTGGAACTGAAGACAATCCCGCTCGGCCAGGGTACGGCGCGAGTCTGGACTGCGGGCCGGGGTGAGGCAATCGTCCTGCTGCACGGGGAGTGGGCCGGCGCCGAGGCCTACTGGTTCAAGGTGGCCGACGAGCTCGCTGCGACGCATCTCGTCGTGGCGCCGGAGCTGCCGGGCATCGGTATCCGCGGCGACGTGCTGGCTACCTTCGGCGCTTACGCCGCATGGCTCGACGGGCTCATGGACGCGCTGCAGATCGATCGCGCGACGGTCGTCGGCAACTCGCTGGGCGCCGCCATTGCCTGGCGTTACGCCGCGCAGTATCCGGAGCACTGCCGCGCACTGGTCATGGTCAACGGCTATCCGCCGCCGGCCTACGGCCGCGGCATGCGCTGGCTGGCGTCGCGGACGCCGGTTCGTAGCGCGGTGCGCTCCAACTTCCAGCGCAACGTCTACGGCAGCGCGGCGCTCGGGCCGGCGTTCCACGACCGCGGCAATGCGCCGAAGGCGATCGTCCAGGCGCTCGACCGCTTCTCCAAGGCCGAGATCGATGCCGTGATCAACATGCTGCTGGCGGACGAGCCGGCGCTACCGCCCCCGGCGGTGCGAACGCTGCTCCTGTTCGGCGAGGCCGACAAGCTGCCGCCGTTCGACAAGCGCGGCGCGCGCATGATGCGCTCGACGCTGGCCGACAGCCGGCTGGTGACGATCCCTGCGGCCGGTCACCTGCCGCAGGTCGAGCATCCGGTCGCCTTCCTGCGGGCGCTGCGCGAGTTCGTCAGATGACGCCGCCCGCCTTCAGCGCCGCGATTGCCTTGCCGTCGTAGCCCAGACCGGCCAGCACCTCCTCGGTGTGCTCGCCGAGCTCGGGCGTCGGTTTCAGCTCTTTGGGCTGCGGCGCATCGGAAAGGTTGATCGGCTGGCCGACAACCTTGATGTCGCCGAGCTTGGGATGCTTGACCGGTCGGGCGATTCCGAGGTGCTTCACCTGCGGCTCGGCGAAAGTCTGGTCGATGGTGTTGATCGGCCCGCACGGCACGCCGGCCTTGTTCATGGCCTCGAGCCAGTAGGCTGAGGGCTTGGTCCTGGTGATCGCAGCGATGCGCTCGTTCACGGCCTTGCGGTTCTGTGAGCGCTGCGGACCGGTCTTGTGCTCGGGATGGTCGATCAGCTCGGGCGCGCCCAGCGCCTTGGCGCAGCGCTCCCACAGGTTCTGGCCGGAAGCCGCGATGTTGATGTGGCCGTCCGCGGTCGGGAACACGCCGGTCGGGATGCCCGTCGGATGGTCGTTGCCGGCCTGCTTGGGCACCTCGCCCTTGATCAGCCAGCGCGAGGCCTGGAAGTCGAGCATGAAGATCTGCGCCTCGATCAGCGAGGTGTGGACCCACTGGCCCTTGCCGGTGCGCTCGCGATTGTAGAGGGCGAGGATGATGCCCTGGGCCAGCAGCAGGCCCGAGGTGAGATCGGCGATGGGGATGCCGACGCGCATCGGTCCGCGGCCGGGCTCGCCGGTGATCGACATCAGGCCGCCCATGCCCTGGGCGATCTGGT
>JAEZIF010000343.1 GCA_023416135.1 Pseudomonadota bacterium
GTGAGCGCCAGCTATTCGCGGCCGTTCCTGGCCCACGCGTCGATCGGGCCGGCCTGCGCGGTGGCGCGGGTGCAAGCCGGCGCCATCGAGGTGTGGTGCCAGAGCCAGTCGATCCACCCGACCCGGCTGGACATCGCGAAGACGCTCGGTGTCGCGCCCGACACGGTCACCGTTCGCCACGTGCAGGGCGCCGGATGCTACGGCCACAATGCGGCCGACGACGCGGCGCTCGACGCGGTGCTGCTGGCCCGCGCGGTGGAAGGCCATCCCGTGCGGCTGCAATGGTCGCACGAGGACGAGCTGGCCTGGTCGCCTTTCGGGCCGGCGATGGTCGTCGCCATGAACGGCGCGGTCGACGGCGCCGGCCGCATCGTCGACTGGCGGCATGAGCTCTGGAGCAATCCGCACATCGCGCGGCCCGGGCTGCAGGAAAGCCCGTCCCTGCTGGCGGCGTGGCACCTCGACCGGCCCTTCGCCCAGCCGCCCGGCATCGACGCCTTGCCGGGAATCCAGCCGACCAGCGAGCGCAACGCGGTGCCGATCTACGATTTCACGAACCAGCGGGTCGTCCTGAATGCGCTGGAGCGGTTGCCGGTGCGCACCGGCACCCTGCGGGCGATCGGCGGGTTTTTGAACACCTACGCGATCGAGTGCTTCATGGACGAGCTGGCGCACGCCGCCGGCGTCGACCCCGTCGAGCTGCGTCTGAAGCACCTCAATGACGAGCGGGCGATTGCCGTGATCGAGGCGGCGCGCGACCGGTCGGGGCTCGCGTCGCGTTCCCGGGATGGGACGCGCCGCGACGGGACGCGCGGGATGGGGCTGGGTTTCGCGCGCTACAGCAACGAAGCGGCCTACGCCGCGGTGGTGGTCGAGGTCGAGGCCGGCGCGACGATCAGGGTCGTGCGCGCGGTCGCGGCGGTGGACTGCGGCCGCACGATCAACCCGGACGGCGTGAGCAACCAGGTCGAGGGCGGCATCGTGCAGGCGGTCAGCTGGGTCCTGAAGGAACAGGTGCGGTTCGACCGGACCCGCATCACCACGCGGACCTGGGACGACTATCCGATCCTGCGCTTCAGCGAGGCGCCGCCGGTCGAGGTCTCCATCATCGACCGGCCGGACGAGCCTTCGCTCGGCGTCGGCGAGGCGGTGGCCGGTCCGCTCGCGGCGGCGATCGCCAACGCCGTGTTCGACGCCATCGGCGTGCGCGTGCGCGACCTGCCGTTGACGCGCGAGCGAATGCTGGCGGCGATCAACGACGCATGACCGGAGGGCGGTGAGGCCTACAGCGACCTTCATCGCGTCCGGACCGATCGCAAGATTCTCCCGGCGGACCGTTGACCCGTCGGTTGGCACTGTTATCGTCGAGTGCAGTTCCAATGTAGCTTGGTGTGCCTGCCGCTACCGAGTGTTCGAGTTTTCCGGGGAGTTGGGTCCGTGCCAAGTCATGCTCTGCGTCATGCCGTCAATATCACTGGTGATGCTGCCAAAGTGCATGGCGCGCTCACGACCCTCGAAGGGCTGAAGGGCTGGACGATGGCCGAAGTCGCCGGCAGCGGCGGCGTCGGGTCGCGGTGGACGCTGAAGTATCCGGACGGCCCGACCTTCGTCTGGGAGGTCACCGCGCAGGACGATCACAAGGTGGCGTGGAAGTGCGCTGCGGGCCCGGGCGACTCGGCCGGCACCACCGTCACGTTCGATCTCGGCAGGACGCCGCACGGCCGCGTGCAGATCGCCTTCTCCCATGCCGGCTGGCCGCACCAGCAGGGCAACTTCGACAAGTGCAACGCGCTCTGGGGCATGATGCTGCATCATCTCCGGTCCTACGTGGAGAAGGGGAAGGTCGCGCCCGCCTACTCCTGAAGCGTTTCTCCAGAGCGGGGTGCAGACCAATGCAGCAGTCACTTTCGGAATTCGTCGCCGCCATGGAAAAGGCGGACTTTCTCGTGCGCATCAAGGACGAGGTCCGCGTCGACCAGATTCCCAAGCTCATGGAGGCCAACCCGACCAAGGCCATCCTGGTCGAGAAGATCAAGGACACCGAGTTCTCGGTGCTGGCCAACGCCTATTCGAACCAGGACATGTTCGCCTGGGCGATGGGCTGCGACAGGACGCGGACCGGGCTCGAGATGGTGGCGCGTTCCAAGGGCCGTATGAAATGGGAGACGGTGACGACGGCGCCCTGCAAGGAAGTGATCCTGAAGGGCGATGACGTCGACCTGACGCGCCTGCCGCTGTTCCTCCATCACGACCGCGACGGTCACGCCTACACCAACGACAACCTGTTCATCAGCAAGCATCCCGATACCGGCATCTACGACTGGGGCATCTACCGCTCGATGTTCCGCACGAAGAACGAGAAGTCGGTCGACATGACCTGCACCTCGCACCGCCAGCGCATTCATGCGATGGCGGCGGCGGCGAAGGGCCGGAACCTCGAGGTGGCGATCGTGCTGGGCGGCCCGACCATCGACAAGATCTCGGCGCTGGTCGGCGTCACCGCCGACACCGACGATTTCGAGGTGCTCGGCGCCTTCTACGGCGCGCCGGCCAAGATGATCAAGTGCGAGACCATCGACGTGATGGTGCCGGCAAATGCCGAAATCGTGCTCGAGTGCGAGCTGATGGCGCTCGAGGGCCTGGTCTACGACGAAGGGCCGTACGGCGAGTTCACCGGCATGTACGGCGGCGGCATCAAGCACAACTATCGCCTGAAAGTGAAGGCGATGACCTTCCGCAAGGGCGGCATCTTCCAGCATTGCACCATCGGCGGCCTGCACCCCTGGTACACCGACAACATGCTGCAGCTGCCGGCGATCGAGGCCGACCTGTTCAACGGGCTGAAGCAGGGCGGCATCGACGTGCGCGAGGTGCGCTGCCCGCTGGGCGGCCTGTCCAACATCGCCTACGCCAAGATCAATCCGCTGGGCGCCGGCGATTCCAAGCAGGCGCTGGGCATCATGCTGACCTGCTCCAAGCAGGGCCTGCCCAAGATCGCCATGGTGTTCGACACCGACGTCGACATCTGGGACGACCAGGCCGTCCTGGCCGCCCAGGCTTACCGCTACATGCCGGACCGCGACACGGTGCGGCTCGACGGGCTCAACACCATGACCGTCGACCCCAAGAGCACGACGCTCGGCATCGCCTCCAAGATCGGGCTCGACTGCACCGTGCCGCTCGGACCGGAGTGGAACCCCAACGAGTTCGTGCGCAGCACCGTCACCGACCTCGGCGATCCGCCGGCCGGGCTGAAGATCATGACGGAAGAGGCGCTGACCAAGGACATGGAGGCGTTCATCGCCGCCCAGCCGCGCGCCTGGCACGACATCCTGAAGCAGTATCACGGCCAGCCCTACCCGGTGCTCTATCGCGCGTTCGGCAACCTGCGCCATAGGCTCGGCCGCGCCAACGACCCGCCGTGGTACCGCTACACGCTCTCCGCGACGCCGTTCTCGTGGGAGGCCAAGCCGCAGCCCGTGAACCATTCGGATCCGCGGCACATCAAGACCGCGGGCTGAGCGGCCGATGGCAGAGAGCCCGCCCGTCCGGCGCATGGTCGTCGGCATCACCGGCGCCTCGGGAACGGTCTACGGCATCCGGGTGCTCGAGATGCTGCGCGCCCTGAAGATCGAGACCCATCTCGTGATCTCCAAGGCCGGCGACCAGACGCGCGCGCTCGAGACCGACCTGTCGGCGGCCCAGCTGCGCGCCCTTGCCGACAAGGTCTACGCGCCGGGCGACATCGCCGCGGCGATTTCGAGCGGCTCCTTCCAGACGATGGGCATGATCGTCGCGCCCTGTTCGGTGCGCACCTTGAGCGAGATCGCGACCGGGGTGACGTCGAGCCTGGTCGCGCGCGCCGCCGATGTCTGCCTGAAGGAGCGCCGCCGCGTCGTCCTGATGGTCCGCGAGACGCCGCTCCATGCCGGCCACATCAAGAGCATGCTGGCGGTCACTGAAATGGGCGCCGTCGTCGCCGTCCCGGTGCCGGCGTTCTATGCGCGCCCGCGCACGGTCGACGACATCGTCACCCATTCGGTGTCGCGCGCCCTCGACCTGTTCGGCCTCGATACCAAGGCGTTTCCGCGCTGGACCGGCCCCGCCGCGGACCACCCGTCGCAATAGGCGCGGCGTGCGGCCCGCTCGTTCAGGCGATCCTGAGGATCCTGCGCCCCGCGACGATCGTGAGGAAGGCGACCGCCGTGCCGAGCGCCGCCTCGGCCAGCCGGTCGACCAGCAGCGGCTGCCACGGCGCGCCGCGGCCGAGGTTGCTCATGCCGATGGCGAGCGGCGAGAAGAAGAGCAGGGCGACGCCGTAGTTGCGCGACACCGCGATCTCCGCCGCTCCCTGGCAGACGATGATGATCGCGATCAGCGTAAGATGGCCGGGATCGAACGAGAACAGGACGGTGGCGATGCCGACGCCGCCCAGCGTTCCCAGCATGAGATGAAGCAGGCGCCGCCAGACGTCGGCGGCCGCCAGCGCCGGCATCAGCGCGGCGACGGTGACTGCCGCCCAGAAGGGATGTCCGACGCCCAGCACGAGGGCGAGCATCCACGCCGTCACCACGCCGAGCGTGGCGGCCACGACCAGGACCACATGCTGCCCGCGGTCGAGGGCGGCGTAGCCCGCGGCGACGCGGCGACGCCATCCGCGAGACGCCGCTTCGTCCTCGGGTTCGGCCCGGTCCGCGCCGATCAGCCAGGCCAGCAGCACGGAAAGGGCGGCACCGCCGGCGCCGACGGCGATGCCGAGCGGCAGGCGGTCCCAGCTCGTCGGGATGCCGGCGATGATCAGCAGCACCAGCACGAAGAACATCTCGCCGCGCGGCACCCA
>JAEZIF010000370.1 GCA_023416135.1 Pseudomonadota bacterium
CGCCCAGCCACAGGCTGCGCCAGAAGGCCGAGATGAACTCGGGATAGCGGCCGATGGCGTAGAACCAGCGCAGCGACCAGCGGTCGGTCGGGAACGAGAGATAGCCCTCGGGCGTGAAGGCGACGAAACAGACGACCAGGATGGGCGCCAGCATGAAGATGACGAACAGCGCGTGGTAGACGAGTGCAATGGGTCCGTTCTTGCTCATGATGGGCGGCTCATCCGAACACCTGTGCGTAACGGCGCTCGACCAGGCGGCTGGCGCCGACCACGATCGCGACCAGGGCGACCAGCAGCAGCACGGCGACCGCCGCGCCCAAGGGCCAGTTCAGGGTGTTGAGGAACTCGTCGTAGGCCAGTGTCGAGGCGACCTTCAGGCGGCGGCCGCCGATGATGGCGGGCGTGGCGAAGGCGCTGGCCGCCAGGGCGAAGACGATGATGGCGCCCGACAGGATTCCGGGCATGACCTGCGGCAGCACGATGCGGCGCAGCACGGTGAAAGGCCCTGCCCCCAACGCCACCGCCGCGTTCTCGATCTGCGGGTCGAGACGCTGCAGGGCCGCCCATACCGCCAGCACCATGTAGGGCATCAGCACGTGCGTCAGCGCCACGATGACGCCGGTCTCGGTGAACATGAAGGGTAGCGGAGCTGAGATCAGTCCCATCGACACCAGCGCCTTGTTCACCAGCCCGGAGTTGCCGCCGAACAGCAGCGCCCAGCCCAAGGTGCGAGCGACGACGGAGATCAGCAGCGGTCCCAGGATCACCAGCAGGAAGAGACCGCGCCACGGACTCTTCATGCGGTTCAGGATGTAGGCTTCGGGCGCGCCCAGCACGGCCGCCAGCAACGTGACGAAGAAGGCAATGCGGAAGGTCCGCCAGAACATCTCGAGAAAGTAGGAGTCGGTGAAGACCTCGTGCCAGTTCTTCAGCACGAACACCGGCTCGATGCCCTTGTACTGGCCCCAGTCGTGGAACGACAGCAGCACGGTCATGACCAGCGGCACGATCACGATGGCCGCGAACAGCAGCAGCGCCGGCAGGCTGAGGAGGTAAGGGGTTCTTGTCATCCTGAGCGCAGCGAAGGATCTCATCGCCGTCGATGACGTGCTCGTCGGCACGCCATGAGATCCTTCGCTGCGCTCAGGATGACCGGAAGTGGTCACGCCTTCCCCCACGCAAGATGCACCGCCTCGCCTTCCGCCGGCATCGTCGCGCCGGTGTTCTGGCGGATCACCGTCACCAGGCCATCGGCGGTCTCGATCTGGTAGAGCCAATGGTTGCCCTGGAAGATGCGCGTGCGCACCGTGCCGGCGAGGCCCGCGGCCGCGAACGAAATCTTCTCGGGCCGCACCGTGTCGCCGGCCACCACGTTGGTGCGGCCAAGGAAGCTCGCCACAAACGGCGTCGCCGGCCGCTCGTAGGCCTCGTGCGGCGGGCCGATCTGCTCGGCGCGGCCGTGGTTCATCACCACCAGCCGGTCGGAGAGCGCCATCGCCTCGGCCTGGTCGTGGGTCACCAGGATGGTGGTCGTGCCGACGGTGCGCTGGATCTGGCGCAACTCGATCTGCATCTCCTCGCGCAACTTGGCGTCGAGATTGCTGAGCGGCTCGTCGAGCAGCAGAATCTGCGGGCGGATCACCAGCGCGCGGGCAAGCGCCACGCGCTGCTGCTGGCCGCCCGACATCTGGCGCGGGAAGCGGCCGGCGAAGGCGCCCAGCCCGACCAGCTCCAGCGTCTCGCCGACGCGCCTGGTCCGCTCGGCCGCGGCGACGCCCTGCATCTCGAGCCCGAAGGCCACGTTCTCCGCCACGGTCATGTGCGGGAAGAGCGCGTAGCTCTGGAACACGATGCCGAGGCCGCGCTTGGCAGGCTTCACCGCCAGCAGATCGCGGCCCTCCAGCCGAATCGCGCCTCCGCTCGGCTCGACGAAGCCCGCGATCATCTGCAGGGTCGTCGTCTTGCCGCAGCCCGACGGCCCCAGCAGCGAGACGAACTCGCCCTTCTCGACCGCGAGCGTCAGTCCATCGACAGCGGCATGGGTGCCGAAGCGCTTACTCAGTCCTTCGAGCGAAAGGAACGACATCAGCTACGACGAGAAGTGATCACCGCTCCACCTCGCGGTTCCAGCGCTTGGTCCAGTCCTCACGCTGGGCGTTGATGACGTCCCAGTCGGGCGAGATGATGAGCTTGGCGCGCTCGCCGACCGGGGCCATGCGCAGCTCCGGCAGGTTGACGTCGACCTTGGTGTTGACCGGGCCGTTGCCCATATCCTTGGCGAGGGCCGTCTGCACCGGCTCGGAGATCAGCACCTTGATGAACTCGTGCGCCAGCGGATTGATGTTGGCTTTGGCCACCGGACAGGCGGAAGCGAGCAGGATCGGCGCGCCCTCCTTGGGATAGATGAAGTCGACCGGGAACCCGGTGTTGGCGAAGGCCTGCACGCGACCTGTGCCCCATACCGCGATCTGCGCCTGGTTGGACTGGAACAGCTCGGTCATCTTGCCCGGCGAGGGCTCGTAGACCAGGACGTTGGGATTGACGTCGGCCTTCATGACCTTGAAGCCCGGCTCGATGTTCTTCTCACCGCCGCCGTTCATGCGGGCGAACATCATCAGCGTATAGAGGCCGTAGGTGTTGTTGATCGGCGGGATCACCAGCAGCTTCTTGAACTTGGGATCCTTGAGGTCGTTCCACGAGGTGGGCGTCGCCCATCCCTTGTCCTTGAAGGACTTGGTGTTGATCATGAAGCCGGTGCCGGTCTGGCCGACGGCGACCGCCCTGTCGTCCTTGAACAGCGCGGCCGGATAGAGCTGGCTCTTGTCGAGGCCGTCGATCTTGGCGCAGAAGCCGAGCTGGATCGCCTGGTACATCGGTCCGTCGTCGACGATCGCCACGTCGATCACCTGGTTGGCTTTCTGGGCCTGCAGCTTGGCCAGCGTGTCCGTCGAATTGCCGGCGACGTACTCGACCTTGACGCCGTGCTTCTGCTCGAAGGCCGGGATCATCTCCTTGCGCAGCGTCTGCTCCCACGAGCCGCCATAGGCCGCCACCGTGAGCGTCTTGGATTGTGCGAATGCCGATGCCGCCGCCAGCAACACCGTGGCGCCCGCGAGCGCGGCGCCATAGATCGATCGGCCCATTACCCCTCCTGTCGCGGCGACCCTCCCGCCGCAGCGCCAATGTTTTAGCGCCGTCAGGGGGGCGTCAAATTCGAAATATCCGCCGCCTCCATAACAGGATGTTATAAGAAGACTCATGCGCGGCCTCAATCCCCGCCAGATCGAAGCATTCCGCGCCGTCATCCTGACCGGCGGCGTCGGCGCGGCGGCATCGCTGATCAACGTCACCCAGCCTGCCGTCAGCCGCATGATGCGCGACCTGCAGAGCCACCTTGGCCTCACCCTGTTCGAGCGCCGCGGCACGGGGCTGGTGCCGACCAGCGAGGCGCTGTCGCTCTATGCCGAAGTCGAGCGGGCCTTCGTCGGGCTGGAGCGCATCGAGCAGATGGCGACCGAGCTGCGCACGAGGCGTGCGGGGTTCCTGCGCATCGCGGCCCTGCCGGCGCTGGCCAACGGGTTCCTGCCGCGCTTCGTCGGCGAATTCCTGAAGGAGCGGCCCAAGCTCGACATCGTGCTGTCCGGCCTGGTGTCGCATGCGATCCTGGCGTCGGTGGCGCAGGGGCAGAGCGACCTCGGCTTCGCTGAGGCTTCGATGGAGCATGCCAACGTCGATCGCGAGCGCATGCCGCCCGCGCCCTTCGTCGCCGTCCTGCCCGAGCGCCACCGGCTGGCGCGCAAGAAGCGACTGCGGCCGGCCGACTTCGAGGGCGAAAACTTCATCTCGCTCGGGCCTTCGACGCTGTCGCGCTTCCGCATCGACCGCGTCTTCGCCGAGCTCGGCGTGACGCGCATCCTGCGCATCGAGACGCCGCTGTCGGAGATCGCCTGCGCGCTGGCGGGCGCGGGCGCCGGCGTGGTGCTGTGCGAGCCCTTCACGGCCACCGAATACTCCACACGCGGAATCGTGGTCCGGCGCTTCGAGCCGCAGATCGACTTCGAGTTCGCCGCCCTGCTGCCGGCCCAGCGCAGCGTGCCGCCGGTGGCGCGCGAGTTCATCGATGGCTTCCGGGCGCACGTGGCGGCGTTCCTGCGCCGCGGGCCGTGGCGTTAGGCTGGGGAGCCTTTCCAGAGCGCGGACCTGGAGGTCCGCGCTCCCCGCAAAGACCTAACCGAACTGCACGCCGTATTCGGCGGCGATCGCCATGACATCAGGCGGCGCCAGCGGGCCCGCCTTCGCGGCCCGGTCGAAGTGGCGGAACATCTCGGCCGCCTGCACGCCGGGCTGGGCGATCACCAGAAGCTTCACCGGGACGCCGCTGTCGTTGCGAAAGCCATGCAGGTGGCCTGGAGCGAAGTGCAGGCACGATCCCGCGCCCGCCCTGCTCTCTCCCGCCTCGGCGATCAAGGTCAGCTCGCCTTCCATCACATAAAGCATCTCCTCGTCGTCGGCGTGGCGGTGCGGCGGCACGAAGTAGCCCGGCGGGATCGGATGCTCGGCCAGGAACAGGCCCACTTCACGCTTCACGATCATCGGCGCGCCCAGTACGTCCAAAGTCTCGGTCATGTTTGCCTCCTTGATTGCGACAGGCCCCAGATACGGCACGTGCCGCGCACCGCAGAGACGGTGGTTCTGGACAGATCGTTCGCCCTGCCGAACAATCATCGGATGGACAGCTTTGCCGGCATCGAAGCCTTCGCCGCCGTCGTCGAGCGCGGCAGCTTCACCGCCGCGGCGACGGCCCTGCAGACTGCCAAGTCGTCGGTCAGCGAGACGGTGCGCACCCTCGAAGAGCGCCTGGGCGTGCGCCTGCTCGAGCGCACGACGCGCCGCGTGCGCCCGACCGACGCCGGCGCCGCCTTCTACCGCCACTGCCGCCGCCTGCTCGACGATCTTGCGAGCGCGCGCGGCGAGGCGCAGGC
>JAEZIF010000371.1 GCA_023416135.1 Pseudomonadota bacterium
GCCGTCGACCGTGCCCTGCTGCAGCGCGGTGTAGATCTCGGGGTAGGGAAGCGGCGTCGGCACCGCTCCGAGGGCGCGGAACCCATCGATGAGGGCCTTGTTCTGGATGACGCGGATCTTCAGGCCCTTGATGTCCGGCAGGCTGCGAATGGTCGTCCTGCGCGTCTGGAAATGCTGCTCGCCCGCGCTGTAGTAGGCCAGGACCTTGAATCCCTTCGCAGCGCCCTGCTCGGCGAGCTTGGCTCCCAGCGCGCCGTCGGCGAGGCTGTACATGTGCTTGAGGTCGCGGATGAGGAACGGCAGCTCGACGACGTTGTAAGCCGGAACGAACCCCGCCCAGGCGCCGGCGCCGATGCCGACCTGGATCGAGCCGGCGAGGATGCCCTCGTTGACCGTGCGCTCGTCACCGAGCTGCGCCGTGTGAAAAACCTGGAAGTCCACATCGCCGCCGGTGCGGCTCTCGACGGCCTTCTTCCAGTACCTCAGCCCGTCTACATAGGGGAACGACTCGGCCGTTATGGTGGCCGCCTTGATCGTGATCTTCTTCGGCAGCTTGATGATCGCCGGCTGCGCAAGCGCGCCGCGCGATGCCAGCATCAGGGCGGCCGCACCCGAGGCGGAGCCGCCCAGAAACCGACGACGACTTGCACGCAGAATTTTTCGCTCGGTCATTGCTCTATCCTCCAGGGCGGCATCAGCCAAAGACAAGTCGTGGAATTACAAGCGTGAGCCAGGGAAAGACCATCAGGACGACTATCCCCAGCGCGAGCACGAACGTGTAAGGCATCATCGCCTTGAACGTCTGCTCCGCGGTGAGATTGGCGAACGAGCTCGCGATATAGAGGCCGATGCCGATCGGCGGCAGGAACAGGCCGAGACCGGTGGCTGCAACCACGACGATCGAGTAGTGTAACGGGTCGATCTGGAACTGGATGGCGATCGGCAGGAAGATCGGCAGGCAAATGATGATCGCGGGCAGGCCTTCGAGCACGGCTGCAAGCATCGTGAGGATCGCGATGCTGAGAATGAAGAAGATCATCGGCGACGAGGAGAAATCCAGCATCAGGCGCGCGAGCAGCGCCGGCACCTGCTCGAAGGCGAGGATCCAGGAGAAGCTCGAGGCGGCGCCCACCATGAAGATCACGACGCCGCTGGTCATCGCGCTGTCGATGAAGATCTTCGGCAGCTGGTTCCAGCGAATCTCCTTGTAGACGAACACCCCGATCACGAACGCATAGGCTACGGCGAGCACCGCCGCTTCGGTCGGATCGGCCATCCCGCTCAGGATCGCCCCGAACACGATGATGGGCATCATCAGAGGCACGAGCGCAGCCACGAATGCCCGTCCCCTTTCCTTCCAGGTCGCCCGCTTGTCGCCACCGATGCCCTCACGGCGCGCCTGGAAGTAGATCAGGAGAATCAAGGCGAGCGCCAGCACGGCCGCCGGCACGAAGCCCGCCAGGAACAGCGCGCCCACCGAGAGGCCGGCGATCTGCGCGATGACGACCATGACGAGGCAGGGCGGTATGAGGATGCCCATGGCGGACGCCGCCGACACGATCGCCACCGCACGATCCGGCTTGAAGCCCATCCGTTTCAGGGAGGGAATCATCAGCGAGCCGATGGCCGACACGTCGGCGACCGTCGAGCCGGAGATGCCGGAGAAGAAGGCCTCGGCGACGACGACGGCCATGCCCATCCCGCCACGGACATGGCCGACCAGGGCACGCGCCAGGTCGACTAGGCGAGCCGAAATGCCGCCTGTCTCCATCAGGGCGCCGGCCAGGATGAAGAGAGGAATGGCCAGCAGAACGAACGAATCGGCGCCGGCGAATATGCGTTGGGGAACGACCAGCAGCGGCGCCGTGTCGCCGATCATCAGCCCCAGCGTGGCGGCGCCAGCGATGGCGAATGCCACTGGCGTCGTCAGGACGAGCATGACTACGAAAGCGACGACCATGACCGCGATTGCCATCAGACGGGCCCTTCCAGGTTGTCACTCGACTGTGCCGGATGGGTGGCATGAGGATCGTGCGCGGTGCTCTGCAGAGGCGTCGACCTGCCGCGGATGACATTCCACAGATGCTCGAGCGCAAAGATGATCATGATGGCGCCGCACGCCGGAACCATCGAATAAAGGTACCCCATCTTCCATTCCATGGTCGGCGAGGTCTGCGACCAGCTCACCTGGGTGATGGCGATGCCGTAGCGGAACAGGACCGCCGACACCGCGAGCACGACCAGGATGGCGAAGATCTGGACGGCAACGAGGCCACGGGGCGACATCCACTTTGTCGCGATGAGAAGGCGGAAGTGCCCCCACTCCTTCACCGCCGCGGCGGCTGCGACGAACGTTATGGCGATCAAAAGGAAGCGTGCTGCCTCCTCAGTCCAGCCAAGGCCGATATTGAAGAAGTAACGCAGGACGACGTTCAGCAGCACGACGAGGACGATCGCCAGCAGCATCGCGGCTGCGAGCGCGTGCAGGACTTTCTTGAGCCACTCGGTCAATAGAACTCTCGTCCCCCGTCTCTTCGTGCAGGCAACAAAAATGCCTGGAGCCGCTCTCGACAAGATCAATTTCGTCGACGAAGTGTTGCTTTTTCGGCAACGTTCCGCTTGTTGTTGCAATGCGATGGTTCACCTCCTAGCGTTCTGAAAATCAGAAAGGGCGGGAGCTCATGTCACTGACTTCCTTGCGCTACTTCAACGAGGTCGTCCGCGCCGGCTCGATCCGGGAGGCAGCCGATCGCCTCCACATCGCTCCCTCGGCGCTGAGCCGACAGATGCGCAACCTGGAAGTCGCATTCGGATTGCCTCTGTTCGAACGCCACGCCCGCGGCGTCGTGCCCACCTCCGCCGGCGAGCTTTATGCCCGCTACGCCCGAGCGGCATTGCTCGACGAGGAACGCATCAACTCCGAGATCGACGACCTCAAGGGTCTGCGCCGGGGCCATGTGCGCATCTGCTCGGTCGAGGGCGTCGTCGCCAACGGGCTGACCCATGCCATCGCGACCTTCCGCAAGCGCTTCCAGGGCGTCAGCATCAGTTTGGAGGTCACCGGCACCGAGGCGGTGATTACCGCGGTGCGCGACGGCGACGCCGATATCGGCGTCGCCTTCACCTCGAGTCCGGAGTCCGACATCCATCGCACGATGCGGCTCAAGGATCCTCTGTTCGCCATCATGATCGCCGGCTACCCGGCGGCCAAGCGGCGGCGCCTCAGCTTCAGCGACACGCTGCAGTATCCCGTCGCCGTGCCGCGCAAGGATTTCGGCATCCGTGCCCTGCTCGACACACGCTGTCGCACGGCACAGCTCACGCTCAGCCCGACGCTCGAGACCAATTCAATCGAGGCACTGCGCGGCTTCGCCCGTTCGGGCTGCGGCATCACCTACCTGCCGCGACTCACCGTCAAGCGCGAGATCGAGGCCGGCCAGGTCGTCGCCGTGCCATTGACCGACCGCGAGCTTCAACAGGCGACCGTGGATGTCTGCGTCCTCAAGGGCCGCACCCTGCCGACGGCCGCGGCCGGCTTCTTGAACCACCTGCATGCCACCCTGCCGACGCTACGCTGACGCTCCGCCCCCGACGATGTGCGCGCGACCGCTAGAACGAGGGCGGCGTCGACACCCAGATGACCTCGGCGATCGAGCTCGAACTGTTGCGCCAGCGGTGGGGCAGCTCGCTGTCGAAGTACAGGGTGTCGCCCTTGGACAGTTCGTGCCACACGCCGCCAATCTCGACCTCCAGCCGGCCCTTCAGCACGATGACGGCATCCTCGCCATTATGGGAAAAGACCGGGCCGCTTTCCGCATGCGGCGGCGCCTTGAGCCACAGCATCGACATGCGGCGGCGCAGGTCGGGCGTCAGCATCTCGTATTCAATGCGCGAATCGGGGAACACGACACGCTTGCGGCCGTCGCGCCGCACCAGGCCGATGCCGACGCCGCCTTTGCGCGTCTCGGCGCCGAACATCAGCGACCCGGCCGGGATGTCGAGCACGTCGGCGATGCGCTTCAGGGCACTGACCGATGGCGACAGGAGATCGCGCTCGACCTGGCTCAGGAAGCTGATCGACAGCTCGGCCTTGTTCGCCAGGTCCTGCAGCACCATGCGTCGCGCAAGGCGCGCCTTGCGGATGATGTTGCCCAGGCTTCCTTGTCGGACCTTGAGCGCAGCCTCCGGCTTGCGTGCCGCGGCATTCTTCTTCGTCGCTTCCGGCACGTTGCCTTCTCTCGTTCCCCTCGACATTGCGTCGTCTCGCCGGCCCTAGCCGGGACGCGCAGGCTGGAGGCGGCCAAGGAAGGCCCGCTGGACGGCATCACCGGCCGCGAGCTCGGCCGACCGACCCTCCAGTACCACCCGGCCTTCGCGCAGGATATAGGCACGATGGCTCATCGTCAGTGAAACGGCCACGTTCTGCTCGATGAGCAGGATCGCCACGCCTTCGTCGTTGATCCGTCGAATCGCGGCATCGACCTCGCCGCGCATGTGGGGCGACAGGCCGATGAAGGGCTCATCGACCAGCAGCAGGCGCGGCTCGCTCATCAGGCCGCGGGCAATCGCGCACATCTGCTGCTCGCCGCCGGACAGCGAGCCCGAGATCTGGCGGGTACGCTCGCGCAGGCGGGGGAACAGCGCATAGGCCTTCTCGAGGCCGCGGGCGACCTTGTCGCGCGACGCGCCCGGTCCGGCGCCGAGCTGGAGGTTCTCCAGCACCGTCATCTGCGGGAACATCCGGTGCCGTTCCAGCACATGGGACAGACCGTGACGCGGCAGCCGATAGGCGGGCAGCTCGTGCAGGGCAACGCCGTCGAAGACGATGGTGCCGGCCAGCCGCGTCACCAGCCGGGAGATCGAGTTCATCAGGCTGCTCTTGCCCGAGCCGTTGGGCCCGAGCAGCGCCACGACCTCGCCGTCGGCCACCCGTATGGAGACGTCCCACAGCACCTGACGGTCGCCATAGCCGGCATCGAGATTGGCGACCTCAAGCACGAGCCACCTCGCCGGCACCGAGATAGGCCTGCACGACCCTGGGGTCGCTCGTCACCTGCTCGGGCGATCCGCTCACGATCACCTCGCCGAGATGCATCGCGATCAACCGGTCGACCAGCCGGTGAACGGCCTCGAGATTGTGCTCGATCACCACCAGGGTGACGCCGCGGCGGCGTACCGCCTGCAGGAGGTCAATCAGCGCATCCACCGATGGCAGGTCGACGCCGCCGAACGGCTCATCGAGCAGCAGCAGGCGCGGCTGGGTAGCGAGCGCCCGCGCGATCTCCAGCCGCTTGCGCTGACCTGTGCTGGCCCAGGCCGCCGGGACGTCGGCGCGATGGGCCAGCCCCACGGTCTCGAGCTGCTCGAGCGCGATGCGGCGGGCCGCGGCGATCCCCGGCACACGCAACAGGGCCGCCACCATGACGTTCTCCACGAAGGTCATGGTGCCGAACGGCCGCGATGTCTGGAACGTCTTGGCGAGGCCGCTGCGAACGATCGCGTCGGGGGGCAGCCCCGCGACCGACCGCCCCTCGAACGAAATCGTTCCCGAATCGGGCTTGAGCTGACCCGCGATCAGGTTGAACAGCGTCGACTTTCCCGCGCCGTTGGGCCCGATGATGCCGAGAATCTCGCCGGCCGCCACGTCCAGCGACACCGCGTTGACGGCCTGCAGACCGCCGAACGAGCGCGACATCTCGCGGACCGACAACGTCGCGTCCATGCTCAGTCCTCGACCAGGCGAAGCGTGATCTGCTCGCCACCCTGGCGCCACACGCGGTCACCCAGCTCGCGCAGCAGGTCGTACTGGGCAGGATCGATACGGCCGAACACGTTCACCGGCGCATCGCCCCGCCATTCGCGCACGATCTCCGCGCCGTAGAAGATGCCGATATTCTCGAAGCCCGACCGGTCGTAGGCGTCGGGCCACTCCTGGAAATAGATCACGTCACCGATATTGGCGCGGATGCTCTGGTTCTCGCGCGGCGGCTTATGCTTGAGGTTCACCGGCATGGCGACCTCGCGGCCCGACCAGCGCGCCTGATAGACCATGGTCTCGATCGGCGCATCGGCCTTGACCGCGGCCGCCGTCTTGGGCGCCGCGTCCAATGTCGTCATGCTGAGCGTTCCGCCGCGCTTGAAGGTGATCTCGAACTTCATTGACCCCGCCCTTTCGTGGAAGCGCCCGCGCGGCGCCGGAAGCTGGCCAGACGGCTCAGCCAACCGATCATGCCGTCCGGCCGATAGACCGCGATGACCATGATCAGGAATCCGTAAATCAGCAGATCGACATTGCGGCCGCTTCCCGAGAAGGCGATGCGCGAATACTCCGACAGCGGCACCAGGATCGCCGCCCCCAGGATCGGGCCGAACAGCGTGCCCGTACCGCCGAGGATGGCAAACAGCGCCACCAGCACGGAGATATGCAATCCCAATACGCTGAACGGGTCGACAAACAGGACGTACTGCGCTTGGAACATGCCGGCGGCGCCCAGGATGGCGGCGCTGATCGCCATGGCGACGGACTTGTAGACCTGCGGCGAGAATCCGAGGCTGCGCACCGCCTCCTCGTCGTCGCGCACGGCGCGCAGCAGGAAGCCCAGACGCGACCGCTCCATGCGCCAGATGCCGAAGGTCACCACGGCCAGCAATCCGAGCGCCAGATAGTAGTACGGCGCTTTGTCGTGATGGAATTGGAAGTTCAGCCAGCCCTCGGGCCGCACCGGCAGCTCGAGGCCGATCGCCCCACCGACCCAGTCCCACACCGTGAAGACCTGGAACACCGATTCGGCCACCACAAGCGTGGCAATGACGAAGTAATGACCGCGCAGCCGGAAGCAGGGAATGCCGATGGCGACGGCGCACAGCATCGGTACCACGATCGCCAGCGGCAGGCCGAGCCATGGATTGACTCCGAACTTCACCGAGAGCACGGCGGAGGTATAGGCGCCGAGGCCATAATAGAGTCCATGGCCGATCGAGATCTGCCCGCCATAGCCGCCCAGCACGTTCCAGCCCTGCCCCATGGTCGCGAACAGCAGCACCAGCGTGGCCATGCGCAACTCGAAGGGTCGGTCGGCGATGGCCAGCGGCAGGACGAGCAGGATCGCGCCGACGACGATCAGGGCGCCCAACGGCGCGCGCGAGGATGGGACGGTTTGCGGAACCATGGCTAGCTTCGTCCGAACAGGCCGCGCGGGCGCACCAGCACCACGGCAAGATAGAGCAGGTAGACCGGCACATACTTCAGCTCCGAGCTGACGAAGAAGCCGACGACCACCTGCATCAGGCCGATCAGGACACCGGCCAGCAGAGCGCCATGGATCGAGCCGAAGCCGCCCAGCGCCACGGCGACGTAGGCGAGCAGCACGAACACCGCGCCGACGCGCGGGAATATGTAATAGAAGTTGGCCAGCAGGGAGGCCGCGACGCCGACGCAGGCCGCGCCCAGCCCCCAGGCAAAGGCGTACATCAGCGATACGTTGATGCCGAGGGTCTCCGCCGCCTGCGCATCCTGCGAGGCGGCCCTGAGCTGGCGGCCGACCGACGTCCGGAAGACCAGGAGGTACAGCAGCACGGTCGCCAGCGATGCGCCGACGACAGCAGCGATCTGGGGAACGGGCAGTACCACCCCGCCGAGCTTGACGACGCCCGACAGCCAGCTGTTGCGCACGGCGAAGTAGTCGGCGCCCATCACGAACTGCGCACCGGCCTGCAGGAACACCATCAGGCCGAAGGTGGCGAAGATCTGCGAGTGCATGCTGCCGCGCAGCACGCGACGGATCAGCAGGTAGTAGACGACCAGCCCGAAACAGAACATCAAGGCGGCGACGAACGGCAGGCTGACCACCGGGTCGACGCCCCACGTCACGTACGCCAGATAGGTCGCGTACATGCCCAGCATGATGAACTCGCCATGGGCGAAGTTCACCACGCCCATGACGCCGTAGATCAGCGTCAGGCCGATCGCGATCAGGGCGAAGATGAAGCCCATGCCGAGGCCGCTCACGAGCAATTGGATGATCAACTGCTCCGACATGGCTCCCCCCGATCGCGCTCCAACATAGATCCGTCCCGCCTCAGCGCCAGGCCGGCCGCGGCCATACCAGCTTGGCGACCGCGAAGTCCGCCGGCCACACCATCTTCGGCGTGCCGTCGAGGGTCTCCACGAAGATGCCGCGCGTCAGGATGTTCTGGCCGGTCTTGTCAAACTTCACGCCTTCCCACGGCATGATCAACGCGTCGCCCTTGATGTCGGTGGCGGCGAGCGCGTCGCGGATCTTCTCGCGGTCGGTCGACTTGGCGCGGTTGATGGCATCGGCCAGGACCATCATGGCGGTGAAAGCGCGGGCCGGCGTGCCGTCCATGTCCTTGCCGTAGCGGTCGCGATACATCTTGGCGATCTGGCCGACCAGCGGATTGCGGTCGGCAAGATCGCGCGACCAGTGCTCGCGCACGAAGAAGTAGTTGGAGTCGGCCCCCAGCGCATCGCGGAAGGCATTCGATCCGAACGAAGCACCGATCGCCAGGATACCCTGCGGGTTGAAGCCGTACTGCTTGTAGGTGCGCGCGAACAGGATGGCCTCGGCGTCGTACGAGGCATGGAACACCGAATCGGGCTTGGCGGCGATCAGCTTCTGCACCTCGCTGGTGACGTCGGCCGTGCCCTGTTGGTAGCCGACCACGATCGACTTCTTGAATTCCGGGAACTCGGCGAAATAGCCGTCGACCGACTTGGCGAATTCCTGGCCCCACAGCGTGCTCTCGTGCACGACGGCAATCGACTTGACCGAGTTGTTGTGCGTCTTGTTGATGTCGCGCAGGAAGGTGAAGAAGTCGCGCGCCTGCGTCCGCGAGCTCGGCGTGGTGCGGAAGAACCAGCGATAGCCACGCTCGGTGAGAGGCGTCGCTTCCGACTCTCCCGAGACATACGGCGTCTGCAGGCGCTCGGCGACCTGGCTGGACGTCGCCGCCACCGAGCTGTGGAAGGCGCCGACCAGTGCCGCGACCTTGCGCTGCACGATCAGCCGTTCGGCCTCGGCCGCGCCGGTTTCCGGCGAGCCCTGGTGGTCGGCCGAAATCAGCTCGATCGGTGCGCCGCCCAGGCCGGGCAAGCCTTCGTCGGCCGCGAGCGGCATCTTCAAGTCGGGATACTTCTTGTTGATGACGTCGACGGCGAGACGGATGCCGTTCAGCGTATCCTCGCCGGACTTCGCCACCTGGCCGGACAACGGATAGAGCGCGCCGACCTTTACCGGTTCGGCGGCAAATGCCTGCCGACCGACCAACGGCAGCATGGCCCCAGCTACAACGAGACGACGACGCGTGACTGACATGACAACTCCCCTTCCCTTACGGCTACCCCATGTAGATCCCGCCATTCACGTTGAGCGTGTGGCCGGTCACGAACGATGCTCCCGCTCCGGCGAGGTACATCACCGCCTGCGACACCTCGCCGACATGCCCGAATCGTGCCAACGGCGTCATCGCCTTCAGGCGCTGGCGCAGCTCTTCCGGCCAGGCCGCGGTCATGTCGGTCTCGATGTCCGCGGGCGCCACGCAATTGACGCGGATCCGCGATGTCGCGAGGTGCCGGGCGAGCGACTTGGTCAGCCCGATCATGCCGGCCTTCGAAGCCACGTAGGCCGGGCCGGTCGCGGCGCCGCCGATCTGGCCGGCCACCGAGGCGATGTTCACGATGCTGCCGCCGCCGCGCGCGCGCATGGAGACGGCCGCCTCGCGGGCACAGAAGAACGCTGCGCGCAGGTTGACCGCGACGATGCGGTCCCATTCCTCCGGCTCCAAGGTCCAGAGATCACTGCTGTCGACCAGCCCGGCGTTGCAGACGAGCACGTCGATGCCGCCACAGGCGGGAACGACCTCGTCAACCAGGCGGCGCGGCGCCGCCGGATCGGCGAGCTCGGCAACGAAGCCGTGCACCCTGCGGCCCGATTCGCCGGCCGCGTCGCCGAGCCGTCGTTGCGCCTCTTCCACCGTCGCCGCCGTCCTGCCGGAAAACGCCACGATCGCTTTCGCTTCGGCGAAGGCGCGCACCAGCTCGAAGCCGATGCCACGCGTGCCGCCTGTCACGAGAACGACTTTCCCGGCGACGTCGGACATCGTTCAGTCCCTCGCCACCGGATTGTCGAGCACACCGACATGCTCGACCTCGATGCGCAGGCGGTCGCCGGACTTGAGGAAGATCTTGCGGAAACCGCCGACGCCCACCGGCGTGCCGGTCGACAGTATGTCGCCTGGCCGCAGCGTCACGCGCGCCGACAGGAATTCAATGAGCTGCCAGATCGAGAACACCATCATCGAGGTCTCGCCGTCCTGCATGCGCTGGCCGTTGAGATCGGTGGTGAGCCTGAGCTTGTGCGGGTCGACGGCCACCGTGCGGCTGGCGATCCCCGGCCCGACCGGCGTGCTCTTGTCCAGCGCCTTGCTCGACAGCCAGTCGACGATGCGGTTGTTGCCCAGCATCACCCATTGCAGGTCGCGCGCCGTCACGTCGTTGACCACCGTGAGGCCGGCGACGTAGCGGGGCGCGTCCTCTTTGCGCACGCGGCACGCTTCCCGGCCGATCATGACGGCAAGCTCGCCTTCGTAGTCCATCTCCGACGAGATCGGCGGCAGCTGGATCGGATCATGCGGCCCGACCAGCGCCGTCGTCGGCTTCATGAAGATCACCGGGGTCGCCGGCACGTCGAGGCCGGCCTCCTCCGCGTGCTTCTTGTAGTTGGCGCCGACCAGGTAGACCGATGCGCCGTCATCGACCGGCGGGCCGAGATGGACGCTTGCCGCCGGATGGCTCTCCAGGCCGGAAAGGTCGAGGGCCTTGGCATCCCAGCCGTCGGGATGAGCCGCAACGAAGTGCGCGACCGTCGGATGACGCGCCCCGATGTCGTGCACCCGATCGCCCGCCAGCAGGCCCGTGCGGAGCGGCGACTTCTTGTCCTTTGAAAAACGTACGAGCATTCTCGATCCCTATTCTGCAGCGGCCGCGACAGGCCACTCGTCGATGCGGAAGTACGGCCGCGGCGCGCCGTCGAGCGCCACCTGCACGTCGACCAGACTGCCGCAGTTGCTGCAGCAGAGCTGGCGCAGGCGGAAGCGGCCGACGTCGTAGTCCTCGCCACGGACCGGCCCCGCCGTCTTCAGCGGCGCGTTCACTTCGCGCAGGTGCTTCAGGAGGTTGTCCTGTGGCCGGCAATGGACATGGCCGCACTCGCCGCAGGCCACGGTGTCCTTGTCGAAGTCGATCCTGAGAGTCTCGGCGACGGACCGCCGTCCCGATCCGGCGAACGTCATGACGACGTCACCGGGATCCGGCGCGACGGACTGCTTCAGCCGGCCCTGCCGCACCTCGACTCGACGCGCCTCGGTGGCCTTCGCGTCGCAGGCCCCATCGGCGTCGAGGACCACGCCATAGATGTCCGCCGCGGCGCCCGTCGACACGACCTTGCGCCGCACATCCATCGCCACGCGTTCGGGATCGCGACGCAGCGGATCGCCGTAGCCGCCGCCGGCCTGCCAGCTGTGGTACCAGACGTCGCCGAGATCCATCGACGACCGCGTGTGCTTGGGCGGCAGGATCTCGAGCTTGCCTCGGATCCCCTCCAGCGCGTCGGGCAGAGGGGCGCCGTCACGCACGCGCGACGCGATGTCCGTGCCGACGACGCGGGCAATGCGGATCGACGCCCCCGGCATGCCGCCGCCGATGCCGATGGCGTTCGGCATTTCGGCACCGGTGCCGGCGAACAGGCCCTCCAGGCGATTGTCGGGCGCCTTGTGCACCGTGTAGGCGAGCTCCGCCGAGCGTCCGCCGCGATAGCGCCCCGGCCCGCCGGAATCCCGCAGATGCCGGCGGAAAAGATAGAGGACGGGGTATTCCGATTCCTGGTCCTCGATGTTGGGCATGTTGGGCGTCGTGTTGAACACGATGCCCGCCGTATCGACGCCGTCGTCGTAGGTGCGCGCGCCGCCGCCGCCGCCGAAGTGGCTCATCTCGGTGGCGGCGAAGGGGAAGCCGTGCTGGCTGGTGCCGGCGAAGATCGGCGCCATCGACGTGCCCGACCACACGGCCATCGACTGGTCGCGATAACCTTCGTCGGCCAATAGCATCTGCGACAGGCAGCGCCACGAGGCGTCGATCGTGACGATCACTGCCGAGATGGTGGCCATGGCGCAGGGCGCGGGATAGGCGCAGTTGTTGACCGTGCCGCTCGTGGTGAGGAGCTCGATGCAGTCGCGGACTCCGCGATTCCACGGGATGTCCCAGCACAGGTTGATGTAGACGGCCGACAGCACCGCTGCCTGCAAGCCCGAATAGGTCGAGTTGATGAGTCCGCGGGCATTGGGGCTGGTGCCTTCGAAGTCGAAGGTCAGCGCCTCGCCCTTCTTCGTCATGGTGCAGACGATCTGGTAGATCTTCGTCTCGTGGCCGTCATGGTCGATGTACTGCACGTCGCGCCACACGCCGTCGGGCAGCTCGCGCAGACGCTTCCTGAGCTTCTCGCGGGCATGGTCGATCGACTGGGCCATGACCGCCTTCACCGTCTCGACGCCCCAGGTCTCGATCAGCTCGATGATGCGTCGGCGACCGGTGTTGAGCGCGGCGACCTGGCCTTTCACGTCGAGGCCGACCAGGGGATCGCGCACCTGGTTCATGATCCAGCGCAGCACGTCCTCGCGCATGGTGCCTCGGTCCACCAGCTTGACCGGCGGCATGCGCAGGCCCTCCTGGTGCACGTCGACCGCCTTGATCGAGAAGCCGCCGGGATCCATGCCGCCGGTGTCGAGCTGGTGGCCCGAGGCGCCGATCCAGCCGATCAGCTCGTCCTGCCAGTAGATCGGGGCGACGGTGGCGAAGTCGGGATGGTGAATGGCCCCGAGATAGGGGTCGTTGCAGATGAAGATGTCGCCATCGTTGATGCCGACGTCGGTGCTGAGCCGCTGGGTGCTGTCGACGATCAGGGGCAGCACGTTGCCCTGCGTCACGATGTACGGCCCGACCGAGACCAGCGCGCCGTCCGGCTGCATGATGGCGGTCGCCGCATCGTTGCCCGTGATCAGGACGTTGGAGCCGGAGCACCGCATGTACTGGATGCCCATCTCTTCGGTGATGCTGAGAAGGCGGTGGTTCAGCACCTCGAAGGTGACCGGATCGATCCGCGAATTACTGACGGCCATCGCGGCCTCCCTTCTTGTCGCCGGCAATCGTGATGTGGGTGTGGCGGAAGGCATCGATGCTGGCGCTCTGGCCCGCCAGGATCACGATCGTCGTGCCGGGATGCTCGATGACCGCCGGCCCCGCGATCTCCGCGCCGGGCGGCAGGCCCGGTCCGTCATGGACCGGCGTGGGCACCATGGCCTGGCGGCGCGGACAGTAGACGTCGCGCATCGCCGAAGGGGCGACCGTGCCGGTTCGCGGCGCTTCCTTCCATGGCGCCTTGTCGACCACGCCGACCGCATCGACGCCGTAGTTGACGAGCTCGATCCCGGCGTCGGACATGCCCGAGCCCGGCCCGAACAGCCGTTCGTACTCTCGCTCGTAGGCACGGGCGAGCGGGCCCAGTGCCGCCTCGTCGATGGCGGCGGGCGCCGGAATGCGCAGCTGGTGGACCTGGCGGCGATAGCGCGCCTCGACCCACCGATGGTAGCGCCGGTTGGCCGGGGCCACGTCGGCGCGCTCCAGCGCCTCCGCGCCTTTGGCTTCCATGTCCGCGAAGATCTTCTCGATGCGGGTCGCATCGTTGGGCAGCACGATGGGCTCGGAGAATTGCAGGCTGAAGCGGATGTCCGACAGCGCCGCGCCATAGGCCGAATGCACGGTCGCGAAATACGGCACCAGCAGCTTGGTCGCACCAGCTTCGGCCGCGTAGGAGGCGGCATGCACCGGCCCCGCTCCACCGTAGGCCATCATCACGAAGTCGCGCGGATCGTAGCCGCGCTCCAGCGTGCACTTGCGGATCAGGTCGGCCATCTGGCTGTCGACTACCTGGCGGATGCCGGCCGCCGCGGCGATCACGTCGCCGCCGAACAGCGGATCGGCGATGCGGGTGCGGATCGCATCTAGCGCGCGGTCGCGATGCAGCTTCATGCGGCCGCCGAGGAATTTGTCGGGAGCGATGTAGCCCAGCACCACATCGGCGTCGGTGACGGTCGGCTCGGTGCCGCCCAGCCCGTAGCAGGCCGGCCCCGGATCGGCCGACGCGCTCTTGGGGCCGATGCGCAGGCGCTGGCCGTCGACCCAGGCGATCGAGCCGCCGCCGGCGCCGATCGAGGCGAGGTCGATCATCGGCAGGCGGAGCTGGTACTGGTTGAGCACGGTCTGCGTGCTGTAGCTCCAGGCTCCGCTCTCGACGATGGCCACCTTGAAGGTCGTGCCGCCCACGTCGGTGGCGATGATGTTGCGATGGCCGAGCCGCTCGGCCATGTGCGCCGTGCCGACGACGCCGGCCGCCGGACCGGACTCGATGGTGTAGATCGGCACGGTCTGCGCCACGGTCGCCAGCCCGCCGTTGGCCTGCACGATGAGCAGCTTCTGCTTCAGCCCGTTGTCGGCGAGCGTCCGCTCGAGGCGCGACAGGTAGCTGTCGATGACCGGTCCGACATAGGCGTTGAACAGCGCCGTCGCGCTGCGCTCGTACTCGCCCATGACCGGCGCCACGTCGGCGGAGACCGAAACGTAGAGCTGCGGCGCCTCACGCCGGATGATCTCCGCGGTGCGCCGCTCGTGCGCCGGGTTCTGGTGGGAGAAAAGATAGGCGACGGCGACCGCTTCGTAGCCCCGCTCCACCAGGAGCCGCGCCACGCGGGCCACCTCGGCCTCGTCCAGCGGTGTGACGACCTCGCCCTCGGCGTCGACCCGCTCGGGGATCTCGAAGATGTCGCGTTCGTCTACCAGCAGGCGCGGCTTGGCGGTGGCCCGGTAGTGATGGCGCTCAAAGACGCTGAGTCCCGCTACTCGGCCAGCGGCGCGCATGATCGTCAGCGTGTCACCGAAGCCGCGCGTGGTGAGCACGGCCGTCCGCGCCCCGCTGAACGCGAACACGGCGTTGCTGGACTGGGTGGTGGCGTGGACCATGCGCTCGGTCTTGCCGAGCAGCACCGGCACGCTGGTCGACAGGTTCGCCGCGGCATCGGCGAGCCCGTTGAGGACGCCCTGCTGCA
>JAEZIF010000410.1 GCA_023416135.1 Pseudomonadota bacterium
CTGACGGCGGGGGCGGCGGGACGGCCGGCGCGGGCGCGCGCCGCCACGGCGTCGGCGGAGACCTTGGCGGCCGGCGCGGCGAGCGCCGCCCAACCGACGGTTCCGGCTTGCGACGCCGCGCCGACCAGGATCACGCAGCGCAGCCGCGGGAAGCGCGGGTCCCTCACCTCGTCTCCGGACGCCGGCAGATCCACGGCCTCGCGCACCAGGGCCGCGTAGTCGATCGGCCCCGAGCGATCGTGCGTGATCAGGAAGCTCGAGTCGGACTGCGCCAGAACGTAGGCGAGATCGCGCGAGCGGAACCGAGTGTTTATCGGCACCAGCACCGCGCCGATCTTCTGGACGGCGAAGGCAATGAAGATCCAGTCGTCGCTGTTGTTCAGCCACAGGGCGACGTGCTCGCCGTGACGGACTCCGGCCGCGATCAGGCGGCGTGCGGCCCCGTCGATGCGGGCAGCGATCTCGCGGAACGTGTAGCGCGAGGCGCCGAACACCAACCCCTCGCGGTCCGGCAGGCGGGCCGCGATGTCGTCCGCGAGGTCGCCGAAGCGGCGCCGCGCGGTCATTGCGGCCACCGCAACGGAATCGCCCGCCGTTCGGCGAGCGCACGTTCGATCTCCAGGCACACGATCTGGCTCGGCAATGCCTCGCGCGCCGAAACCAGTGGGGTTCGCGACGGCACATCGACCAGCAGGCGGCGCATCTGTTCCTCCAGCTCGAAGACTTCACCCGATTTCTCGACGGCGACGACCTCGGCCGCTTCGCTGCCGGCCCGCTTCAGCTTGAGCTCGAAGTCCGGCGTCTCGGTGCGGTCCATGGCGCCCGACCACCAGGTGCGGATCGCGCCCTGGTCGCCCGCGAGCTCGAGCATCAGCGAGTGCTCGAACCCCGCCAGGCACTGCGTGAACACGGCGTAGCTGCCGTCGGCAAAGGTCATGGTGGCGGTGAAGGCGTCGGACATGCCCGGCCCCAGCGGCGAGGCGAGACCGCTCGCCGACAGCTCGACCGGCAGGCCGCTCTCGCGGAAGTACCAGAGCAGCAGGTCGATGTAGTGGATCGGTTCCTCGAGGATCCACGAGCCGACCGTGTCGCGGTCAGCCCGCCAGTTGCCGGCGCCACCGCGAAAGGGCCGGCGGAACAGCGTCAGGTTGGCGAAGCGCATGCGGCCCAGCGCGCCCTCGGCGATCAGCTCGCGGACCCGCGCCCACTGCCGCGAGACGCGCAACTGCAGGACGATGCCGCAATGACGGTCCGAGCGCTCGGCAGCTTCCACCAGGCGTCCGGTGTCGGCGAGCGTGGTGGCCATCGGCTTCTCCAGCAGCACGTGCCGGCCGGCCGCGAGCGCCTTCATGGCCATGTCGGCGTGCAAGTGGTTGGGCCCGACGATGTCGACGAGATCGACGCCGGGATCGCCGAGCAATGCATCGAGGGTGCGGTGGATCGGCACGCCGGGCAGATCGCGAGCGGCGTCGCGGGCCGAAGCGTCGTCCCCCGCCACCACGCCGCTCAGCGAAAGCCCGGCGACGCGCCCAATCACATCCGCATGCACGCGACCCCAGCCACCGTACCCCACCAGCCCGATGCGCATTCCGTTTCCTCGCCTGTTGCCGAGCAGGCAGTATGTTGAGCTTTCGTGCAAGGGGGAAACAAAGACGTGGCGAGCCTCAGCCTTCGCAACGTCGAGAAGTCTTCGGCGAGATCGAGGGCGTGCACGGCATCCACCACCAGCACCACGCCATTGCCGCGACTCCAAGGTCTCCGTTTGACGAGCCGCTCAGCTGCACGTGCAGACGTGCACCGAGATCAGCGCCCGCGCGACCGCGTGGCCACAACCAAGACCGACGTCACGCGCAGCGGTGGCGGAGGCCGAGCGCAGCTGGCACGAGGCGTTCGCCGCCATTCGGCCACACTTCCACCGTGAAGACCTCACACGAGCGTTCCGTTGATGCCCCAAAGCGGTCGAAAAAACCGCCAATCCGCGGTTCCACAATCATCTCAATAACTTGGCATGCAACGCTCAACCCAATGATGCGTTCGATGCCAGAACACATTGCAATCGGGACTTGAAAAGCCCTGGAAGTCTGAAAGGAACCGGAGCGTTGTCATGGACCTCTTTACCCTGGAACATAATCTCCGCAGCGCCTGCGAGCGCGTAACGGCCTGCCAGCAGGACGTGGTTAGCCAGCGGGCGCAGGTGCGCGAGCTCGAGCGATGCAACCTCGACGCGTCGGTGGCGCGGGCTTTGCTGCTGGTCTACGAAGAGTCGAAGGAGATGGCGGTGTTCAACCGCGACAGCCTGGCTCAGGCCATGCTGACGGCGCAGTTCACGACGGGCACGCAGCCCGACCCGTCGATCGACGCTCCTCGCGAGACGGTCATGGATGCCGACGCTTCCTATCGCCTTGCGGCGTAGAGCGTTTTCTGTTCGACGGGAACCGCTCGCGGTTCCCGTCGAACAGAAAAGCGCGCTGTGGCGCTGCTGATTACACAGGCACATTCCGTTCGGCTGATTCCAGCCGAACGGAATGTGCTCTCGCGGCGCCGTTCGCGCGATTCAGCCGCCCAGCTCCTCGCGCAGGAGTTCGAGTTCCAGCCACTCGGTCTCGGCGGCTTCGACCTCGGCCTGGGCAGCGGTGAGACGCGCCGTCTTGGCAGCGAAAGCAGCCGGGTCGCGGCGATAGAGGTCGGGATCGGCCAACGCCCGATTGATGCCGGCGATCTCGACCTGCAGCGTTTCGATCTTCCTGGGCAGTTCGGCGAGCGCCCGTTCACGCTTGTAGCCCAACCGCTGCCGCGGAGCGCTCTCACGCACCGCTACCTTCTCCTTGCGTGACGCGACCGACGCTACGGCGGATTCGCGTGGGCCGCGCTGGACGACGTAGTCGCTGTAGCCGCCGGCATATTCGATGGCCGTGCCGTCGCCCTCCATGGCGATGGTCGAGGTCACCAGCCGGTCGAGAAAGTCGCGGTCGTGGCTGACCAGCAGCACGGTGCCGTCGTAGTCGCCGAGCGCCTCCTGCAGAAGGTCGAGCGTGTCGGCGTCGAGATCGTTGGTCGGCTCGTCGAGCACCAGCAGGTTGGACGGCGCGGCCAGCGCCTTGGCCAGCAGCAGGCGGTTGCGCTCGCCGCCCGAGAGCGTGCGCACGGGCTGGCGCGCCTGCTCGTCGCGGAACAGATATTCGCGCAGGTAGCTCATGACGTGCATCTGGCGGCCGCGCACCAGCAGATGGTCGTTGCGGTCGGCCAGGATCTCCCACGGCGTCTTGTCGGGATCGAGGTTGGCGCGGCGCTGGTCGATCACGACGGGCACCAGGTTTGCGCCGAGCTTCACCGAGCCGGTGTCCGGCTCGAGCTCACCGATCAGCATGCGCAGCAGCGTCGTCTTGCCCGCCCCATTGGGGCCGATCAGGCCGATGCGATCGCGACGGAAGATGCGGGTCGAGAAGTTCTCGACCAGGGTGCGCTCGCCGAAGCGCTTCGAGATGTTTCGCGCGGTGATGGCGAGGGCGCCCGACTGCTCGGCTTGGCCGACCTCGATGGTGGCGCGGCCGGTCGGTCCGATCTGCTGGCGGCGCTGCTTGCGCAGCTCGCCGAGCTGGCGCAGGCGGCCCTCGTTGCGCGTGCGGCGCGCGCGGATGCTCTTGCCCGCCCATTCGGTCTCGCGCTCGATCAGGCGGTCGAGCTTGTGCCGCTCGGTCGCCTCGCGCTCGAGGATGCCGATCGACCAGCTCTCGAACTCGGCATAGCCCTTGTCGAGCCGGCGCACGATGCCGCGATCGAGCCACAGCACGGCGCGACTCAAGTTGGCGAGGAAGCGCCGGTCGTGGCTCACCAGCACATAGGCGCCCTTCCAGGCGGAAAGCTTCTCCTCCAGCCATTCGATGGTCGGCAGGTCGAGATGGTTGGTGGGTTCGTCGAGCAGCAGGACATCGGGCTCGGCGACGAGGGCGCGGGCGATCGCGGCGCGGCGCGCCTCGCCACCCGACAGCTCGGCGGGATTCCTGGTGCCGTCGAGCTTCACCTCGTCCAGGAGAGCAGCGACGCGATAGTCCGCCGGACCCAGCGCATCGGTGAGCGCGGCGGCGACGTAATGGCCCACGGTCGGATGGCCGGTGAAATCGGGCTCCTGCGGCAGCGTCGCCACGGTGGCGCCGGGCTGGGCGAAGCGCGTGCCGGAATCGGCGATCGGCTCACCCGCGAGAATCTTCAGCAAGGTCGACTTGCCCGCACCGTTGCGGCCGACCAGGCTCAGCCGATCGCCGGGCGCGATGCCGAGCTCGACGCCGTCGAGGATGGTCTGGTCGCCCAGGTGGTAACGGATGCCGGCAAGGGCCAGGAGGGGTGGTTCAGCCATTCTTGATTTGATCTGCAGGGCGCTAAATGGCCGAAGCTGTCCACATCGGCAAGGATAACTCACGGGGGTAGAATTGCTCATGCTACGGGCCGTGGGGGAGCCGAGGCGGATCGAGCGCGCCATCAAGCGACTGCAGGGCGCTTTGAAGGGGATTCGCTCACGCAGCGTGCGGCTCACCTGGCGCGGCGGCGAATTGCGCACCACCATCCACTGGGCGCGCGACGACGCTTATTGGTGGGCGTTCGAGCCGCGCCAAGTCGGCGCCACACCGCGCGACGCCTTGCTGCTGGGCCACGCCCCCGATGCGCCGACCAGGCGCGAGAGCATCACCTGCGAGATCAACCTGCCGCGTGCCGGGGCAGACCGCAAGGTGGCGGGCATCATCGCCGCAGACGAACGCGGCGCGCTCTATCTCTGCCATTCCGGCCGCATGGGCGGATCGCGGCCGGGCCAGCGCAAGTCGGGCTTCCGCGAATTCCTCGGCGACGGCGTCTGGCGCAGGCTCGGTTGGCCCGACGGCGAGGAAACCGAGGCGCTGGTCATCGCCCCGCTGGAGAGTCCACGGCTCGCGCGCCTGCTCGGCCAGTTCGTCGATGCGGTGCGCCGCTTCAAGGCAGGCGAGCCGCCGACCGCGCGCACCGGCCTCTGCGTCGAACCCGCCATCGTCGGTTCGGCGATGGCAGCGTGCGACCGCCGTCTGGTCGACGTGGCGCTGCATGAGGAGCTCGCCAAGCGCGGGCTGTTCGGCGGCGTGGAAGATCTGTTCTCGCTGCGCGGCGAGCGGCCGCAGCCGCTGTTCGCCCTGGTGGCCGACGGCGGGCCCGGGGAGCTCGCGATGGCGGTGGGCTCGCTGTCGCTCGCCTCGGCGCGCGGCGGATCCGACGTGCGGCCGATCCTGGTGGCGCCGGCGGCGCTGGCCGATCCCGATTCCGACGCCCTGCAAGCCCTGCCCTTCGCCTTCGTGCGCTTCCGCTGGCGCGGCGCGCGGGCGGTGTTCGATGGACTGGACGACGCTTTGGAGTAAAGACTGCATCGATGGTGATGGGCCTGACGACCGGATTGTGGGTGAGCGCGCAAGTGCGCCTGTGCGATCGCGCCTTCATTCCGGCCGCCGTGGTGCGGCGCGGCGATCCCGACGCCGGCACGGTGCTGCTGAAGATCAACCGCTTCGAGGCAGGCGTCACCGTCTACACCCAGGCGAGCTCGATGGATGACGGTCCGGCGTGGAGCCGCGGCACCGGACCGAGCCCGGTGCCGGAGGCCGAGGCCGACGCCTATATCGCCCGCCAGGTCGCGCGCGATCCCGACCTCTGGGTGCTCGAGATCGAGGACCGCAAGGGGCAGTACAAGCTCGACGGCAAGGTGGTGTAAACCTCCTCCAGATATGCAACCGATCCAGTGAGGCAGAGAGGGCTTGCGGCATGCGGCCTCGATCTCAAGGCCGTCGGCAAGATCCATGTGGCCGGCGGCAACAGCCTGTTTGGTGCCTATCTCGATTCGCATGCCGGAGCCTGCCCGTCCGCGGTCCGGAACTCCTCGAGTGCACCCGCGCCACGCCACCCTGCAGTACCGATGGGAATCTTGGCGCTGCAACCGCTCGCGAGCGGCGTCACGGTGGTGATCGATGCGATGGGCAAGCAGATCTCGGCCCGGCGGATCGACGAAGCGCTGGACGGGAAAGGTGGCTTAGTCCTGCCGCAGCGCGGACTTGGAGACCCGCGCTTCGGCAAGCCCGTGCGCTATTGCGCCGGCAGCACCGTCATCGGATCGACCGTCCTGCTGCCGCCACGGCGGACCTCGAAGTGGAGCCGCGGACTCGACGCACCGCCGGAGTTTCCGGCCTTGGCGATGGTCTGGCCCTTCTTCACGGTGTCGCCCTTCTTGACCAGCAAAGCCTCGTTGTTGCCGTAGGCGGTAATGTAGCCGCCCTGGTGCTGGACCAGCAGCAGGTTGCCGAGATGGGCGACGTCGCTGCCGGCATAGATCACGGTGCCGCCGTCGGCCGCCTTCACGGGCTCGCCGGTGGTTGCCTGGATGTCGATGCCGTCGTTCTTCTGGCCGCCCTGGCCGGTGCCGTAGGGCGTCAGGATCTTGCCGCGCAGAGGCCAGGCGAAACGCGGCGGCGGCGTGGCAGCAACCGTCGCTTCGGTCTTTCTCTCGGTCTTGCCCGCCTCGACGGCGGGCGGACTGAGCGGTGTCGGCTGCCCGGCGGCGATCTTGTGCTCCGTGGGCGGCGGCAGGCTATCGCGCTTGACCGGGCCGGGCGGTGTGGGAGCCGGGGAAGCTCCACCCGTGTTGTCGGCGACGAACCGTGCGCCCGGCAACTCGATATATTGGCCGACCTTCAGGGTGTAAGGGGCCTTGAGGTTGTTGCGGTCGATGATGGTCTGCGAGGGCACGCCGTAGCGTTGCGAGATGCTGTTGACGGTGTCCTTTTCGTTCACGACATAGACGGCAACGGCGTTGGGACCAGCGCCGGAACCGGGATATTCCATGGTTCCGCCCTTGGGGCCGAACACATTCGAGCAGGCGCCGAGCGCGACCGAGAGCGCCGCCGTTGTACCCAGCGTGCGCATCCAGCCGGCCCATCGCGAGGGGTAGCGAGGGGCTCTTTTCATGGGCCCATTGTACTGCATCTCGATTCCGGCGGGAATCGGGCTAATTCACTCCTTCAGCAATATGTCCACGGCCTGCCGGTAGGCGACCTCGGCCCGTTCCTTGAGTTCGGGACGCGTGCAGGACCCGATCGGATGCTGGACCCTGGTGAAGGGGTAGTCGGGAATACCCAGCACGCGCGCGATGTTCCTGGCCGTCACCTCGAAGGGTGTCGTGCAGATCACCACCGCTCGCTTGCCGAGTTGCTCGAAGGAAATGCCGTCGTGCAGACTGCACGTCGAGCATGACCCTCAATCCCCGAGGCCGGTTATCAGGAAGTCGACCTCCGGCGCCACCTGCGTCAGCGCGTTGGCGGGCGCAGGCGCGCTGGCGTTCTTCTTCGAAACGAGCTTGACCACCGTGCAGCCGTGGCGCTGCACGAAGAGCTCGGCGACTTCGTTCAGCATCTCCTCGGCATTGAGCTTGCCGTTCTCCAGGATGCCGATGCGTGCGCCGTCGAGCCGGGCGAGCTTGGGCGCGCGGCTGCGCTTCCTCGCGGCCGTGGTCGAGGTGGGGGCGTAGAGCTGCATCGGATCCTCCTACTTCGACTTTGCCGACGGACGGATGGCGGCGTGCTGCATGATCGAGCCGCGTCCGCGGCTCCACGACGGCAGAAAGCATGAATGGCCGCCTGCGTCACCGCCGCCCAGCGTGATCAGGATGTCGTCCGGCCCGAGGCCGCGATGCAGGAAGCCCGCTTCGGCGAGCGCATGGGCAGCATCGCCGTGCTGCGTGTCGTACTCGCGGTCGCGGAACTTGCCGACGCCCTTCATGCCATCGATCGAGCGCTTGGCATGCGTGAACAGGAATTCCTGAGCCTGCTTTCGCGTCCAGCCGGCGCCGGCCACGATCTGCAGGTGCTCGGGCGCCAGGATCACCACGCTCTGGCCGAGCGTGATGCAGCCGTAATTGGCCATGGCGTCGGCCACCGAGCCCAAGACCTGCTCGGGTGAGTTGCCGCCGTGGTTCTCGACATTGCAGAAGCCACCGGCGGCATAGACCGTGACGCTGGAGACGTCCGAGGCGTAGCCCTGCTCATGGCAGAGCGGAGGCCAGGGATTGCCGCGCGTGCGCTCGGCGATGCACAGGCTGTACTTGCCCGGGTTGCCTTGCGTCGACTTGTCGGAGATGCCGGGCAGCATCTGGAAGACGTTGCGCAGGATGAGCCGCGTCGCCCGTCCGATCGTGGCGTTGGGCCGATTGCCGGGGCCGAACAGGTTGACGTCGGAATTCATGCCGATCTCGTCGGCGATCGGTCCGCTCACCAGTACGAGCGGCGCCGAGCCGCCGGTGCTGGCGGTCGAGCCGTGGAAGTTGAACGGCTCGCGGTTCATCGCCTCGAAGGCGGCGACCAGCACCGGGAAATACGACGGCAGGCAGCCTGCCATCACGGCGTTGACCGCGGCGGCATGCAGGGAGAGTTCCAGTCCGGTCGCCGGATGCCTGGCGATGACTGTCTCGGGCGGACGATCGTCAGCCGCCAGCATCGCGTGCACCCGATCGACCTGCGGCGGCACGACCGGCAGGCCGTCGGTCCACCCCTGATCGTAGCAATAGTCGATGGCGGCGAGCAGGTCGTCCGGCACCTCGTGGATGCGGGCTGCTGCCGGCATCGCGTGGCCTCTCCGTTGTTGCTCGAACTGTGTAGCACGTCTTGCCGGACCGCGGGGCCCCAGAAGACTACCCCTGCCCCAGCACCGGCAAAGCGCCCCCGACGAGCGGCACGAACCGCACCGGCATCAGCGTATCGCGCTGCAAGCCGCTCTCGCTCTTGACGATGCGCTCGACCACCTGGGCTGTCGGATCGCGGCCGACGGGCACGATCAGGATGCCCCCCAGAGCAAGCTGGTCGATCAGCGCCTGCGGGCGCTCCTCGGCGGCGGCGGTCACGATGATGCGGTCGAACGGCGCCTGGCCGGCCCAACCCTTGGTGCCGTCGCCGACGTCGAACACGACGTTGTAGATGCCGAGATTGATCAGAAGCTTCTCGGCTTCACGCGACAACGGCTTGAAGCGCTCGACGGTGTAGACGCGGCGCGAAAGCTTGGCGAGCACGGCGGCCTGGTAGCCCGAGCCGGTGCCGATCTCGAGCACCTTCATGCGCGGGCCGACATGGAGCGCCTCGGTCATGGCGGCGACCACCAATGGCTGGCTGATGGTCTGCCCGAAGGCGATGGGAAGTGCGGTGTTCTCCCAGGCGCGCTCGGCGAAGGCCGGCGTGACGAACCGCTCGCGGTCGACCGCGGCGATGGCGGCGAGCACACGCTCGTCCGAGATGCCCGACTGCCGCAACTCGGCGATCAGGCGCTGCATGGCCGGGGCGTTCACCGCCTGCCCGTCTCAATCCTGGGCGAAATGCGTCGCGAGCTTGCGGCGCGTCGCCTCGTGGGTGAGATCGAGATGCAGCGGCGTCACCGAGACGTAGCCCGAGCGCACCGATGTGAGGTCGCTCTCGTCGTCGTGCTCGTGCGCGCCCGGCGCATAGGCGATCCAATAGTAGGTGCCGCCGCGCGGATCGGTGCGCTCGACGATGTGGCCTCCGAAGCCGCGCACGCCCTGGCGCGTCACGCGCACGCCCTTGACGGCCGACGGCGCCACGTCCGGGAAATTGACGTTGATCAGCACGTTGCGCGGGATGCCCATGGCGAGCACGCGACGCGCCACGTCGGCGCCGAACTGCGTCGCCGTCTCCCACTTCACCGGATGCGGCTGGGTGTAGGGCTGGCTGAAGGCGATCGAGGGGATGCCGAGCAGGCAGCCCTCCATGGCGCCGGCGATGGTGCCCGAATAGGTTACGTCGTCCGACATGTTGCCGCCGCGGTTGACGCCGGAGAGCACGATGTCGGGCTTACGGTCCTTGAGCAGATGCTTGACGGCGAACAGCACGCAGTCGGTCGGCGTGCCTTCCAGAGCGTACTTGGACTCGCTGAGCTGGCGGGCGCGCACCGGATGGGTGAGCGACAGCGAGTGGCCCGCGCCGCTCTGGTTGTACTCGGGCGCCACCACCCAGACGTCCTTGGAGAGCTGGGTGGCGATGTCGATCATCGCCTCCAGGCCGGGCGCATTGATGCCGTCGTCGTTGGTGACGAGAATGCGCTTGCGCGCGATGTCTTGTGGCGTCATTTGCGCTTCGCCGCAGGCGCCGGAAGCGCGGCGAGGCCGCCCATGTAGGATCGCAGCGCTTCAGGGATTGTCACCGAGCCGTCCTCGTTCTGATAGTTCTCCAGAATCGCGATCAGGGTGCGGCCGACCGCGAGGCCCGAGCCGTTGAGCGTGTGCACGAAGCGCGTGCCCTTGCCCTCCCTCGGCCGGAAGCGCGCATTCATGCGGCGCGCCTGGTACTCACCGCAGTTCGAGCAGCTCGAAATCTCGCGATAGGCGTTCTGACCCGGCAGCCAGACCTCTATGTCGAAGGTTTTGCGTGAGGCCGGGCCCATGTCGCCGCCGCACAGCACGATGGTGCGGAACGGCAGGTCGAGCCGCTTCAGCACCTCCTCGGCGCGCGACGTCATGCGCTGGTGTTCGGCGTCGGACTGCTCGGGCGTGGTGACGCTGACGAGCTCCACCTTGGCGAACTGGTGCTGGCGGATCATGCCGCGCGTGTCCTTGCCGGCCGCCCCTGCCTCGGAGCGGAAGCACGGCGTGAAGGCGGTGAAGCGCAGCGGCAGGTCCTTCTCGTCGAGGATGGTGTCGTTCACCAGGTTGGTGAGCGGCACCTCGGCGGTCGGGACCAGCCAGAAGCCGTTGTCGGTGTGGAACATGTCCTCGGCGAACTTGGGCAGCTGGCCGACGCCGTAGGCCGCGTTGTCGCGCACCAGGAGCGGCGGGTTGACCTCGGTGTAGCCGCCCTCCTCCGAGGTGTGCAGGTCGAGCATGAACTGGGCGATGGCGCGCTCCAGGCGAGCGAGGTGCTTCTTCAGGAACACGAATCGCGCGCCGGAGATCTTCGCGGCCGACGCGAAGTCCATCTCGCCGGTGGCCTCGCCCAGCGCCACATGGTCCTTTGGCTGAAAAGGGAAATTGCGCTGGCTGCCGACGCGGCGGATTTCGACGTTGCCGGTCTCGTCGGTGCCGTCGGGCACGTCGTCGAACGGCAGGTTGGGCAGCACCTCCAGGCGGTGCGTCAGCTCCTCGTCGAGACGCTGGGCCTCGGCCTCGCCCTTCTTAAGGGTGGCTTCGAGGGAAGCGACCTCGGCCATCAGCGCGTCGGCCGGCTCGCCCTTGCCCTTGGCGACGCCGATCTGGCGGCTCAGCGCCTTGCGCTGGGCCTGTGCCGCTTCGCTCTCGGAGATCGCGGCGCGGCGGCGCTTGTCGATCTCCAGCAGCTCGGCCGACAGCGGCGCCAGGTTGCGCTTCTTCAGGCCGGCGTCGAACGCAGCGGGATTCTCCCGGATGAAACGGATGTCATGCATGCTCAGCCACCGGTCGAATCCGCCTTGTTCTCGGCTTCCTCAGCCTTCTTCTCCCCTTCGTCGCGCTTCTTCTCGATCCAGCGGCCAATCAGGATGCTGATCTCGTAGAAGGCGATCAGCGGGATGGCGAGAGCCAGCTGGCTCACCACGTCGGGCGGTGTCAGGACCGCGGCGATGACGAAGGCGATGACGATGGCGTAGCGCCGCTTGGCGCGCAGCGCCTCGGTGCTGACGATGCCGACGCGCACCAGCAGCGTCAGCAGCACCGGCACCTCGAAGGCGAAGCCGAAGGCAAAGACCAGCTGCAGGACGCGTTCGAGGTAGTCGGACGAGCGCAGTGTCTTTTCGATGTCGGGCGGCACGTACTGCGTCAGCATGAAGTTGATCACGTACGGCATGACGACGTAGTACATCGCCAGGCAACCGGCATAGAACATGAACGGCGTGGCGATCAGGAACGGCAGGAACGCCCTCTTCTCGTGCCGGTAGAGGCCGGGCGCGACGAACAGCCAGATCTGCGCCGCGATCAGGGGGAAGCCCACGATCAGCGACACCATGGCCGAGAGCTTCACCGTGACGAAGAAGAACTCGAAGATGTCGAGGACGACGACCTTGTAGCCGTCCTGCGTCGCCGGCTGGATCAGGAACGAGAAGATCGGCTTGGCGAAGTAGAAGGTGATGAAGAACACCAACATGAAGCCGACGAGCGCATAGATCAGCCGCTTGCGCAGCTCGATCAGATGATCGAGCAGCGGCATCGGCTTGTCGTCTTCGGGTCCGTCGTGAACTTGGGTCAAGAGAGGTCTTCGCGCCGTCGGTGCCGCGTTATGCCGCCCTTTGGCTGGCAATTCAAAGCGCTAATTGGCGCTTTTGCCGGACCGCGGGCGTCCGGGCCCGCTTCTTGATTCATGGGCGGGCCTGGAGGCCGGCGGTCCGGCAAGAACATCTAACCCGCAGCAGCGGCCTTGGCCGGCTTCTCATCCTGTGCAGGCGGCGATGCTTCGGCGACCGGCGACGGGGCCGGTTCGGGCAGCGGCTCGCTGGTAACGGGCGCGGGCTGCGGCTCGGCTGCGATCTGCGGAGCGGATTCGGGCTCGGCCAAGGGATTGTCGAAGGCATTCCTGGCCTCGGCCATGGCCTTCTCGCCCTCGGCCATTCCTTCCTGGATGGCGCTCTTGATCTGCTTGGTGGGATCGAGGGATTGCAGGTCGAGTCCCGACGATCCTTCCAGCTGCTTCTTGACGTCGTCGAGTTCGGACTGCCGCACCATCTCGTCGACATGGCCGCGGAATTCCGACGCCATGCCGCGCATCTGGGCCATCCATCGGCCCCAGCTGCGCAACATGCCGGGCAGCTCCTTGGGGCCGATCACGACCAAGGCGACGATCGCGATGACCAGAAGCTCAGGGCTGTCGATACCAAACATCGGCCTACCTGCCGCGAACCGACGGTGCCGCCGACACTAGACCTTGGCGGCGCTGTCCTGATGGACTTGCTGGCTGCCCGGCGGCGTCGTGGTGGCCTGGGCCGAGATCGGCTTGGCGGCGTCACCCGGCTGGCCCGCGGTCTGGGGCGGCGGGGTCTCGTCACCCTGGCCGCCGACGCCCTTCTTGAAGGCCGACAGGCCCTTGCCGAAGTCGCCCATCAGCGACGAGATCTTGCCGCGACCGCCGAACAGCAGCAGCACGACGGCCAGCACGATTAGCCAGTGCCATACGCTGAGGCTACCCATATCCCAATGCTCCCAAAAACGTTTGCGATCGGCGTGACGGCGATTATGGCATCCCGCCGGAAGGCCCGGCAACAAGTCGAATAAGGCTCTTTGTGGGCCTCGATGGCGCCGTCAGCGCCCCGTTTCGTCGACGGCAAGCGGCTCGACGGCCTCGTCCTCGCCCGGTTCGAGCGGTAGATCGGGCTCTTCGGGCCGAAATATGGGGGGTTGCGAGCGCGGGTCCAAGAGGCCTGCGGCCTTAAGCTCCTCATGGCCCGGCAGATCATCGAGGCTGGGCAGGCCGAAGTGCTCCAGGAAGAACTCGCTGGTGCCCCAGGTCACCGGCTTGCCGGGCGCGCGGCGGCGCCCCATCGGCTTGATCCAGTTCTGCTCGAACAGCAGATCGAGCGTACCCTTGCTGAGGCCCACGCCGCGCACCTGCTCGATCTCGGCGCGGGTCACCGGCTGGTGATAGGCGATGATGGCCAAGGTCTCGACGGCGGCGCGCGACAACTTGCGCGTCACCGGCCGCTCGATCTTGAGCTTCTCCGACAGATCGGGCGCGGTGCGGAAGGCCCACCCGCCCGCGACCTGCACCAGATTGACGCCGCGGCCGGCGTACATCTCGGCGAGGTCGGCGATCAGGCGCTTCACGTCGGCGTCGTTGGGCAGGCGGTCGGCCAGCTCCTTCTCGTCGAGCGCCTGGGTGCCAGCGAAGATCAGCGCCTCCAGAAGCCGCAGATGCTGAGCGTGATCGGGGGAAACGACGTCGGTGACGGCGCCTTCGGCCGCCTTCGCCGCCGCGGCTCCGGCCGCCGCAGCCACAGCGACGGCGACGGCGACGGGCTCCGCCGTTGCCGGCTGCTCGTCCGCCCGCGCCTCCTCGACCTGCTCGTCCTCGACCTGTTCGTCCTCGACCTGCTCGTCCTCGACCTGCTCCTCGACCTGCTCGTCCTCGACCTGCTCGTCCTCGACCTGCTCCTCGACCTCCTCTTCGCCGTCGACCCCGTCGTCTTCTTCGTCGTCGTCGCCTTCGTCGTCATCCCCGTCGTCGCCGTCGTCGTCGTCGCCGTCGTCGTCGTCGTCGC
>JAEZIF010000436.1 GCA_023416135.1 Pseudomonadota bacterium
TAGACACCTTCCCCCCCCTGCGCGCCACCCGCGCTGGGGAGGCGAAGAGACGACCGGAACCACGTATGATGGTCCGGACGTGACGACCCTGACTTCCGATGGAACCGCAGCGAAGCAGCGCCTGCGCCTGCCGTTGATCGCAGCGTTGGCGCTTGCGTTCGTCTCGCTGTCGCTGATATCGGGCATCGCCTACATCGTGGTGCTGGCGGGTGCGACCAATACCGCCGAAAAGCTCATGGTCGACCGCACCGGCCGGGTGGTCGATGCCCAGATGGCGTCGATCAAGATCAAGCTCGACGCCATCAGCGACCACCTTCAAATGGTTGCCGGCCTCGCCGGCAGCGGCCGCCTCGACATCAATTCGCCGGTCGACATGCGCGAGGCCCTCTGGGTGATGATGACCCAGGTGCCGGCGATCTCGAGCGCGTCCTTCGCCACCTTCGACCTCAAGATGGTGCGCGTCAGCCGCCGGCCCGACGGCCAGGTGATCCGCGACACCATCTCGCTGGCCGACCTGCCGCGTGGCCTGGAGCGTTTCCGCGAGCTCCAGACCTCCCATGTCACCATCTGGGGCGCATTGTTCTGGGGCGACGTCCAGAACCAGCCGGTGCTCAATGTGCGCACGCCGATCCGTCGCATCGACGACGCCTTCATCGGCGGCCTGCTGGCCACCGTGGCGCTGGGCGACCTGTCGCTGCTGATCGGCGAGGCAAGCCCCGAAAGCAACGGCCGATACTTCATCCTGGTCGGCAAAGACCGCGTCCTGGCACATCGCCGCCTGGTCGATCCGCGCGGCCTGGGCCTCAGTGCCGACCGCCAGCTGCCGACCATCAAGGAGATCGACGATCCCGTCCTGGCGCGGATCTGGTCGACGCCCATCCGCAACCCGCAGCTCGACCGCAGCCTGGGTGAAGTCGGCCGCGTCATCGAGGCCGAGGGGCGACGCTGGGTGTTCGTCTATAGCGCGCTGCGCGGCTACGGCCCCGAGCCCTGGCTGGTCGGGCAGTACTTTCCGCTGGAGGACGCCACCAGCGACCTCGATCGCCTGACCAACGGCGCCATCGTCGGCGGCGCCACGCTCGCGGTCGCCGTCCTGCTGGCGCTGCTGATCGGCTTCTCGATGGCGCGCTCGATACGCACCATCACCTCGGCGGCCGAGGCGATCGAGCGGCTCGAGTTCGACCAGCCGTTCCATCGCAGCTCGCGCCTGCGCGAGATAGACGATGCCGGCCACAGCCTCGACAAGGCGCGCGGCGCGCTGAAGTGGTTCGGCGCCTACGTGCCGCACCGCCTGGTGTTCCGGTTGATGGAGCTCGGCGAGGATGCCGTGCGCTCGCGCCGCCGCAACGTCACGGTGATGTTCAGCGACATCGTCGAGTTCACGCCGCAGGCCGAGGACCTGCCCGAGCAGCAGACCGCCGACCTGCTGAACCATCATTTCGCTCTGCTGGGCGCCTGCATCGATCATGAGCACGGCGTGATCGACAAGTACATCGGTGACGCCGTGATGGCGGTCTGGGGCGGCCTGTCGCGCATGGAGGATCATGCCGACCATGCGGTGCGGGCGGCATTGGCCATTGCCCGCGTCATCGGCGAGGACAATGCCACGCGTCGCGCTGCCGGCCAGGCGCCGATCCGCGTCCGCATCGGGCTGCATTCCGGCCCGGTGGTGGTGGGCAACATCGGCGCGCCGGGCCGCGTCAACTTCACCGTGGTCGGCGACACCGTGAACATCGCCCAGCGCTTCGAGCAGCTCGGCAAGGAGTTCATGAAGGACGGCGAGGACATCGTCGTGCTGGCGAGCGGCAGCACCATGGGGGCGATCCGCGATCGCGACGCGCTGGGCCTCGGACCGCTCACGCCGGAACACCGGCTGGTCAAGGGCCACGACGAGCCGGTCGAGGTCTATCGCCTGGCGTGATGCGCTGGACGGGGCGCATCCTCTACCGCTAGTGTGCGCCGACGTCTTCGAGCACTAAACAAGGGCGAGATATGAACAGGCGTCACCTGCTGGGCTTTTCGGTGCTGGCCCTGACGCTGGGGCCGGCCGGCCTCTGGGCGCAGGATTCCAGGAAGCCTTTCACGCCCGAACAGCTCGACCAGATGCTGGCGCCGATCGCGCTCTATCCCGACGCGCTGCTGTCGCAGACCCTGATGGCGTCGACCTATCCCCTGGAGGTGGTCGAGGCGACGCGCTGGACGCAGGCCAATGCCAATCTCAAGGGCGACGCGGCAGTCGCCGCAGTCAAGGACAAGAGCTGGGACGTCAGCGTGAAGTCGCTGGTCGCCTTCCCGCAGGTCCTGTCGATGATGAACAACAATCTCGATTGGACCCAGAAGCTCGGCGACGCGATGATCGGCCAGCAGAAGGACGTGGCCGACTCCATCCAGCGCCTGCGCGCCAAGGCGGCGGCGGCCGGCAACCTCAAGACGACGCCGCAGCAGAAGGTCACGACGCAGACGTCTGGCCAAGGGGGCGGATCGGCGAGCGCCATCGTCATCGAGCCGGCCAATCCCGAAGTCGTCTACGTGCCGTACTACAATCCGACCTGGGCCTATGGGCCGTGGCCCTATCCCGCCTATCCGCCGGTCTACTATCCGCCGCCGCCCAACTACGGCGCGGCGTTGATGACCGGCATGATGTTCGGACTGGGAGTCGCGGCCGGCACGGCGATGTTCGGCGGCTGGCACTGGGGCTGGTCCGGCGGCGGCTGGGGCGCCAGCTACACCACCGTCAACGTCAACCGCGCGACCACGATCAGCGTCAACAACTTCGACGCCAACCGCTATCGCGATGGCCAGTGGAGCCACGATCCGGCGCATCGCGATGGCGTGCCCTACCGCACACAGGCCGAGCGCGAACGCTACAAGCAGACGCGGCCGGGCGCCCAGCAGCGCGAGCAGTTCCGCGGCCAGCTCGAAGGCCGAGGAGGAGGGACGGCTGCCGACCGCGGCGCGGCGCAGCGTCCCGAGGCGCGCGGCAGCGAAGGCCGCAGCAGCGCCTTCGACGGCGTCGATCGCGGTGGGCAGGTCAATCGCGACTACGACCGCGGTCGCTCGTCGTGGGGCGACCGAAGCTTCGACAGAGGCGGCGGCTTCGAGCGAGGGGGCGGTGGTTTCGAGCGTGGCGGAGGTTTCCGGCGATGAGCGCGATGTTGCGACGCGGCCTGCTCGCTGCCGCCCTGTCCCTGGCCTTCGCTGCCGGTGCGCTCGCCCAGCAGCCGGCCCAGCCGGCGGCCACGCTGCAGGGCTTCGCGACGCCCGAGGCGGCGGCCAGCGCGCTGGCCGAGGCGGTGCGCAAGAA
>JAEZIF010000020.1 GCA_023416135.1 Pseudomonadota bacterium
TGCCTCGAGGCGCGCGGCCACATTCACATCGTCAGACGGCGAGGGTGCCCTGGCAATTCCCCTGTCCCGTTCTGATAAATCGTAGAAGCGCGTCGACAGTCGGGCAAGAGGAAGCGCGATTTCCGACCTCGGCAGTGGCCGCACAGGGCCGGACTTGGTCCCGTCCGATGCGCATTCAGGCGTGCAATCGCCCTTGCGCCCATTAAGGTAGGGTTGCTCCCTCCTCAAGGAGTCATGACGTGAAGCCATCAAGACGGCGTTGGATGCACGTGGCGCTGATCTCCGGCAGCGTAGTTCTTGCCCATGCTTCATCGGGCAACGCGCAGACAGTGACCTTGGGGCCGGAAGGTGTCACGCACAGCCAAGGATTGGGCCGCGCATTTCAGACCTTCTCCATCTTCGGCGGCACCCCGGGGATTGCTGCCGCGCGGTACTACAGCAGCTTCGACCTCAACAGCTTCCAGCTGCCGATCAGTCACAGCTTCACTCCGATCGAAGGCGGCTTTCTCTCTGGTGTGGCGCCCTATGCAGAGATCACCCTCGGCTACCTCACCGCCAGCCGGACTTTCCCGCTGACCAGCGACGGCAACTCTCCGAACAGCGTGAAGCTGTCATTCAATTCCTTCTCGGCTCTTGCCGGTGGCGGTATCGACGTTCCCCTGGGGAGCGGTTTCAAAATCCGGCCGATCGTGCTCGCCGGATACTCCTACGTCGACAGTGATGCGCAGTTCTACGGTCCCAACTCGGTCCTCGCGCGCGCTCAGGTCAGCGGTATCCTCAGCGGCGCGTCCTTGGACTCCGTGTTGCTGGGGGGTGCACTGGAACTGATTTACGACGCTCCGCTGCGCGGCGACATGAACCTCAAGGCCCAAGCCCGCTACAATGAACTCGTTGCGCTGGTGGCGGGAGCATCGAGCAGCGCTCTGCAGGACAATGGCACCTTCGGCGTCGCAACCGCGTCCGTCACCCTCACCGGCCCGACAGGTTGGCACATCTCCACCAATGCCGTGCGCTGGTTGGGGTACGCCAGGGGCACCTGGCTGACGGAAACCAATCGCAGCGTGCTGGGGTTCAACGCGTTCGCCGAGGTTGGCGGCGGACTGCAGATCATCGCACCAAGCGTCATCCCTGGTGTGCAGGGAGCGACAGTACGCGCATCTGCCATTGCGGGTCCGGGAGTCACGGGCTGGCTGGTCAGCGCCGCCCTCAACTTCTAGATCGAGATGAGCAGCCGACAAGAATGAACAAGTGGGGAGCGGGTACCTGTCGTTCCGAGCGCCGCGCAGGTGGCTGGAGAGAGCTACGATGTAGCGCTATTCGGGGATGCCAGCTGTCGGGAGTGCCTCGGCAAAGTGCTCACGATCGGCCGGTTACCCGGCCGCCGCAGCGCGTGGCCGCCGAAGCGCGCCGTTGCAGGAGACGCAAAGAGTCCTCGCACCGTGAGGCTTTTTGCTATGGTCCGCGGACCAGGCCGGAGAGTCTTCGATGCGCAGCGTTCTCGTCGTTCTTGCCATTCTCTGCATGGCGGCGGCGGCACGCGCGCAGTCGGCCGCCTCTTTTGCTTTCGTCCTGTGGGGCGAGGGGGCCGACGGACAGCCCGTCGCCATGGCACGTGCCGTCGTCGAGCACGCGACGAGCTGTCCGATGCTGCAGCGCGCCTCGGGCGCCTGGCAGGTGATGACTCCGCGCCAGCGCCCGCCGGGGGGACATTTCCGCGACGTGCTGGTCTGCGAGACCCTCTATCCGTTCGGCGAGGCGGGTGCCGTGCTGGTCGACGGGCGCCGCCTCGAGCTGCCGGTGGTCACGCCCGCGACGCCGCGGCGTGTGCTGTTGATGGGCGACAGCGGCTGCCGCGGCGATCTTCCTCACAAGCCGCAGCCCTGCACCGGCGACGGCTTCACCAAGGTCTGGCCGTTCGGCGTCATCGCCGAGGACGAGAAGCGCCTCAGCGCCGATCTCATCATCCATGTCGGCGACTACAACTACCGCAACACGCCCCGCGACATGGTTCTGCCGCCGCGCGTCACCGGCTATGACCGGCCGCTCACGGTGAAGATCTACGACACCGGCGATCTCGACGACGAGGACGTTCCCGAGGAGCCGCTGGGCCCAGGCTACTGGAGCCAGAACATGCAGGGCAGCCCGGTGCCGGACGTCTGGCCAGCCTGGCGCGACGACTTCTTCGTCCCGGCCGCGCGCCTGATGAAGACGGCGCCCTGGCTGCTGGTGCGCGGCAACCACGAGCTTTGCAGCCGCGGCGGGCCGGGCTGGTATTATCTCCTCGATCCGGCGTCGGTGCTGCTGGGCGGCGACAACGGCCAGGAGGCCTGCGGGCCGCAGACCCCGCCGGGCTGGCGGCTGGGGGCCTGGCCCAAGCCGCCGACCCAGCCGTTCGAGGGACAGTCCCTTCCCATCCGGATCAGGTCGGCCATGCGGCTCAAGCTCGGCGAGCTCGACATCGTCTCGACCGATTCCGCGAACGCCGGCGATGCCTACCTCTACAATCTCGACGCCTATGTCGAACAGTACCGGCGCGTCGCCGCCATCCTGGGCGAGCGGCGGCCGACCTGGCTGGTCACCCATCGGCCGTTGTGGGGCGTGGTGAAGAGGATCAAGGGCGGCCCCGCCGGCAACGAGCCCTATGGCTTCATCAACGTCACCCAGCAGGCCGCCCTGGCAAAGGCCTTTCCCGACGGTCTGCCGGACAACGTCACTGCGGTCCTGTCAGGTCACATGCACCGCTTCCAGGCGATCGGCTTCGGCGACCGCCGCCCGCCGCAACTCATCGTCGGCACGGCGGGCATCGTGCTGTCGCACGTCCAGCCGGTGCCGCCGTCGCCCGACGACAAGCAGCCGGTCCTGGTGCCGAAGCTCGACGGCATCGATGCCGAGGTGGTCGGCCTGATGGATCACGGCGCCATGGTGCTCGAGCCTGGCAAGGCCGGCGCCTGGACCGGCGCCATGGTCTCAGACACGGGGCGCATCCTGGCGACCTGCGATTCGAGCTGGCCGCGCCAGAGCCGGCGCCAGTCAGTATGCCGACTGCAGTGAGGAGCCGCTGACGACGCCGGTCTGCGTGTTTGCGATCGGTCTGGTCGTGCCGCCGCTGTAGGTGTAGCCCAGCATCCGATCGGGAACGGAGAATTCCCTTTGCGCCGGTTGGCTCGAATCGGCACAGGCGGCAACCAGCAACGTGACGAGCAACGCCGACCAATGCATCGCGACACTCCTGTTCAGGCGCGGCCTGCCTCGGCCTCGCGCTGATAATACAGCAGGTCGAGCTCCGGCGCCGGCTTGCCGAGGCTGGTCAGGATCATATGCGCGTGACCGCGATGATGGGTCTGGTGGTTGAACCAGTGGTCCAGCGCCGGCGTCAGCTTCTGCACGAACTCATCGGGGGTGGACACGCGGCGATAGCGGATGACGCCGCTGAGCCGTGCCTCGTCGAGGCTGTCGATATAGGCGACGATGCGCCGGTCCTCGGCCTCGCGTGCCGCTCGCAGGTAGGCCAGGCGCTCGTGCACGATGGCGTCCAGCCGGTCTGGCGCCTCGCCCTCGCCGGTGAACCGCTTCATCCAGATCCGGTCGGTGGCCAGCAGGTGGTTGAGCGTGCCGTGCATCGACTTGAAGAACGCGCCCTTGTCGGCGCGATACTCCGCATCGGACAGGCCCGCAGCCGCCTCGTAGAGGCGGCGGTTCGCCCAGGCATTGTAGCCGGCGAAGGTCGTGTAACGGTCCTTCATGCCGACATTGTGCGGCCGCGCCGCCGGACTTCAAGATTGATTGATCGGATCAACCATCAGCCGCGATAACCGCGGCGGCCCGCGTCGCGCAGCCAGAGACGCACCAGATGCCGTTTGCGCTCGGGCTCGGGATGATCGACGAACTCGGTGCGCGCATGGCCGGTCGCGCGATTGTTGACGTACTGGACCTGGCCCGGCTCGAAGTCGAGCTCGACGCGCAACTCGGGCTGGT
>JAEZIF010000054.1 GCA_023416135.1 Pseudomonadota bacterium
TGGTGAGCCCGGTAGGGATCGAACCTACGACCACCTGATTAAAAGTCAGATGCTCTACCGCTGAGCTACGGGCTCGCTCCGGCCTGGCGCGGAGGGCCGAAGCCCCGCGCGGCGCCCGTATAAGATGAGCGGGCCGCCCGGTCAACGCGGCGGCCTGCCCCCTCAGGATTTCTTGAACTTGTCCTTCAGGCGCTGAAAGACCTTCTTTGACACGAACTGGGAGGTGTCGCCGCCCAGCCGGGCGATGTCCTTGACCAGCGAGGAGGCGATGAACTGGTGCCGGTCCGAGGCCATCAGGAAGATGGTCTCGATGTTGGGCTCCATGCGAGCGTTCATGTTGGCCATCTGGATCTCGTACTCGAAGTCCGAGACCGCGCGCAGCCCGCGGATGATCACCGAAGCGCCGACCTCGCGGGCAAAGTGAATCAGCAGCCCGTCGAACGGCACGATCTGAATGCGCGCCTTGTCGGCCGCCGAGAAGTCCTCGATGTCGTCCTTGATGATGTCGATGCGTTCCTGCAGCGAGAACAGCGGACCCTTGCCGATGTTGGTGGCCGGCCCGATCACCAGCTTGTCGACGAGGCGCAAGGAACGGCGCACCACTTCCATGTGCCCGCTGGTGATGGGATCGAACGTGCCCGGATACACGCCGACGCGGTCTGACGCCATGCCTGCCCCCAACTTCCCCATGACTGATGCGCCTCAAGCGGCGGCGAAGTCTTAACGACACGGGAGGTCCTTATCCACCGTTTGTTTCGGCGTGGGCGTCGCCGTTGCCGTTGGCGTCGTCCTCGCCCATGCGCACTGCGGACACCACGCGCTCGCCCTCGCTGACATTGACGATGCGTACGCCGCGTGTGCCGCGGCCCGCAATGCGAATTCCATCCACCGGACAGCGGATCAGCGTGCCGCCATCAGTCACCAGCATGATCTGGTCGCTGTCAAGTACCGGCAGTGCCGCCACGACCTCGCCGCCCCTGGCCAGACTCATCAACTCGACGCCCTTGCCGCCGCGCCCAGTCACCCGGTACTCGTAGGCCGAGGTCCGCTTGCCGAAGCCCGAAGAGGCGACGGTGAGCACGAACTCCTCCTTGCCCTGCAATTCCCTGTAGCGCTCGTCCGACAAAGTCGCGGCAGCGGCCGTGGCCTCATCGGCGGACGGTGCCGCCTCCTCCTCGGTCGCCTCGGCGACGTTCTCGGCCTGACGCAGGGCGCGCGACCAGCGCAAATAGCCCTCGCGCTCCTCGGCCGTGATGCCCTTGCCGCTGTCGACCAGCGACATCGAGATCACCTCGTCGCTCTCGGCCAGCGCGATGCCGCGCACGCCCGTCGAATTACGGCTGGCGAACACACGCACGGTCGAGACGGGAAAGCGCATGGCGCGCCCCTGCCGGGTGGCGAGCAGCACGTCCTGCTCCTCGCTGCAGACGCTGACGCCGATCAGCCTGTCACCAGCGTCATCGCCCTCGAACTTCATGGCGATCTTGCCGCTCTGGTTGACGTTGACGAAGTCGCTGAGCTCGTTTCGGCGCACGCCGCCGCGTGCCGTGGCGAACATGACGTTGAGCGTGGCCCAGCTCGCCTCGTCCTCCGGCATCGGCATGATGGCGCTGATCGTCTCGCCTTCGCTGAGCGGCAGCAGGTTGACGAAGGCCTTGCCGCGCGCCTGCGGCGCGCCGAGCGGCAGGCGCCAGACCTTCAGCTTGTAGACGATGCCGCGGCTGGAGAAGAACAGGACGGGTGTATGCGTGTTGGCGACGAACAGGCGCGAGACGAAATCGTCATCGCGCGTGGCCATGCCGGCACGCCCCTTGCCACCCCGGCGCTGAGCGCGATAGGCCGAGACCGGCACGCGCTTGACGTAGCCGCCGTGCGTTACGGTGACGACCATGTCCTCGCGCTGGATCAGGTCCTCGATATCCTCCTCGAACTCGTTGTCGAGGATCTCGGTGCGCCGCGGCGTGGCGTACTGCTCCTTGATCTCGAGCAGCTCCGTGCGCATCAGCGCGAACAGCTTGCCGCGATCCGCCAGCAACTCGAGATAGCCCTCGATCAGCCTGGCGACCTCGGTCAGCTCCTCGGCGATCTTGTCACGCTCCAGGCCGGTCAAGCGCTGCAGGCGCAGTTCGAGGATGGCGCGGGCCTGCGCCTCGGACAGCCTGTAGGTGCCCTCGGGCGAGACCTCGCGGCCCGGCTCGGCGATCAGCACGATCAACGGCGCCACGTCGGCCGCCGGCCAGTCGCGCGCCATCAGGCGCTCACGCGCCGCCACCGGGTCGGGCGAGCGGCGGATCATCTCGATCACCTCGTCGATATTGGCAACGGCGATGGCGAGACCGACCAGCACGTGGGCGCGGTCGCGGGCATGGCGCAATTCGTAGTTGGTGCGCCGTGTCAGCACCTCGGCTCGGAAGCGGATGAAGGCCTCGAGGAGTTCCTTGAGGCTCATCAGCCGCGGCCGGCCGCCGTCCAGTGCCAGCGCATTGACGCTGAAGTTCGTCTGCAGCGGCGTGTAGCGGTAGAGCTGATTCAGCACCACGTCGGCCATCGCGTCACGCTTCAGCTCGACGACGAGGCGCACGCCATCGCGGTCGCTCTCGTCGCGAACCTCAGCCACGCCCTCGACCTTCTTGTCACGCACCACCTCGGCAATGCGCTCGTGCAGGCGCGCCTTGTTCTCCTGGTAGGGGATCTCAGAGATGATGATGGATTCGCGGCCGGCTCGGCTCTCTTCGACCCGCGTCTTTGCCCGCATGATCAGCGAGCCGCGGCCGAGTTCGAAGGCCGCGCGGATGCCGTTGCGGCCGAGGATGCTCGCGCCGGTCGGGAAGTCCGGCCCCGGCACGATGTCCATGATCTGCTGGATGGTGAGTTCGGGATTGTCGATCAGGGCGCAACAAGCGTCGATCAGTTCGCCGAGATTGTGCGGCGGGATGTTGGTGGCCATCCCGACGGCGATGCCGCCCGCGCCATTGGCCAGCAGGTTGGGGAACGCGGCCGGCAGGACCGTCGGCTCCTGCTCGCGCTCGTCGTAATTGGGCTGGAACTCGACCGTATCCTTGTCGATGTCGGCCAGCAGCGTCTCGGCCGCCGGCGCCAGGCGCGCCTCGGTGTAACGCATGGCGGCCGGCGGATCGCCGTCCATCGAGCCGAAATTGCCCTGCCCGGAGATCAGCGGCAGGCGCATGGAGAAGTCCTGCGCCATGCGCACCATGGCGTCGTAGATCGCCGAGTCGCCGTGCGGGTGATACTTGCCCATCACGTCACCGACGATGCGGGCGGACTTGCGGAAGGGGC